>NZ_JALKFT010000013.1:5982-71325 GCF_023242945.1 Frankia umida
CGTTCTGGCCCGGCCGGGGCCGAGGTCAGGACGGGACCAGAGACGGCTCGGAGCGCGGTGCGAGCACAGCGGCGGCGAGCTGGGTCGCGGCGACGCAGCAGACCGTGGCCGGCCAGCCGGCGGCCGTCCAGGCCAGTCCGATCAGCGTGCCACCGACACTGGACCCCAGGTAGTAGCCGAGCAGATACAGTGCGGACGCCTCGGCCCGCCCGGTCACCGCCCGGGCACCGACCCATCCGCTGGCCACGGAATGGGCCGCGAAGAACCCCGCCGTATAGATGACCAACCCGGCCAGCACACAGCCAAGGTTGTCCGGCACCGTGAGCGCGAGCCCTGCCAGGGCGATCGCGATCGCCCCCAGCAGCACCGGCCGCCGGCCGAGCCGAACGGTGAGCCGTCCGGCCGCCGTCGAGGTCACCGTGCCGGCGAGATACGCGCAGAACACCAGCCCGATCGTCGCGCTCGACAGCCGAAACGGCGCCTCGGTGAGTCGGTAGGTCAGATAGTTGTAGGTGGCCACGAAGCCGCCCATCAGCACCATTCCGACCCCGCACAGTCGCAGAATCCCCCGGTCCCGCAGATGCCGCCGAATCACGACCCCCGCCCCACCGCCCCGGTCCGGCTGGTCCGCGGCACCGGCACCGACCGGCTTGCCGATGTCCGCCGACCTACGGCGGGTGCCGCGGCCGCGAGCCCGCACCCCACCGGGGACGGTCACCGCGAAGATCGCCGTGCACACGGCCCCGACCCCGGCCACAGCGGCGACGGCGACCCGCCAGCCGGCCTGGCTGTCAAGCGCCGCGGGGACGAGCCGGCCGAGCAGACCCCCAAGCGACGTCGCCGACACGTACATCCCGACCGCCGGCGCCGCCGCCCGCGGATGCACCCGATCGCCGATGTGCCCCATCGCCACCGCGACGACGGACGCCAACGAAAGCCCCGCCGCCCCCCGGGAGACCAGGAACAGCGGCAGGTTCGGCGCCGCCGCCCCCAACCCCACGCACAGGCAGCCCGTCACCAGCCCGACGATCATCACCCGGGTCGGACCGAACCGATCGGCCAACGCCGACATCGGCAGCACCGAGATCGCCAGCGCCCCGGTCGTCACCGACACGGTCAGACTGGACAGCGTCGCGTCCACCCCGAAGGTGTCCGCGATCTGCGGCAGCGACGCCTGCGTCGAGTAGAGCATCGCGAACGCGGCCAGCCCCGCCGCCACCACCGCCGTCTGCAGCCGCCGCAACGCCGGCGAACCCGGCAGCAACACCCCCTCGGACGTCGACGCCTCCGGCGGCACCGTCCCATCGCCGGCTGGAGCTGGACCGCCGGACAGAGGCGAGTCGCCCGGCGGCTCCGCGTCAGGTGACCGGGGGTGACCGGTCTTTGTCGCGGCGGGTCGCGACGCGGCGGGTTGTGGCGTGGCGGGTCGCGACGTGGCGGGTTGCGGATCGACGGCGGTCACGTGCTCCCACGTTAGGACGCCGGCTCCCGAGGCATCCCCGTCATGAGACGCCTCTTGCATCGCGCCCGCCCGCGGCCCCCGTCCACTCGTCTCGTCCAAGATCTCGGCGCGCCGGTGATCATGGCGAAATCGGCCCCAGCGCCCCAGCGCCCCAGCGCCCCAGCCCTCGGCGGCCAACTCCTCGGGCTGCGGCCGGATGCCGAGGGCTATTCGGCCACATGCCGAGGGTTGTTAGGTGTGGGGGGCCGAAATCCTCGAACAACCCTCGGCATGACATGATCATTTCCGCGATCTGGCCGTGATCTGACCGCGATGCGCGGGTGCCAAGGTGCTCGACTCCGCACCATCGCACCCTGAGAACCGCCCATATACGCATATATGGGACGGCAGTCTGGCTTGATCCCACCGTGCCGAGGTTCAGGGGCGCAACCCCTGGGCTGGCGACCGCGAAGCTCGGCCCTTACCCCCTCGGCATCCTCGCGTCCACACTGGACGTCCCCGCCGGACGACCGCGAAGCTCGACCCGCGCTCCCGCGCGGCGTGGGTGAGTCAGTAGACGCGCAGTTCCTCGAGCACCCGGTCCGCGTAGGCGACATCGCCGAGGACCTCGGTGCGGCCCTGGCGTGGTTCGCGGCCGGTCGCCCACAGGACGAAGTCCTGCGCCGATGCGCGCACAGTCGCCCGGCTGGTGCCCGCCGCCGGCCCGGTCCCGTTCGAGGTGGGGGTGATCTCGACCCGCTGGGCATGAGGCGCGATGTGGATCGAGAGGGGGTCGGGGCCGGTGATCGCGATGGTGAGGGGGTCGGTGAGCAGGTCCCGGAAGGACCGGGTGGTCATCTGCGGGATGCCGCCGGCGAGCCAGCGGACCGCGGCGGACAACCGGGCGGGGTCGACGTCCGGCAGGTCACGCTGGATGGGGCCGCGCGGGGCGAGGACGTCCCAGCGCAGGTGGCAGGTGGCGTCGAAGGTCAGGGCGTCGGCGAAGCTCGGGAAGGGGTAGGTGCCGGCGGTACCCATGCTGATCTGCCGGCTGGCCAGAGCGGGTGGCAGGGCGCCGAACAGGGCGGACGCGGCGGGTCCGGCGGTGCGGAGCAGCGCGAGCAGCTCAGCGGGTGGACGGGCGGTGAGAGCGCGGGCCTGGACGTCGGTCGCGGCCTCGAACTCGAGTCCCGGCGGGGGCGGCTCGGGTGGCAGCAGGCCGGTGATGCCGGCGATGCCGCTGGTCAGATGCGCGAGCACGGTGTGCAGCGTCCAGCCGGGGCATGCGCAGGGGAGCGCCCACTCGTCGTCGCGCAGGGTCTCGAACACCTCGACCGCCTCCGCGACCGCCCGGCCCAACGCCTGCGCGGCCGCCGCGGGCGTCGCCGTGTCCGCGGCGCCCGCGGCGGCCGCTGTCCTCGTTATGGGACGGGGAGCCTGTGACGGTGACTCAGTAGACGGTGACTCAGTAGACATAGTCTTCGCCGGTCGCGCGCACGGTCAGGTCGGTGATGGCGACGCCGAGCGGCTGGTCGATGACGTGGACGACGGCGTCGACGACGTCATTCGGGGCGAGGGTCCAGTACGGGGTCTGCTCGGGGTCGCGCGCGGCGGTGGGGAGACGGCCCTCGCGTAGCTCGGTGATGTGCTCCTGCCAGGACGCGATCCGGTGGGCGGCCAGGGGCGCGGCGGCCGAGCCGTCGATGATGGTGCCGCTGAGGTTCGTGCCGAGCACGCCACTGGGACGCACCAGGGTCACCTTGATCTTCCCCTGGCTTTCGACTCGCAGCGCGTTCGACAACGTCGCGACGGCGGCCTTCGTCGCACCGTAGACGGCAGCCCCGGCCACACCGGAGTTCCCGTAGATCGAGGAGATGTTGACGATGTGCCCGCCGTGCTCGGACATGTGGTCGTACACCGCGTAGACGCCGTGCAGGACACCCTTGAGGTTGATGTCGATGGCCCGGTCCCAGGCCTCGGCGGCGCGCGCGTGGTCGGCGAGGAACGCCAGCGGCATCACCCCGGCGTTGTTGACCAGCACGTCAAGCCGGCCGAACGTCGAGATGACCTGGGCGGCGGCGGCCGCGAAGGCCGGCCTGTCCCGCACGTCCAGACCGATGCCGAGCGCCCGCCCGCCGTCGGCCTCGATCGCGGCGGCGACCTTGCCGGCGCCGTCGGCGTCGACGTCGAGGGCCACCGGGATCGCGCCCCGTGCCGCCACTCGGGTCGCTATCAGCGCGCCGAAACCAGCCGCTGCGCCCGTGATGACGATCACCTTGCCGTCCAGGTGCCTGCTTTTGTGAAGGTCCACGGCGCTCACCCTAGGAAACGTCCGTGACGCGTGCCACCGTTGCCGCCAGCGCCAGCGCCAGCGCCAGCGCCGATGCCGGCGACAACGACGACAGCCGACCGTCGCCGGCCGTCGCTAGCCGTGGGCCGCGGCCCCGGACATGTCCATCCCGGGCATGTCCATCCCGGACATGTCATGTGCGCTGGGGCCGGTGTAGCCGAGGACCGGCACCGTGAGGGTGACGGTGCCGGCATGGGTGAAGACGAGGGTGAGCCGCACCTGCTCGCCCTTGGTCAGGCGGTGGACCGGGTGCTCCAGCATGGCGTGGTTGTGTCCGACGGCGAGCGTCGCCGTGCCGTGCGCGGGAACGGCGAGTTCGGTGACCATCCGCATGGACGCCGATCCGCCGCGGCTCACCGTGGTGTGCAGGCTGACCTGGGGCGCCGCCGGTGTGGTGATCGAGGTGAGGGTGTCCGGCGTGCCGCCGGTGTTGGTGACGGTGAAGTACACGGCGGCCTCCGTCTCGGACGACTGCTGCGGGATGTAGGCGCCGCGGATGTGCAGGTCAGCGACGTCCGCGCTGGCGGTACCGGGCGTGGCGGTCGGGACGCCGGTGGCCGAGCTGCCGCCGGTGGCCGAGCTGCCGCCGGTGGCCGAGCTGCCGCCGGTGGCCGAGCTGCCGGTGGTGGCCGAGCTGCCGGTGGTGGGTGGGGTGCTGGCGGTGTCCGGGTCGGCTGATCCGCAGGCCGCGGTGGCGAGCAGGGTTGCCGCGGCGAGCGCGGTCGCGGCGAGCAGCCGTCCGGCCCGATGGTGGCGGTGGGGGGAATGGCTGGTCATGGGTCAGCTCTCCAGAAGCTGCTGGCCGACGTGGCCCCCGGCGGGGGCGGCCGGCGGGACGGCGAACAGGGCGCTGCCGGTGTGGCGCACGAAGGCCGAGAGGGCGTCGAGGCGGTCGAGCTTGCGCTGGACGGCGGTGAACGCGGTGCGCGGGTCCGCCTGGTAGGCCAGGAAGAACAGGCCGGCGTCCGGGTCACCGTCGGCGTCCAGACCGTCCTGGTAGGAGTAGCCGCGGCGCAGCATCCGCACGCCGTTGTTGAACTGCGGGTGGGACAGCCGCACATGGGAGTTCGCGGGGATGACGGGGCTGTCGTCCGCCGTGCGGGCGAGGAAGTCCGGGTCGGTGTGCTCGCCGCCGCCGCTCAGCGGTGCGCCGTCGGACTTGCGCCGGCCGATCACCTTCTCCTGCGCGTCGACGGTGAGCAGATCCCACCGGTCCAGCAGCATCCGGATGCGTCGGGCGACCAGGTAGCTGCCGCCGGTCATCCAGGCCGGTGCGGTCGTGTCGGCCCAGACCGCCAGGTCGAACACGGCGGTGTCGGCGGCCGGGTTGTTGGTGCCGTCGAACTGGCCCATCAGGTTGCGGGGGGTGCCGGTCGGTTCGGCCGAGGCGGCCGCCGACTGGCGGAAACCGTGCTGCCGCCAGCGTGGGGACGCGTACCGGCGGGCGAGCACGTCCAGGGTGCGGGCGGCCGACGCGGCCACCATCGGATCCTCGGCGCAGATCTGCACGGCCAGGTCACCGTCCCGGCGGGCCGGGTCGAGCTGATCATGTGGGAAGGCCGGGATCGGGGCCAGCTGCGGGGGAATCCGGTTGGTGAGCCCCGCCCGCGTCAGCGCCGACGCGCCCAGCCCGAAGGTGACCGTCAGGGCGGACGGCGCGAGGCCGAGGGTCCGCTGGCCGCCGTCGGCGGGCTGCTCGCCGGCCATCACCGTGGCGGCGGTGCGGGTCCACGCGGTGAGCAGGTCCCGCAGTGCCGTGCGGGTCTGGGCCGGGGTGACGGCGGCATCGCCGGTCAGGTCGTAGGCGGTGAACACCAGGTGCGCGGCGGGAGGGCCGGCGATTCCCGGCTGATGGGGGCCTGCGGGCCGGACCGCGGCGACCGCCCGGGCCCGCTGCCGTTCCAGCGAGCCTGGCCCGTCCGGCCCCGTGGCGTGTTCGACCAGCGCACCGGTGACACCGCCCGCGATCCCGCCCGCGCCGACCAGCCCGACCCGGCCCAGGAACGCGCGCCGCCCCAGCCCCCGCCCGGCTCCCTGCCCGGGTCCCGGGGCCCGTCCCGCTTCGCGCGCTGAGGGCCCTCGCCCATCCGGCTCCTCAACGGGGTTGGACGGTGGGGCCGAGGTGGAGTCCGCCGTCATCAGGCACCCTTGACCAGGGTGGGCAGGTCGTGGGCGTAGTCGGCGGGGGTGATGCCGGCCAGGTAGACGACCCGGGCGACGCCGTCCGGGCCGAACGCGGTGACCTGCGAGCCATGGTCGACCACCCAGCTCCCGTCGGCCTGCTGGCGCGGCTTCTCCACCGGGATGCCGAACTGGTCGGCGTAGCCGGCGATCTGCTCCCAGGTGCCGGTGAGACCGACGAACGCCGGGTTGAACTGGGCCAGCCAGCTGTGGAGCACGGCCGGGGTGTCGCGTTCGGGGTCGGTCGTGATGAACACCACCGAGACCTTCTGCTGGACGGCGGCGCTGGTCTCGCTCAGGCCGGCGGCGATGTCGGCCATCGTGGTCGGGCAGACGTCCGGGCAGTGCGAGTAGCCGAAGTAGACCAGGGTGAGTTTCCCGGTCGTGGCGGCGCGCAGGTCGTACGGCTGGCCGCTGGTGTCGGTCAGGCGCACGTCCGGCTTGGGCATCGGGGCGGCCAGCGATGTCCCGCGCAGGCCGGACGCGTCGGTGGCGTCGTCGAGGTGGACGATCACCCCGTTGGCGTCCGCCGAGGTCGCCGAGCCCCCGCCGCATCCCGTCAGGGCGAGGGCCAGAGCGAGTCCCAGGGCCAGCGCCCCGACCCCGGCTCGGGGGACGGCCCGGCGCCGACCCCCGCCGCGGCGTCCGGACGGCTGCCCGCCGCCACGCGTACGACGCTCGGGGGAATCGGCGGCCCGGTGTTCGGCCGTCTGAGGTTCGGCCGTCTGAGGTTCGGCCGTCTGGTGTTCGACTGGCGGGTGTTCGGCTGGCGGGGTGGCGTCCACGCTGGGGATGTCCTTCGCACGTCGAGGAAGTCTGTGGGGGAAGCCGCGTGTTCGGGCGTCGACGGTGCCGCGGGCACGGCGAAGCACACGGTTCGTGGGCTGCCGCGGGCTCATGCCGGCGGCCCGCATCGGCGGGAGCCGGCGGCCTGACGTCGGCGTGGGCCGCGTCGGTGCGCCCTGATGTCAGCGCAGTGGCCCGGCCGGGCGTCGCCGCCCGGTGATCACGCGGGTCGGTCGCAAGCCGAGCCCGGTCAACCGCGGCCGGCGAACGCGCCGGCGGCGGGACCTGCGAGCGGCGGGCCGCGCCGGACGCACGTGTGGCGCAGCAGCCGGATGGCGGGGCGCCGTCCGCCGGCGGCGGGCAGCGGTGGACGGGCCGGTCGTCGCCCGCTGGCCAGGGCGGCCGCCGTGCGCAGCCACCGACCGAGCCGGACGGTCCGACGCAGCAGCTCGGTGGCGCGGGCGGCCACGGCGGTGAGGGTGGCCAGCAGCCGGGCGGCGGTGCTGGCAGCCTCGTCACAGCGCTGCAACAGCAACGCGGTCGCGGCGGCGGCGCCGAGATGGGCGCCGAGCATCGCCGGCGCGCCCTGCCAGGGCGCCAGCGGCATCCGGTGTGGCGCGGGCAGCAGGCTGGCCTGCACCCGCACCATGTGTCGCACGGCCGTGTCCGGCAGGGCGCCGCGGTCGGCGATGCACAGCCCGGCCTCGATCGCCGAGTACATCCGTCCGGTGGAGTTCGCCGTCAGGGCGAACAGGGTGTGCAGCCCGGCCTGCAGCGTGACCATCGCGGCGATGACCAGCGGAAGTGGACGCACCCGTGCGGTGAACGGCGCGGTCAGCAGCGCCACGCCGCCGGCAGCCCCGGCGAGCACGGGCCCGGGTGGCGCCCCGCCGTGCGTAAGCGTGTGCGCCACCGCGGCGAGCCCGGTGCAGGCCAGCGAGAAGGTGAGGCTGCGCGGCAACCGCGGCGTGGCGGCCCCGCCCAGCCCCATCGCTACCAGCACCTCACGCACATCAGACGTTCACCCTGACCAGCGGCGCCGACCAGCGGCACCGACCGGCCGGGACCCCACGGCTACCGGACCTTACGTCTACGTAGTGTAGAACGTCCCCGCGGCGCCGGATGACGTGACATCGACCGTTGGTGGTCGGCGGGCCACCCCTGGCCTCCTGAGCAGCCATCTCCGGTCGTCGCCCCCACCGCCCAGGCGACATCCGCATAGCCCGGACCCTCGCACCGTTCGCGGCGACCCCGGCGCGCCCCACGCGCGACACGGGTCGCCGCGGTCGGGTGCGAGGTGCCGACCATGACGACCCGTGTGAGCGGATCCTGCTTTCAGGCGTGGCGCGGGGCGCGTCCCCTCAGAGAAGGTGGGCGTAGCGGGGGGCGACGCGGTCACGGCGCAGGGTGGCGCCGATCTGCTTGGTGAGTTCCTTCGTGGAGCCGAGCAGGCCATCCAGGACGAGGACACGCTCGATGTGGCGGTGCAGGTCGTGTTCGGTGGTGTAGCCGATGCCGGCGAGGACCTGCTGGCAGTGTTTGGCCGCGGTGAGCGCGGCCTGGCCGGCGGCGGCCTTGGCCAGCAGCGAGCTGAAGTCGTCGCTGGCGAGCAGCAGGGTGGCCTCGGCACCGTCCAGGGCAACCAGGGTCTCGGCCAGCTTGTGCCGGACGGCCTGGAACGAGGCGATCGGCTTGCCGAACTGGGCCCGGGCCAGCGCGTGCTCCCGGGCGAGGGTCAGCATCGCGCGTCCCGAACCGACCAGCCACCAGCCCAGCGCCCGTCGCCCGGCGGCGAGGGCGGCGTCGGTCAGCGGCTCGCCGGCGTCGACCTGCCGCAGCGGCAGTGCCGGGTCGAGCACCGCGAACGCACCGGTCGGGCCGGTGCTCTCGACGGCGGCCCCGGCGGGCGGTTCGACGTCACGGGCCCAGACCAGCCAGCGGCCGCCGGCGTAGGGCAGCGACGGGGTGCCGCCGATCTCCTGGCCGCCCGCGGCGAGGACCACGTCGTTGAGTACGGAGGCGACCGCGCCCGTCTCCCCGAGCAGACCGAACACCAGCGGAACGGCCACCTCGGGCAGTTCGGCGAGCAGCTCGGGCCAGCCCAGCTCGGCCAGCTCGCCGTCCAGCGTCGGGCCGGCGACGGTGGACGTCATGATCTTGCGAAGGCTCTGTCCGAGCAGGTCCCGCTCAGCGGCGTCCATGAGTTATTCCTTCCCGAGGCCGAGCAGCCGGCGGGCGATGATGTTGCGCTGGATCTCGCTGCTACCGCCGTAGATGGTGGCCGCCCGGGAGTACAGGTACTCGGGGCGCCACTGCGAGTCGGCGAGTTCGACCGCACCGGGCAGCAGCTCGCGCACCGCGTCGTACAGGTGCTGCTCGGACGTGCCCAGCAGCACCTTGTCGACGGACGTCTCCGGGCCGAGCGGGAGACCTTCACCGAAGCGCAGCTGGGTGCCGTGCGAGCGGCAGCGGGCCGTGTGCAGACCCAGGTAGGTCGCGCCGAGAGCGGCCTCGTCCGGGTCGACGGCCTCGGCGAGCAGATGGTCGAACCGGGCGTACAGGTGGTTGATCCGGTGCCAGAAGGACGTGGACCGCTCGAACGGGAGCACCGAGCCCGCCACCGCCCAGCCGTCCCCCACCTTGCCGAGCATCCGGTCGGCCGGGATCACGACGTCGTCGAAGAAGACCTCGCAGAACTCCTCCTCGCCGTGCATCGCGAGGATCGGGCGCACGGTGATGCCCGGGGTGTCCATGTCGAGGAAGAACGCGGTGATGCCGCCGTGCCCGGGGCCGGTGCGGGTCAGCAGCACGCAGCGCTGGGCGAACTGCGCGAGGCTCGTCCACACCTTCTGCCCGTTGACCACCCAGGTGTCGCCGCGCTGCCCGGCCTTGGTGCTCAGCGACGCGAGGTCACTACCCGAACCCGGCTCGGAGAAGCCCTGGCACCACTGCTCGGCACCGCCCAGCAGTCGGGGCACCATCTCGGCCGCGAGCTCCGGCCGAGCGTAGTCGATCATCGTCGGGACGAGTACCTCGATGAGCGCGTAGAAGTTCGGCGGGGCAAGCTCACGGGAGGCGATCTCCTCCCCGAGCACCGCCCGCAGCACCGCCGGACCACCGAGGCCGCCGACGTGCTCCGGCCAGCCGTAGCGCATCCATCCGGCGTCGAACAGGGCCCGGCGCACCCGCCCGAGCTGTTCGACCTGTCCTGCCAGCGACCCATCGGGGCCGGGGGTCAGGTCGTTGTCTTCCAGCCAGGCGCGTAGGCCCGTCCGGAACTCGCTCACGTTCACAGGCGACTCCTCCCGTCGAACCGAACGTTATCCGGACGCCCCTCGCCTCTCGGGCGCTATGGTGAGGACCGCCACATCATGCCAGCCGCGCGGGGAAGCCGCCGGTGGCGATCGGGCCGCTGCGGGTGGCCGTGATCCGCAGCAGCGACTTGCCCTGATCGATCATCGCCTGGCGGTATTCGTCCCAGTCAGGGTGCTCGCCGGCGATCGCGCGGTAGTAGTCGACGAGTGCCTCGGCGGCCTCCGGGAGGTCGATGACCTCGCAGCGGCCGTCGATCTGCAGCCACGGTCCGTTCCACTCGTCGGAGACGACGACGACACTCACCTCGGCCCGGCGACGCGCGTTGCGGGTCTTGGCCCGCTCGGGATAGGTCGAGATCACGATCCGCCCGTCGGCATCCACCCCGCCGGTGACCGGCGAGGCCTGCGCCGACCCGTCGCCGCGGTAGGTGATGAGCAGCATCCGGTGCCGGGTCCGCGCGAACTCCAGCGCCGCCGTCAGATCGACCTCGGTGTTCGTCGCGATGGTGCGGGCCACGCCAGCCACCCCGTTCCCTGTCGGTGTTCCCTGTCGGTGTTCCGTGCGGGCGCTTCCGGTCGCTGCCCTGGGCGCGCGGTCCTTCTGAGGTGCTGGGCCGGGTGTGCCGCCTCGGGCGCGTTGTCCTGGTCGTCGGACCGTACCCGGCCGCCGCCTGTCCGCTCAGGTGCGCGGCACGGCCTTTTGTCGGACGGGTGAGGCACGATGGGCCCATGCACGCTGGGACGCGACGACCCGCGCACATCAGGCTGGATGAGGCCGGGCTGCTGGATGAGGTTGGGCCGGATGCGGTCGGCCGCGTGGCCGGCACCGGAGGCGGGTCTGCCCGCGGGTTCGCGCTGTTCGACACGGCGATCGGCCGTTGCGGCCTCGCCTGGGGCGAAGCGGGGCTGATCGCCGTCTCCCTACCCGCAGGGTCGGACGAGACGACCCTCGCCCTTGTGCACCGTCACCTGCGTGACCGCCGGGGCGACTCTGGCGAGACGTCCAACGACCGGGTGTCGGCCAGTGGGGGCTTCGCTGATCTGATCCAGCCCGGGCAGGGGGCGCGTCCAGCCGAGGTGGCAGCGGCGATCTCGCGGATGGCGGGGTTGTTGGCCGGCGCGCGGGACGACCTGGCAGATGTGCGTGTTGACCTGGGCGGGGTGCCGGCGTTCCACCAGCGGGTGTACCAGGTGACCCGGGCGATCCCGCCGGGGTCGACGCTCACCTATGGCGAGGTCGCGGCGCGGCTCGGGATGTCCGGCGCCGCCCAGGCGGTCGGGCGGGCGCTCGGGCGCAATCCGGTGCCCATCGTCGTGCCGTGCCACCGGGTGCTGGCCAGCGGCGGCGCCATGCACGGTTTCTCGGCTCCCGGCGGCATCGAGACCAAACACCGCATGCTCGTGATCGAGGGCGCTCTCGCTCCCGCGCCGCCCACCTTGTTCTGACGCGTGACCGGCCTCATCGCCGAGACCCGTACCTTCGGCTCCCGGGCTGTCTACCTGCGCTACCGGGTGGTGCGCTAGCCGAGGGCCGGCTGGCTCTGGTCATCCGCGGCGGGCGGGGCCGTTTCGGGGCAGCAGTGCGTCGCGGATCGGGCGCCACACGGTGCGGTCGGCCCAGCGGGTCGGCATGACCACCAGCACGAACATCGTCGCGCCGACGGCCCGGCCGATCGGGCGCACCACCGTCCGCCAGCCCCACGAGAGCGGGGTGACGACGAGCAGCCGCCACGCGAACCCCACAGCCTGCCCGGCCGGCACCAGGACAGTCCGCCAGCACCAGGACAGCGGGCGCACCACCACCACCCGCAGCGTGCGGACGAACGCCCGCCCGGTGGGCGTCGCCACCGTCCGCCAGAACCACACCGCAGGCCGGACGAGCAGCAGGTGCAGCAGGAAGCCGAATCCGCGCACCGTCCAGGCGGCCGTTCGCGCGACGGCCCGGACGACCGCCGCGACCACGTGGGCCACCACCCGGATGACCGTGGCGACCGCGCGCAGCACCGGAAGCAGCACCATCCGTCCGAACCAGTGCAGCGGCCGCCGCAACCAGTGTGCCGGCCGAACGACCAGAAGATCGAACAGCACGATGAGCACCTTGGCCGCCGGGATCACGACGTAAAGCCACAGCAACCGCGCGGAACCCGCGATCAGCCAGTCCCACAGCACCGTCCGTAGTGCTGTCCACAGCGCGCGCAGCGCGGGGACGAGCAGCCGGCGCCATCCCCAGGTGATCGCCCGACCGATCGGGACGATCACGAACCGCCACAGCGCGGTCAGCACCGGGTGGAAGAACCAGTCCCACAGCAGGGTCCGCAGACACCTGCCGACCAGCCGCACGAGTTCGTAGAGCAGCCGCAGCGGGAGGACGACGGCGAACGCGACCAGCCGTAGCGGCCAGACCACCAGGTACCGCACCGGACCGGAGGGCGCCGGCTCCGACGAAGGTCCTGACGACTGCGCCCACCCCGACATGACCCACCCCTGTCTCGCCCCACCTGTGCCGCGCATCCGTGCCATGCCAGCCGCGGCGTCCAGCAGAGCATGAACGCGGGTGTGCGGACAGGCAGGTGCGCGACAGCCCGGCTGTCCGACGGCCGACGCCCACCGGCAACGCCATCCGTACGCGTACTGACCGGTGGGCACCGGCTGGCCCGCGTGGATCCGGTGTCAGGGCGTCAGCCGGTGACAACCTGTCTCGGCGGGTCGGCGCGGGTCAGCGCGACCAGGGCGGCGGGCAGGGCGAACTCGACGCTGGCAAGCATCAGATGAAACCAGTGCGGCCGGCCGCGGTGGGCCAGGGACACCAGCCGGCTGGTTCCACCGGCGGCCATGAGCGCGGACAGCGCGCGCACCTCGCCGACGGCGATGGGACGGGACCGGCCGGCGCGCAGCCAGGCGAGGCCGTATCCGCCGAAGATCGTCAGGATGAAGCGTTCGTGCGAGTCCACCGAAGCGGTGACGTCGCCAGCACCGGGAACGGTGCGGGTCGTGCCGAGAGCGAGATGGTAGGCGCTGATCAGGACGCAGGCGCCCCCGGTGAGCTGGCACAGGGCGGCCAGGCGGCGCTCGTGGTCGTCATCCATCGGCTTCTCCGAATCTGCGAGGGGGTGTGCGCGGTCGGGCCTCGAAGCGCGGATGGCACAGGAATCCTTTCCAGAGGCCGGCCTGAAGCGGAGACTTCATGGTGTGAGCATCCTCGACGACGCCCGCGAGGGCATGGACCCCGCCGTCCGACCGCAGGACGACCTGTTCGGCCATGTGAACGGCCGCTGGCTCGCCGAGACGGAGATTCCGTCCGACCGGTCGAGCTGGGGGCCGTTCGTGCAGCTCGCCGATGCTGCCGAACAGCACGTCCGTGACATCATCACCGACCTTGCCGCGCGTGACCCCGCCACCCAGGACGAGGACGCACGCAAGATCGCGGATCTGTACAACTCGTTCCTCGATGTCGACGCGGTCGAGGCGCTCGGGCTCGACCCGGTGCGCCCGCTGCTCGCCGAGGTGCGGGCGCTGCGGGAACTCGGCGGGTTCGCCGCGCTGCTCGGCCGGTTCGAGCGGATCGGTGGCCGTGGCCTGTTCGGCTCCTATGTCGACACCGACGACCGTAACTCCGATCGTTACCTGTTCCACCTGAGCCAGGGCGGCCTCGGGCTGCCGGACGAGTCGTACTACCGGGACGAGAAGTTCGCCGAGATCCGGGAGAAGTACGTCGCCTACCTGACCCGGATGCTCGAGCTCGGCGAGCACCCGGAGCCGGCGGCGGCCGCCGCGCGCATCCTGGCCCTGGACACCCGTCTGGCCGCGGGCCACTGGGAGCGGGCCGACACCCGGGATGTGCAGAAGACCTACAACCTGCGTACCGCCGCCGAGATCGCGGCGCTGTGCCCGGCGTTCGACTGGGACGCCTACGTCACCGGTCTCGGCGGGCAGCTGACCGGCCCGCACGCCACGCTCGCGCAGGTGTGCGTCCGCCAGCCGTCGTTCTTCGAGCACCTGTCCACGGTGCTCACCGACACCCCGATCGAGACCTGGCAGGACTGGCTGACCAGCCATGTGCTGCGCGCCGCCGCGCCCTACCTGGCCAACGAGTTCGCCGAGACCAGCTTCGACTTCTACGGCCGCACCCTGTCCGGCACACCGCAGCTGCGGGCCCGGTGGAAGCGGGCGGTGGGCTTCGTCGAGGGTGCCATCGGCGAGGCGGTCGGGCGCGAGTACGTCGCCCGCCATTTCCCGCCGCGGGCGAAGTCGCAGATGGACGAGCTGGTCGTCACCCTGCTCGCCGCCTACCGTGAGTCGATCTCCAAACTGGACTGGATGACCGACGAGACGAAGACGCGGGCCTACGAGAAGCTCGAGACCTTCCGCCCGAAGATCGGCTACCCGGACCGGTTCCGCGACTACTCCGCGCTGACGGTCAGCCGGGACGACCTGTGGGGCAACTCCCAGGCCGCGAGCGCGTTCGAGACCGACCGGGAGCTCGCCAAGATCGGCAGCCCGGTGGACCGGGACGAGTGGTTCATGCTCCCGCAGACCGTCAACGCCTACTACAATCCCGGCACCAACGAGATCTGCTTTCCCGCCGGCATTCTGCAGTCCCCGTTCTTCAGCCCGGACGCCCACCCGGCCGAGAACTACGGCGGTATCGGCGCGGTCATCGGCCACGAGGTCGGCCACGGTTTCGACGACCAGGGCGCGCAGTACGACGGCGCCGGCAACCTCAACGACTGGTGGACGCCGGCGGACAAGGCCGCCTTCGAGGTGAAGTCGAAGACCCTGATCGAGCAGTACAACGGCTTCGAGACCCGCGGGGTGCCCGGCGAGAAGGTCAACGGCGCGCTCACCGTCGGCGAGAACATCGGCGACCTCGGCGGCCTCACCATCGCGCACACGGCCTACGTGATCTCCCAGGGTGGCGATGCGGCGCGCGACGACCGGCGCCGGCTGTTCCTGAACTGGGCGTACATCTGGCGGACCAAGCGCCGCACCGAACTCGAGCGCCAGTTCCTCACCACCGACCCGCACAGCCCCCCGGACCTGCGTGCCAACATCGCCCGCAATCTCGACGAGTTCCACGAGGTCTTCGACACCGTCCCCGGCGACGGCCTCTGGCTCGATCCCGCCGACCGCGTCCGCATCTGGTAGCTGGCGCGGAGCAGACCGGCCCCGCCTGGCAGCAGGTGGGGCCGGTCCCGTCCGGCGGCTCGTCCGCGGGCCTGCGGTTCTGGCTCAGGCGGGGGGAACCAGGTCGAAGGTGGCGAGGTCGCGGATGGCGGCGGCGGAGTTGGCGGCCATGGACAGGAACATCTCGTCCGAGTCGGCGGAGCGGGGTCCGGCCGCGTACATGCAGCCGATCATCGTGGTCATCGGTCCGTGCAGCATGCCGAGCCGGTAGTCCGTGAAACAGTCGTCGGCGCTGTAACCGTCCACGCCGAGTTCCACCAGCCGCTGGTGGTAGGCGGCGACCAGGGCGACCTCGTGGCGGCGCCGGTCCGCCGGGGGCAGCGCCGTCGACAGGAAGTAGGCGAGGTCGCGGCCGGGGAAACCCTCCTCGAGGGTCTGCCAGTCGACGGTGACCACGTGGCCGTGCTCGTCGAACAGGAGGTTGTCCAGCCGGTAGTCACCATGGATCAGCGAGCTGTGGTGGCGGATCCCCTGGCCCCACCGGAAGAACTCCTCGGCGCAGCGCAGCAGCGTCGCGCTGTCGGCCGCGGACAGCTCGGCGGCGTACCGGCCGACGAACCCGTCGGCCGCGCCGAGGAACAGGGACTGCTGGAACCGCAGCGTCTCGTCGTCCGCGCGGCGCAGCCAGGCGGCCCGGCCCTGAAGGTCCGGGTCACCCCAGAACGGCGCGTGCAGGCCGGCGAGGTTGCGGACGGCGAGGGTGGCCTGGTCGGCGGTGCACCCGTCGACCTGCCGGCCGGGGCGGGCGGGTGCGGCGTCCTCGAGCACCAGGGTGTAGCTCAGGCTGTCGGCGCTGATGGCCGCGCTCCAGCAGCGCGGGATCTGCATTCTGGTCGACGAGGCGAACGTCTGGTAGAAACCCGTCTCCTGGCGGTAGGCCCGGCAGATACGAGCTCTGGCCACTCGGTCACCGGCGTGCATCTTGAGGACGACGGTGGCCGGTGCCGGGCCGGCGGTCTGGCCAGGTGCCGGTTCCAGGTGGAAGCGGTAGCTGGCGCCGGTCTGGCCGGTGCCGATCGGCTCGAAACGTAACGCCGCGATCTCGACGTCCGTCCCGCCGGTCCCCAACGCCCGGGTCATCCACCGCGGGGTCACCTCGTCGGGTGCCTCGACAACGAGAACCTCATCGTTCGACGTGGGCATGTGAGCTCCCTCCATGATGTCGGTATCGGTGTCGGTCAGACGAGGGTGGCGCCACGGTCGACCGGCAGCTGCACGCCGGTGAGCGACCGGGCGTCGTCGCTGGCCAGGAAGACCACCGCGCGGGCGATCTCCTCCGGGGCGGACAGGGACTGCTTGAGTACCTGGGAGTAGGACACGCCGTACTGCGGGTTCTCCCGGAAGATACTCTCCGGCGTCATCGAGACCATGGGCGTGTCGACACCCCACGGGTGGACACAGTTGACCCGGATGTCGAAGGCACCCAGTTCCACCGCCGCCGTCCTCGCGAGGCCGACCAGCCCGTGCTTGGCCGCCACGTAGTGCGCCATACCCGGCAGGGCCTTGGACGCGCCGACCGAACCGGTGAGGACGATCGAGCCGCCGCGACCCTGCTCGATGAGCACCGGAACCGTGCAGCGCAGGGTGTGCCAGACCCCGGTGAGATTCACGTCGATCATGGTGTTCCACTCCTGCGGCGTCAGCTCCCACAGCCGGCCCCAGGTGGAGATGCCCGCGTTCGCCACGACGACGTCGAGCCCACCAAGCTCCCCGACGCCCTCGGCCACCGCCTTCTCCATGGCGACCAGGTCCCGGACGTCGGCCCGCACCCCCACGAACCGCGCTCCGGACGCCGTCACCAGGCGGCCGGTCTCGGCCAGGTCCTCCTCGGTGGCCGGCGGGTAGGGCACGGTGGGCAGCTCGGCGCACGCGTCGACGCCGATGATGTCGGCGCCCTCGGCGGCCAGGGCCACCGCCTCGGCCCGCCCCTGCCCGCGGGCGGCCCCGGTGACCATCGCCACCCGACCGGAAAGGCGTTCGCTCATGACATGGTCCTGTCTGCTGATGGTGGCGGGTGCGCGTCCGGGCGTCGTGCGGTGCGGGCGTCGTGCGGTGCGGGCGTCGTGCGGTGCGGGCGTCGTGCGGTGCGGACTGTGGGCTGTGGGCTAGGTGGTGAGCCGCAGGCCGGGCATCGTGGCGTCGGCGCGCCAGTCGGCGAGCATGGCGAAGAACGCGGTCGGTGAACCGCCGTACGGGCTGTTGCGGGCGTTGAGCCGGGTCAGGTCGCCCTCGGCGTTGAAGTAGCTCGGCGTGCATTCGGACTGGAAGGCCCGCTGGTCCCGCGCGGCCCGTTCCACCTCGGCCACCCAGGCGTCCTGGGCCGCCGGGGTGGGCTCCACGACTCTGATGCCCTCCGTGTGGGCGCGCCCGACGATGTACGCGATGTGCTTCGCCTGCTCGGCGATGAAATGGGTGAAGTTCAGCGAGAAACCGAACTGCACGTGGGACATCAGGAACAGGTTGGGGAAACCGTGGGCGAGGATGCCGTGGTGGGTCTGCGCGCCGCCCGCCCACCGGTCGAGCAGGGTGTCACCGCCACGCCCGGTGACGCCGTAGCCGAGGCGTTTCGCGAACGGCGTGCCGACCTCGAACCCGGTGCTGTGGACCAGGCAGTCGATCGGGTACTCGCGACCCGCGACGACGACACCGGTCTCGGTAATGCGCTCCACGCCGCGGCCACCGGTGTCCACCAGCGTGACGTTCGGCCGGTTGAACGCCGGCAGATAGTCGTCGTGGAAACAGGGCCGCTTGCAGAACCGGTCGTACCAGGGTTTCAGCGCCTCGGCGGTCGCCGGATCGGCGATGACATCGTCGACCCGGGAGCGGATGCCCTCCATCGTCTGGAAGTCCGCCAGCTGGACGAGCCAGGCCAGGTCGTCGATCGGCTCGCCGCGCTCGGTGCGGCGCGCCATCAGCTGGCGCAGGTTGCGGGCGACGGCGGTCCAGCCATCCTGTGACAGGTCCTCGTCGACCGGGCCGCCGGAGGTCAGGGTGGTGAAGTTGTCGATGAGTCTCTGCTGCCAGCCGGGCTGGAGCTGGGCCACCCAGGACGGGTCGAGCTCGGCGTTGTCCCGGGCGTCGACCGCCGACGGGGTGCGCTGGAAGACGTAGAGCTGTCCGGCCGCCGCGGCGAGATGCGGAATGCACTGCACCGCGGTCGCACCGGTGCCGATGATGCCGACGGTGCGGTCACCCAGCCGGTCCAGGCCGCCGTCCGCGGTTCCGCCGGTGTAGTCGTAGTCCCACCGGCTGGTGTGGAAACTGTGCCCCTTGAACGATTCGACGCCGGGAATACCGGCGAGTTTCGGGCGGTCCATCGGGCCGGGGGAGACGATGACGAACCGGGCCCGCATCGCGTCGCCGCGGTTGGTACTGACGATCCACCGGGCGGCGTCCTCGTCCCAGCGAAGATCGGTCACCTCGGTCTGGAAACAGACGTCGCGGTACAGATCGAAGGTGCTGGCGATCCGCCGGCAGTGCTCGAAGATCTCCGGCGCCGGGGCGTACCGGCGGCTCGGCAGGGATCCGAGCTCCTCCAGCATCGGCAGGTAGATCGTGCTGGCCGTGTCGCAGGCGGCCCCCGGATAACGGTTCCAGTACCAGGTGCCGCCGAAGTCACCGCCCCGCTCGACGAAGCGCAGCCCGTCGGTCACGCCCACCTTGCGCAGGTGCGCGCCGAGCAGCAGCCCGGAGAACCCACCGCCGACCATGACGATGTCGACCTCGTCGGTCAGCGGCTCCCGGGTGAAACCCGGCTCGACGTACGGGTCGGCGCTCTCACCGGCTAGCTGGTCGCGCAGGCGGACGAACTGGTCGAGCGCGTCCGGGCGTAACCGCTTGTCACGTTCGGCGCGGTAGCGGGCTCGCAGGGCCACCGGATCGAAGCCGAGCTCCTCGTCCAGCGCGCTCCCGCCGCCGTGCTCCTGCATCGGTGCCTCCTGGTCGCCTGGCTGGCCACCGCCGTGACCACCGGATGGCGTGGGCTGAACCCGGCTGTCGGAAACCTGGCCGTCCGGACAGCGACCACCTCAGCAACGACAATCGGGACTGGACACACGTGCAGTCAAGCGTTCATCGCACCGCCCGCCGACCCGCTGACCCGCCGGCTGGTCGGCCGGCCGGTCGGTCGGTCCGCAAGGATCGGCCAAGCGGTTGACATCCTCCCCGGTCTGAAGGCCGGGGATTCCTACCCTCGCGGGCAGGTTTTCCTGTTTCGCTGACAGACGCCTCCCCACTCTAGGAGTGGGGTGGTCTCACTCCGTCTCCGCAGGCGATCACGGCGAGCCCCGCCGCGAGAACATTCCGTGCCGCGTTCACATCCCGGTCGTGGACCACACCACACCGGCAGACCCATTCCCGGATGTTCAACGGCAGCTTCTCGACGAGCGTCCCGCAGGACGAGCAGGTCTTCGAGCTGGGATACCAGCGGTCGACAGCGACCACGTCGCGTCCGTACCAGCCGGCCTTGTATTCCAGCATGGTCCGCAGATCCCGCCAGCCCGCATCCGAAATCGCACGGGCAAGACCGTGGTTACGGACCATGTTCCGTACGGTGAGATCCTCGACGACGATCGTCTGGTTTTCGCGAACGAGTCGAGTCGACAGCTTGTGCAGATGATCCCGCCGCCGGTCGGCGATCCGACCGTGGATCCTCGCGACCTTCAGCCGGGCCTTCGCCCGGTTCGCGGAGCCCTTCTTCTTCCGGGACAGTTCCCGCTGTGCCCGGACCAGCCGGGCCCGGTCGGTCCGCTCGTGCCGCGGGTTGGCGATCTTCTCCCCGGTGGACAGCGTGACCAGCGACGTGATGCCCGCGTCCACCCCGACCTGCCCGTCCGCCGCCGGCAGCGCCTCGGTCGGGCAGTCCACCAGGATCGACACGTGATACTGGCCCCGGCTGTTCCGGGACACCGTCACCCGCGACGGCACCGCGCCGTCCGGGAACGGACGGGACCAGACGATCCGCAGCGGCGCGGCCTGCTTCGCCAGCTTCAGCTGCCCGTCCCGGAACGTGAAGCAGTTCCGGAAGTAGGTCGCCGCATCGTTCGTCTTCCCCTTCCGCTTGAACGTCGGATGGCCGGCCCGTTTTCCCCAAAAGTTCACGTAGGCGGTTTGGAGATTCCGTAGCGCGGCCTGCAGCGGGCCTTTCGACGGCTCGGCCAACCACAGAGTGTCCGGGTCCCGTTTCCACCCGGTGAGCATCAGATCGGTTTCCCCGTGGCTGATCCGCCGCTGTTCCTGGGACCACACCCGGCGCCGTTCCGCAAGCGCCCGATTGTAGACGTAGCGGACACAGCCAAACGTTTTCGCGAGGTTCTCCATCTGGTCGAGGTTCGGGTAGAAACGGTAGCGGTATGCCCGCTTTACCACCCGACTTCCCATACCTGGCAGAATACACGATTCCCCGGTCATTCTGGCAGCCGAGTTGACGCGCTGACCCCGCCCTGAAGGACGGGGCCTGCGCGCTACGTTTCCCGGTCACCCGGCCGGGTCCGGTCGGGGCAAGCGGTCCGCAAGCCAGCGCCCGCCCGGAGCAAGCCGTCACCAAGGCGCCGCCGGCACGGTGAGGTCGTCCCACCTCGACGACCATCCGGAGACCGCGCATGTCCACCCTCGTGCCCACCGCCTCGTCCACACCGACAGCCACCGCCTCGCCGCTGGAGGTGTCGCCAGCGGCGAGCCTGGCGGCGCCGCTGGCGGTGCTCGCCGAGGAGATCCACGGTGATCCCGTGGAATGTGGCGGTGCCCGCGGACCATGTGGCCGCGGTCGTGGCGGCCGATGTCGCCGACGTCGTGGCGGCGGTGCGGTTCGCCGACGCACACGGCCTGACGGTCGCAGTCCAGGCCACCGGGCACGGCGCCGTCGTCCGGTCCCAGCCAAGTCTGCTGGTGCACACCGGACGCCTCGACGAGGTGAGCATCGACCCGGTGGCCCGCCGAGCCCGGGTCGGCGCCGGGGTCCGCTGGCAGCAGGTACTCGACGCCGCCGGCCAGGACGGCCTCGGTGCGCTGGCCGGGTCCGCGCCGCACCGAGGACGACACCCCCACGGTCGTCTCCCACTCCCCGTGGATGGGCGTGCCGATCGGTGTCGCCCGCGGCGACGACACCGTCGACGCGCTGATCGCCGCCGAGGTCGCCCGGGTCGAACCGGTCACCTGGACGACCCACGGCCGCCTCACCCTGCTCGCCCACGCGCTGGCCGACCGTGGCCTGGTCGAGCATGCCCCGACACTGGCCGAACGGCTCGCCCGGTCGCCGGTCACTTCGGCCACGTCGGCCTGGTCGGTCCGATCCCGCTGGCGCTGGCCCGGCTCGCCGCGCTCACCGGTGATCTGCCCGCCGCCCGCGCCCACCTCACCACCGCCACCGAGCTCGCGACCCGCACCGGCGGGGTCGGCGCGCTGCTGCGCTGCCGTCTGCTCACGGTCCAGCTCGCTGTCCAGTCCGGCCGTCCACTCGACGACCCGGCCCGCGCCGAACTCGCCGACATCGCCGCCCGCGCCGAATCCCGCGGTATGCCCGGCCTCGCCCGCGACGCCCGCGGCCTGCTCGACCCGTCCAGCTAGCGCGGATATCCCGACTGCGGAGCGTCAGAATCAGGTCGGGTCAGGGGTCGGTGCGGTGCCAGACCGTCCAGCCGCCGGGTTGGGGCAGGGTGGCGATCCGGCGGTACCTGGTCTGGTCGGCCAGCAGGTCCTTGAGCTGCCAGTCGAGGGCGGCGGTCGGTCCGAAGCGCAGGACGACGAGGTCGAAGTAGCGGTCGCGCAGGGCGTGGCGGTAGGCGTCGAGGCCGGTGTACGGGGTGCCGGTCCGCGGATCGCGGTAGTAGAAGAAATAGGTGCCGTTCCACTGCCAGGACGCGGTGACGTCCTGGAGGTAGTAGCGCGGGACCTCGGATTCCTCCACCAGGTAGTGGCCGGAGGAGTAGCGGACCTGGGTGCGCAGCAGCGACGTCAGGGGCTGGCTGTCCGCCCAGGTGCGGAACAGGCCGTCGGCGGTCTGCACCCCACTGGCCAGGAGCAGGACGGCGGCGAGCGTGACCGTGACCATTCTGGGGGCGAGGTCGCGGCGCGGGTCGTACAGGTCGATGCGGGCCAGGACGTGGGCGAGTCCGGCGCCGGCCAGTGGTGCCGCGTAGGCGAGGCCGAAGGCGACATGCTTGTGCAGCGAGGTGAGTTCGCCGGAACGGGCCTGGAAGATGATCGGCAGCAGCGAGCTGACCAGCAGCAGGACGGTCAGCGCGGGCAGCCGCCGGCCGATGATGATCGCTCCCGGTAGGGTCAGGACGAGGGCTGGCGCACCCCAGGCCAGGCCGTGGCGAGCCACCTCCAGCGCGGGCCGTCGGCCCAGCGGCGTGCGGGACAGGGTGGTGGCGACGAGTCCGGTGAGCTGATCGGTGCCGGTCATCGCCAGCCAGCCGCCGACCACGACGGCGGCCCCGAGCGCCAGTCCGGCCGGGATGGCGGCCAGGACACGCCGATCCGGTACCGCCGGGCTGTCCGTCGCGGCATGGGCCGAGCGGCGCCGGACGAGCACGAGCACGAGCAGCGTCGAGGGGATGAACAGCGCGGCCATGTACTTGGTGACGACGCTCGCCGAGAGCAGGACACCGGCACCGAACGCGAACGCCAGCACCCGCCGCCGGGCCGCCGCCGCGCGCACCGCGTGTAGCCCCAGGACGAGGCCGCCGACCAGCAGCAGCAGCGCCATGGCGTCGTAGGTGGCGAAGTGCCCGATGAACAGGACCGGGCCGGAGATGACGAAGACGGCGGCCGAGGCGGTTCTGGCCGCCGGTCCGAACAGGGCGCGTCCCACCGCCGCGACGAGCAGGGTGGTCAGCAGGCAGCAGGCCAGGCTGAGCAGGCGGGCACCGGCGAGTCCGCCGAACGAGTCGACCAGCGCCCCGACGGGCGGGTAGACGTAGGGGGAGCCGGAGAAGTACGAGGCGAAGTTCTCGGTGGGGGGCGGCCCGCCCGTCCACGACCGCAGTATCTGATGGCCCGCGTCCAGGTAGAGCGCCTCGTCCTGGAAGGCGGTGGCGTTCAGCCGCAGCGAGAGCCCCACCTGGATGGCGAGCACCGCGGCCAGGCCCGCCCGGGAGCCACGGAGGTGGCGCGGCCAGCGCTGGCGCGACCAGGGGGGTCTGGTGTCGAGATGGCGGGGGGCGCTGCGTCGATGCTGCGTCCGCCGCGGTGGGTCAAGGGTCAGTGTGCTCACGAGGCCACCTCACAGCCGGCCGGCGAGGGCAGTGGTCGGGCGGATCGGTCGGACCCGGCGGACCGTGCCGCCAGCAGACGGGCCGTCGTGTAGGCGCCCCGGCGCCAGGCGTCGAGGGTGGCGCGGGGGGCGTGGGGGTCTGGTCCGTCGGTCTGGTAGACGATGCCGTTGGCGTGGGCGGTGTCGGCGGCGTGGATGGCGGCGTCGAGCCAGGTGCCGACCTGGTTCTGGTCGCCGGCGGCGGCCAGGGAGACGAGCAGGGGTTTGCCGGGGTGGGCCAGCCGGACACGTTCCAGTTCCCGCGCCGGTGTCACCCAGGGCATCCCCGGATACTGAATCCAGGTCACGGCGACCAGGTCGACGTCCGTCACCGGTGGTCGGTAACGGGTGTCGTCGGCGGGGGCGGCGGGTTGCCAGGCCCAGGCGATGTTGTCGGCGTGGGCTTTGCGGAAGATCCGTCGGATGTGGGTCCAGGCGCGGGCGCTGTCGGCGGGTACGCCGCCGGCGGCGACGGCGGAGCTGGCCGCGTAGTTGCGGTCCACCGAGGGCAGGACGGTCAGGTACAGCGGATGCCCCCAGCCCGCGGTCTGCCTGGCCCAGCGGCGCAGACCAGCATCCTGGACGGCGTTGACGACCGCGGGCAGCGACGCGTCCAGCGATGCCCGGCCGTCGCGGGTGAAGGTGAGCGTCAGCCACGGGGTGCCGCCGGCGGCGCGGACCCGATCGGCCCACGCGGTGGGGAAACTGGCTCCGATCTCGACGGAGCGCGCGGCGATGCCGGTCATGCCGAGGTCACTGGCCAGCCGGGTGTAGGTGATGTCCGGCCCGGTCGTCACGGCGAGCCCCGCGGCGGGCTTCGACCCGCAGACCACCGGACGGAACGGTGCCGGCGCCGCGCTGTCATGCCCGCGTGGTTGCAGGCCGACGCCGACGGCCACCACGCAGGCCGCCCCGGCTGCGAGTCGCAGCGCGACCGGTACCCGTACCTGGCCACGCCAGCGCGTGGGACGACCCGGCACCCGACCCGCCGTGTTCCGCGGCACCGCGTCGAGCTCGCCACGCGCGTCCTGGCTGCTCGCCGTGCTCGCTGTGCTGCTGATGCCCGCGCGCCGGTGGGCGAGGACGTCGCGCCCGGTGAGGGAGCAGAAGGTGGTGAGCATGGCGGCCATGTAGGCGATCCAGGCGGCGGCGATGAGGTTGCGGGCGGAGTGGCCGTGGAGGAGGGCGGTGGCCAGTCCTGCGAGGCAGAGGGCGAGGGCGGTGAGGTGGGGGAGGATCGGGCGCCAGGTGAGGGTGCCGTCGCGTTGTTTGGCGGTGATGGTGAAGGTGCTGCGGGTGCCGGTGAGGACGGTGAGGGCGGCGGTGACCAGGACGGGGAAGGAGATGAAGCCGGCGATGATGCCGCGCCAGGTGGAGCGGCCGCGGGCGGCGGCCCAGAAGGCGGTTTGGCCGAAGAGGAAGTAGGGGGCGAAGTGGGTGAGGAATCCGGTGGCGTCGGCGCCGCGTACGGCGGGTGTGCCGGAGGTGACGAAGATGATGGGGGTGAGCAGGTAGACCAGGTCGCGTAGCCCGGAGAGGTAGTGGGTGCAGGCCAGGGCGTACTGGATGCGTTGCGCGCCGGTGAGGCGGCTGCGCGGGAGTACGAGGTCGCGCCAGTGTGTTTTGAGGACTTCGAAGGTGCCGCGGGCCCAGCGGTTCTGCTGTTTGAGGTAGCTGGCGGCGTCGACGGGGCCGAGCCCTTCGGCGAATTTTCCTTCGAGGTAGATGCCGCGCCAGTCGGGGGCCATCCGGATGGAGGCGGCGAAGTCCTCGGTGACGGAGTCGGTGGGCATGCCGCCGATGGAGTCGAGTGCTTCGGCGCGGATGACGACGTTGGTGCCGCAGATGAAGGAGGCGTTGCGGGCGGCTTTTCCGGGGCAGAGCACGTCGTAGAACAGGGCCTGCTGGTCGGCGGCCCAGCGGGCCATCGGCAGGTCGGTGTTGCGGTAGTACTGGGCGGTCTGGACCCAGCCGACACTCGGGTCGGCGAAGGGTTTCAGGGTGGCGAGCAGGAAGTCGGGTTCGGGCACCATGTCCGCGTCGAAGATCGCGATGAGTGCCGGTCCGGTCGCACCGACCAGATACCTGGCGTGTTCGATGTTGCCGGCTTTCGCACCGCCGCCGACGGTGCGGGTGACGCAGGTGACGCCGAGTTCCCGAACGGCCTGTTCCACCCGCTCCCAGTCGGGGTTGCCGGCCACCCGCCCGTCGTTGCAGACGATGATGCTGACCCAGGCCGACGGATGCGTCCGCTGGTACTCGTCCCGAGCCCGGATCGCACCGCGCACCGTCGGGCCGAGCACCGCCATCGACTCGCCGGCCGTGGGAACGAGCAGGTAGACGGGGAAGCTTCCCGGGTCGTCGACATGCCGTAGTGGCGGCGGCGTCCGCGGCCAGATGGTCGCCTGCAGGCCGAGCGCGTGCACCGCCCCGAACGCCTCGGCGGCCAGCAGCGGAACCGCCAGCCACGCCGCCGACCAGTTGGTCACCGCCACCCGCCAGACCAGGTAGTCCACGGTGGCGAACAGCACCCCGACCGTGCTGGTCGCGATCCACACCTGTCGGCGGGGGCGTCCGGAGCCGGCCAGCAGCGCGAACGTCAACAGAGCCGCGACACCCGACGCCCACGGTCCCGGCCGAATCCATACCAGCGCGCCGACGAGTACCGCGGTGAGCAGCCCCACACCTGTCACTCTCGCTACCCGGCCGAAGAAATGATCGTCGGACGAGCTGCCGCCGACGCTGCCGGTCTATTCTTTGTATGAATCCCGGCCGACTTCATGGGTGGCGTGCCGTGGATTGCCATCTAGATCCCCCGGAGTGGGATGTGATCGCTATTGGAATGTGATTGCGATCAGCCCGGACCGTTGCAGGCTACCACAGCGCGGAGTGCATACCAGAAAACTTTCTGGTCTAATCATTTGTTTTATTGTTTCAAGCCGGAGGGCGGCAGTGAGGAAAGAATCGGGCGCGGCTTCTTCGGGTGGAAGATGTGCCGGATTAATCTTTCTGGAGGGAGTCAGGATGAGGAGACGGCCGAAAAAGGTCTTCGACATTTCAGCCGCGCGGAGTCTCGGTGGCATGGCGGAGGTCGAGAGTGGTGGCGGCGGCCAGGTCGGGCACACCACCGAGTGCCATCGCGAGTTCCAGCTCGGCCCGCAGGGTGTCGAGGGCGACCCGCACACCCTCGGCCCCGCCGGTGCGCAGCGCGCGCGCCACGGGCCGTCCGACCAGGACCGCCGCAGCGCCCAGGGCCAACGCCCGCAGTACATCCTCACCCGTGCGGATGCCACCGTCGACCAGCACCGGCACCCGGGCGCCCACCGCGGTGACGACCGCGGGCAGAGCCTCGGCGGTCGTGATGGAGCCAGCGAGCTGACGGCCCTTGATACCACCGGACACCATGATGGCTGGTCAGGTCCATGAGGGACTGGTCAGGCGCGCAGGGGGGCGGAGCCGAGGGGGGGCGTCGTCGGGGCCTTCGAGCCACCCGCCGGTTCGGACGTGACGGCGAGTGTGGTCGCGTCGGCCGGAACGGTCAGGAAACGGTCGAGGTTTCCGCCCTGGCCGTCGGCCAGTCCCGCCGAGCGGACCGCGTTCGTGCCCACGAACCAGAGCTGGTAGGTCCGCCCTCCGGGCAGCGCCGGGAGATCGCGGGTGACGACAAGGGCCCGTCCGCCGGTGCTCACCACCGCCAGTTTTCCCCCGCCGGTCAGCGGGTGGGCCGCACCGAGCGCGGCGGTCCGCGCGGCCGCCCGCGACTCGGCGTCGCGGGCCCGCGCGGCGGTGAGCTGCTGATGCTGGTCGATCGTCAGCCCACCGAGCGCCGCCACGGCGGCGAGCACCAGACCGGCCGCGACACCCACCGCCACCCGCGCTCGCCGCGCGGGCGCCGCGGATCGCCGGCCCGGTCCGGCCGGTCGCGTCGGCGTGGAACTGACGGTCGGCGTGGAACCTGCGGTCGGCGTGGAACTGACGGTCGGCGTGGAACCGGCGGTCGGCGTGGAACCGGCGGTCGGGGTGGAACTGGCGGTCGGGGTGAGATCGGTGGGGAGCGCCGGGCGGGCCCCTCGCTCGTCCGACCCGCTGGGGCGCCACCGAAGCCGGACGGCTCGGCCGGAGCGGCTGACCACGGGGGGAAGCTGTGGCGTCCGGTCGACGGCCGCGAGTACCGCCGCGCGCAACGGTGGCGGTGGCGACGCGGCCGCGGCGGCGGCCAGGGCACCGGTGGCCGCACGCAGCTGGCTGGCCTCCTGGGCGCAGGCCGGGCAGCGGGCCAGGTGACGTTCGACGGCCCGCCGGTCAGCGCCCTCGAGGGCGTCCAGCACGTAGGGCCCGATCAGGGTGTGTGCCTGCTCCCGGCTCATGCCTTCGCCCCCAGACAGTCCCGCAGCCTGATCAGCCCATCCCGCATCCGGGTCTTCACGGTCGGCACCGCGGCGCCCAGCACCTCGGCGACCTCACGGTAGGTGTAACCGTTGTAGTAGGCGAGGGTGATCGATTCCCGTTGCAGGTCGGTCAGCCCGCGCAGACAACGGCGGACCCGTTCCCGTTCGAGCCGGCCCAGCACCTGCTCGGCGACCTCGTCGCCGCCGGCGTCGGAGTCGCGCGGGCCGAGCACGCCGAACCGGTGCTCCCGGTCGCGGGCGGCCTGGGCGGAGCGAACCCGGTCCACCGCCCGGCGATGCGCCATCGCGCACACCCAGTTCGTCGCGCTGCCCCGTCCCGCGTCGAACCGGGCCGCCTGCCGCCACACCTCGACGAAGATCTCCTGGGTGACCTCCTCGGCCTGCGCCGGGTCCCGCACCACCCGCCGGACCAGCCCGAACACCCGCGGCGCCAGCAGGTCGTAGAACGCGGCGAAGGCATCCCGATCCCCGCGGGCGACCTGCCGCAACAGCATCCCCGCGCGATCCCCGCCCGTCTCGCCATGCCCCTCGGACGGCTCGGACGACTCAAACCGGCCACCGCCGCCGCGATCACCGCCGCCACTGTCACCACGACCGCCGCGACTGCCGCTGTTGCCGCCTGTGCCGCCGCCGGACGGCCCGGGGGATTCACCGATGGCGCCGTACATCCCCCCGGCGACACCGGCGAAGCGCGACCGCCACGCATCCGGTTCGGACGTCGTCATGGCCGTGACACCTCCCGTGCCTGCTCGAACCACCCCCCGGCACGGCGCCAGGCTCGGACGTCCCTCCCACGGACGCGCGCCCACGGACCAGCCGACGGCGGACACCGAGTATTCGGTGCCACCGCCCAACCGGATGGGTCGACCCGCGGTCAGAGCCGTCGCGGTACCGGTCCGATCAGCTGGCTGCTGTTCCGATCACAGGTGTTCCACACATCCACCGGACGCCCTGGAATCCGACCGGGCTCGGGCCGAGGGCACCGACAGTATCGTTCGGATATGGAGCAGCGTGATCGCGGCTTCCCGGACCAGGACGGCGTCGCGGGTCCCGACACGGAGATCCGGCCGGTCCAACTGGTCAGCGCGGGTGTCGTCGCGGCTCTGGTCGGGTTCGCGAGCTCGTCCGTCGTGGTGCTGGCCGGGCTGCGGGCGGTCGGGGCTGATCCCCGGCAGGCCGCCTCGGGCCTGTTCGCCCTCGCCGTCACCCAGGCGCTGGGAACGCTGTGGCTCAGCCGCCGGCATCGGATGCCGATCATGCTCGCCTGGTCGACACCGGGCGCGGCGCTGCTCGCCTCGACCGGCCCGGTCAAGGGCGGCTGGCCGGCGGCGATCGGGGCGTTTCTCCTCGTGGGCGCGCTGATGCTGCTGACCGCGCTGTGGCCACGTCTCGGGGCGCTGATCGCCGCCATTCCCGCACCGATCGCGCAGGCGATGCTCGCCGGTGTGCTGCTGTCGCTGTGCCTGGCACCCGTGCACGGGCTGGTGGATCATCCGGCGCTCGTCGCCCCAGCGGTCGTGGTGTGGCTGGTGCTGCTGCGGCTGGCCCCACGCTTCGCCGTGCCGGCGGCGTTCGCCACCGCGGTGGCGGCGATCGGGATCTGGCTGGTCTGGCACGGCGGGCTGGACGGGCCGCTGCTGCCCCGGGTCGTGCTGACCGCGCCGACGCTGACCTGGACGGCGGTGCTGTCACTGGCCGTTCCGCTGTACGTCGTCACGATGGCCTCGCAGAACGTCCCCGGTGTCGCGGTGCTGTCGTCCTACGGGTACACGGTTCCCTGGCGGGAGTCGATGACGGTCACCGGCGTCGGCACCGTCCTGGGCGCCCCCGCCGGCGGCCATGCGATCAACCTGGCCGCGATCACCGCGGCGCTCGTCGCCAGCCCCGACGCGCACCCCGACCCGCGCCGACGCTGGATCGTCGCCCAGCTCGCCGCCTGGACCTACCTGGTTCTCGCCCTGGCGTCCATGGTGCTGGTGACGGCCACGACCGCCGCACCCGCCGGTGTCACCACGGCCGTCGCGGGTCTCGCCCTCGTCGGCACGTTGGCCTCGGCGTTGACATCGGCCCTGACCGATCCGGACGACCGTCAGGCCGCGGTCCTCGCCTTCGTCGTCGCCGCCAGCGGCATCACCGTCGGTGGCATCGGCGCCGCCTTCTGGGCCCTCGCCGCCGGCCTGCTCGTACGCACCGTCCTGCGCCGCGGCCCGGACGTCCGCCCACCTCGACCCTGAGCCGTGAACGCGCCAACGACGCTCTCCGCGGCCGGCCTGGACCCCACCGACGTCGTCCTGCTGATCAGCTGCCTGCGGCGCACCCCCGACGACCCCGGTGGCCTCGCCCAGGCCATCCGCCTGCTGGAGCTGGCCCTCGACGGCCTGCGCCCGTAGCCACCGCAACGCCGTGGCGGTCGGCCATGGGCGATCAGGCCAGCAGGGCCTGCGCGAGACGTGCCTGCCAGACGCCCTCCTCGGCGGGGTCGGCGCCCGGGGGCAGGCGCAGACCGAGCACCACCTGGTCGGCGCCTGCCGCGTGGTACTCGGCGACCCGCGCCACGATGGACTCCAGGCCACCCCACACGGTGACACCGTCGACGAACGCGTCGCTGCGGTCGGTGATGTCGGCCTCGCCGAAGCCCATCCGCAGGAAGTTGCGGCGGTAGCCGGGGACGTTCGTGTAGAAGGCCGTCGACGCCCGCGCGAGTTCCCGCGCCGCCGTGGGCTCGGCCAGCGGGATAACCGGCACCAGCACCGCCAGCGTCGGCCCGTCGCCGAGCCGCTTGCGCGCGTCGGCGACATAGTCGGGGGTGACCAGGTAGGGATAGGCGCCGCCCGCCCGGTCGGCGGCCAGGCGCAGCATCCGCGGCCCGAGCGCCGCGAGGATGCGGGCCGAGGCGGGCACCACCGGTGGCACGGTGTCCAACGCGTCCAGATAGGCCCCCAGCGTGGGCAGTGGCCGCGGCCCGTGCGCCCCACCGAGCCCGACGACGAACCGGCCGGGATGTTCGGCCTCCAGCGCGGCGAAGGTCCGGGCGACCTCGGCGGCCGGCACCCGCAGGACCCCGATGATGCCGCTGGCGACCCGCAGCCCCTCGGTGCCGCGGACGATCCTGCTGATCTGCTCGAGGTTGTTGCCCTGGCCGCCGGCCAGCCAGAGCGTCTGATACCCGAGTTCCCGCAGCCGGACCGCGGCGTCGATCTCCGCCGCGGGCTCCGCCGTCTCGTCCAGTCCCAGGCCGGCGATGCCGACCGATCCCACGATGGTCATGCTCACGCCCAACATCTCCTCGCTGCGCGCTGTTCCCACCCGACCACGCGAAAGACGTCCCGCGCCGGCCTGCGGGCGTCAGCCACGACGAAGGCCGCACAACGGCAGTTCGTGGCGAACCACTGGCCGAGTGGTCTGGGCTATGTCCACCCCCAGGATCGGCGGTGCGCCGCGGCCAGATAGGTGGTCACCGCGTCCATGTCCGGGTGTTCGGGCAGCGGTGAACGACGGGACAGATCCGGGTCGCCGAGCAGCTCCCGCAGCTCCAACGCCGCCCGGTCGATCAGGAACCGGGTCCGGTCGCGGGTGACGTCACCCCGGCGTACGGCCAGCACCTGTTCGCGGGCGTGCGATTGCATCGGCAGGGTGAGACGTCCGGTGGTCAGCAACTCGATGCCCTGAAGGCCGAGCCGGAGGGCATGGGAACCGAACTTGACGTCCCAGCCGTGCCGCGCGATCAGCTCGGGGCGGTTGGGGACACGATTCTGTTTTCCCGCGCCGTCCATCCGTTCGAGTTGGGAATGCAGGTAGCCGAGGAAACGCTGCCCGGCCTGCTGGGAGACGACGGCGGGCGCGAGCGCGCGCAGCCGGTCGCCTTCCTCGGTGCGCAGGACCAGGGCATCGTCCGGAACGAAGAACAGCGCGATGATCGTCGGATTGCCGCTGGTCGCGAGGGCCAGGAACCGGCGCAACGTGAAGATCGTCAGGTCGATGTCGCCTGGTCCGGACCGAGCGCCTTCCGGCTGTGTGCGCCAGACGTGCGTACCACCGCGGCGCGGCTCGGCCAGACCGAACAGGTGCTCCGGAGGCGGGATGTAGATGCCGAGCTGGTCGACGTCATCCTGGCCTTCGAGATTGGTGCCGTGAACGGTGCTGCCGACGATCGAACGCAGGATCTCACCCGCGCGAGCCGCCTCGCCGGGACCATAGTCGACATTCGGGCGCAGATCAGTCGCCATGGGAAGCAGCCTGCCATCCGGCCAGCGGCCGGTCGACTGGATTTACTGAGGTCGGTGGTCGGTGGTCGAGCTGAATCGGTAGTGGTTTCGTACGAGTCCCTGCTCGTCGCGGATCAGAAAATCCAGGCCGGTGGCGACGGGCTGGCCGCCGGCCTCGGCCGGCACCAGTTCCCAGCCGAAGCGGAGGGCATCGTGCTGGGCCGAGGCGTTGCCTGTCAGGCGAGGCAGCAGGTGGTCGTCGGTGAGCTCCGACCCGATCGTCGCGAGCACGTCCGTCAGCGCGGCCCGGCCCTCGTGTACACCGTCCGGTTCGACGAGTCGGGCGTCGGGAGCGTAGAGGTCGTCGATCTCCTTGGCGAGTTGTTCTCGGTCCGTGACGGTGGCCAGAGCGAGGAACCGCTGCGCCAGCTGGTCCAGATCGGCCACGGATGGCGGGGGCTCGTTGAACTGGTAGTCGACCGTGATGCGGCCGGTGTCGTCCAGGACGAGCAGGTCGAAGCCGACGGCCAGCACCTCCTCGCTGTTGCCGGGCTGCATTTTCCAGGTGAACCTGGCGACGTCGTGGTGGGTGTCGAGGTCCTCGCCGGAGACGAACCGTAGGCCCGAGCCGCCGACGAACTGGTCGTACGCCTCTGTCACCCGCGCGGACAGTTCCTCGAGGCCGCGGAAGCGCCGCGTCTGCGTGTGGTGCAGACCGTCCGGCGCCCACAACCGGGCCAGCGCGGCACGTCGGGCGGCCGGGTCGGGTTCGTTCCACACGGCTACATACGCCGTTAGCAGGTAGTCGCTCACGCGTTTCCTCTTCTCGTACTGGTGCACCGCGGACGATGGGGGGTGCTCGTGGCACTCCGCGGACAGGAGCGCGGTACCAGCGTGTCCCCGCCGGTTGACGGGATCAATTACCTTCCAGGTAATGCCTGTGGACGGCGCACTATGGCTTTTGGGCGACTCCGGCGAGAATGCTGACGCTCGCATCTGCCTGGTGTGACACGTGGCTGGGCCGCCAGTGCTGGGCGGAGATGACGCCTGGCTCGACGAGTTCCAAGCCTTCGAAGAAACAAACCGACCTCGCCGACGGACCGGGCCTGCAGGGCGAACCCGCTCTGGGCGTAGCTGCTGATCAGTCGGCTGGCTTCCTCAGGTGCGTGGTCGGCGGTGAAGTGCGAGAGCGCCAGGTAGCTGCCCCCGGCGGGAGGATGGCGAGCAGCTGGCGCAGGATCTCGAGGGGCCGGTCCGCGTCCGGGAAAAAGTGGAGGATCGCGAACAGGGACAGGCCGATCGGCTGGGAGAGGTCGAGGGTCCCGCGCACCTAGGCCGCCGAGTTCGCTGTCGATCGCGGCCCGCGGTTGCCCGGGCCGCTGGACTGGCTCGACGCCATCGCTGGTCGTCGGTGGTGCGGCGGGTCGGGCGCAGGCCGGCTCGTAGCCGCGTGTTTGGACGGCATCCGGCCATGGTGAGACCGACGCTGACGATGGTCGTCGTGACGGCCGGCCTGCCGCTTCCAGGTTGATGGGCGCGGAGTCTGGCGTGCCCGGCGGGTGTCAGTAAGGTGCCGGGCATGCGTGAGGTCGAGGTGAAATACTTCGCGTCGGATCCGGAGGTGCTGCTGGTCGCTCTCGGGCAGCGGGGTGTTTCGTTCGGGGAGCCGGTGTTTCAGGATGATCAGGCGTTCGCTCCGCTGGATTGGGCTTTTGGCGATGGCAAGCTCGGGGTGTCCTTCCTGCGGCTGCGCACGGTGGACGGGCGGCACTGGTTCGCGTTGAAGCAGCCGGGTGCGAACGCGCAGGACTGCCTGGAGTACGAGACAGCGGTCGCCGACCGTGAGCAGATGCACGAGGCGATTCTGCGGATGGGCTACTGGGCGACGGTCCGTGTGGCGAAGTCGCGGCGGACGGGCCGGTACGGAGAGGTCTCGCTGTGTCTGGACGAGGTGGAGGGGGTGGGGACCTTCCTGGAACTGGAGCGGATGGTGGCCGACGATGTGCCGGCTGCCGCGGTCCAGGACGAGCTGGCGGCGTTCGTCGCTTCCCTGGGCGTCTCGGTCGAGCGCACGGTGGAGACCTATGACTCCCTGGTCCGGGCCGCACAGACAACGGCGGCGTCGGTACCGGCGAACGGGGAGAGTGCGGACACCAGCCGACTCACCTCATCCTGACGGGTAGGGGTATGGGCCGGGTGTGGGACATCGCTGCCAGGCCGGCGGGTGACCCGGACCGAACGCCGACCGGTCTTCGACCTGCCCGAGCTACGCCCGCACGTGACCGAGCATCAGCTTCTCAAACGGGAATCCGGCTGCGGGACAGGTACGAGGCCGTCCGCGCCAGCCGGTGCGGACGGCCTCACCTCGACCGGCAGATCGGCCAGGACGAACGCCGGGCAGGTGGCGTCGTACCCGACGTCCACCACGACCAGGATGGCGGATCGCTGTCGCGCCAGCGCTCAGCGGCAGTCAGACGGCCCGAAGCTGGTCGGCGGTCACCGCCGTGGCGTCGTCGGTGGCGCCGAGGTAGACCGCCTCAAGGACCGCGGTTCACGACGTCCGGCCGAGTTCGAGGTCGGCGACGAAGGAGTATGGCCGGCCCGGGATCAGCTGGACCTGGTTCTTCGCCCGGCCGTGGACATGGCAGAACAGCCTCGCTGCGATCCACCCCACAACATCAACAGGAATCATACAGTGTTACGCGCGGGGGTTAAAAAAATAAGGTAGCGAAAGAGCGGCATCTTGCAGGATGCCCTCCCGGGCTGGGTGGTTTGGAGCCGTCGCAAGTCCCAAACTCCCAGTGCTGAAAGGCATCCTCGAATTACGGCACGCACATCTACCGTTTCATCGGCGGATCGGCCTGGGCGTCAGAGTTCAAACAAGGCAATGACCTCAGCTGTCAGCAGCACCTGATACGGCAGTTCGCGCAGTACGGCGCCATTGACGCTGATGCCGCGCTTCTGTGCCGCTTCGGCAAGTTCCTCCCAGGGATGAAGATCTGGATCATCCTCGTTGTCCGTTCGCACCAGGTCCAGGATTTCTGCGACCAGACCGCTCGCCGTCCGCGCCCAGGATACCCCCTCGCTGGCCCCGTATCGGAAAGCGGTGAACCCTCGATCCATGTCAAGTCTTATCAAGGAGTCATCGATCAAACGGATGTACTGGGTAATCTTGACACTTATGCTCGGCAGGGTGTTTCCTTTTGGCGGCTCGTCTACGTCGCATATGGCAAGCGTCCCGACCACCTCAAGATCGCGCAGATTGAAAGGCTGAGACTTCTCGCGTTCCCCCGGTCTCGGAGTCTTATGAATCGGGATGAAACGAAAATCGTCTGTGGTTTCCCCGCCGCTCACTCATCCAGTGTAGCAACTACGGGCCTTTGGCAAGGGTATGGCGCAGCGAACTGGACGATGTCTGCTCGGTCCCTCCGTCGCCTCGCAGCGGCCAGCGCGATGAAGTCACACCAACGTGCTACGGGGCGTCGTGCCGGGAGCCAAGGCCGTGTGGCGGTAGGTGTCATGTCAACTGTGTGCCTGTCGACGTGAGCGCGGCCGGCGTGCAGTTCCCGCGCACGGAGACCCGTGCTGGCAGAGACGGCATCCCGTACCTGGCGCCTGAAGTGGTCCTGTTATTCAAGGCCCGCTCTGGGGCCGCGCCGACATCGAAACCCAGGCCAAAGATGTCAACTTCGGCGCGGGCCTTCGCCACCTGTCCTCCGCCGACCTTGCGGTCAATACGGTCTGGATATGGCCCGCGATCCTCGCCGGCTGGCTGTGCCCCGGCGGCCGTGAACCGCGTAGCCGACGACCTGATCCGGTTGCCCTGGCCGGGATCACCTCGAGCCTCCGCTTAGCCACCTGGTGGTCATGCGCAGGCGGATGGCATCTCGGCCAGACTGGCCGCGGTCACGAGGGCGCGGCCCGTACCCGCTCATGCCGCGATCCGAGCGCCGATGGGGCACCGCAGGTCGGACCCGCCTCCGGCCGTGGCATGCCGGTGGCACCATCGGGCCGAATTCCACTTTTGGGCAGACCTGAACGGACGACGATCTGCGGTGAACATTGGGCGACCGTTGCCTAGTTGCTGATTACATGTGCCGGCCTTCGCCCGGCCGGTAGCCAGTTCCTCCGGGCCTCGCCAGCATGGTCTGATGCGACCTTGCACCCGTCCCTGGCGAGATGCCCGGCGAACGCCCTCCCCAATGATCATAGGTGCCCGTACGGCTGTCGATCTTCGGCGGAACATTCAGGGCGCCCGGGTACGGGAAGTGACTTTCCAACAATTCATGCCGGTCGCGGCGACGCCACCGCCACGCCGCTTTCGCTGGCAGGTGCGGTGTGCCCCCGATAGCGTCCGGCCAATTGGAACAGATGTCCGGGGATGTCCCATTGAGGTGTGCGCTCGAGGCGAGTTCGACGCGTCCGCAGCCTTGTTTCCGGGCGACAGCGCAGGTCCGGGCGGGGCGCAGCCGGACGTGACTCGGAAGCACTCCTTGAGAGGTCCACCGTGGGAGACCAGCCAGCGCGACCACGTCCGCATTCGCCGAGCGGCCTGGATGGCACCGGTCCGCCGGGACACTCTGCCCCCGCGACATCCGCGGCCGACGGCGGTGGCGGATGTCGCCCGTCGGCGGTCGCATCACCGCGGCCGGTTCGAGGTCGGCCCGGACGCCGCCGCGGCGGGCGGATCGGCGAACGCGGGGCAAGGTTACGCGCGGCGGCTCGCGGCCGCCGACTGTTGACCACTGCCCGCATGCGCGTCTGGCCCGCGGGCGTGGGCGTGCTGGTCCTGGCGGGCGCAATCATGGGATGCGGGCCGCAGCAGCCGGCGTCCGACCACCACGCGGCCGCGGCGGTGGTGGCCAGGGCCGGCGCTGCCGGCGACGGTCCGCACTCGTACGCTCCGCAGTCTCCTTCCCGCACCGTGGTGGACAGGGAAACGGCCACGCAGACCGGGGACGCCCCCACAGACAGGCCCGGCGCTGGTGCGCCGCTCCCGGGGGCAGGCCAGGACACCCCGCGTCCGAGCTCGCCGGACCCGCAGCCCACCGTCAGACCGACCGCTGCCGCGACCGCTGCCGGTGCTGCTGGTGGTGGTGGTGGTGGTAGTGCCCGCGGCAGCGGCCAGGCGCCCGGTGGCCTGAGCGGGATCTCGGCGGGGTCACTGACCGAAGTGCGCGCGTGGGAGGAGTTCCGAGGTTCGCCGGTTGACGTCGTTGTCGGCTTCAGCGACCGCAGCAGCTGGGAGACCATCACCCACCCGTGGCTGGGCATGGGCCCCGACAAGTTCGAGGGTTTCGCCGGCACCTGGGTGATCTCGCAGCCGTTCTTTCCCACCGGGGGTGGAGACATCGCCTCGTGCGCGGTGGGTGCCTACAACGACCACTGGCGGGAGTTCGGTAACTGGCTGGTGGGCCAGGGGCGCGCCGCGAGCATCGTCCGCCCCGCCTGGGAGTTCAACGGCGCCTGGTTCCCGTGGTCGGTGTCGAAGGACCGTAAGCACTGGGTGTCGTGCTTTCGGCAGGTCGTCACCTCGATCCGCGCCACCGCCCCGCAGGCACGGATCGACTGGACGTTCAACGCCCACAACACGGATGCCTTCGAGTACTACCCGGGTGACAAGTATGTCGACATCATCGGGGTGGATACCTATGATCAGTGGCCGGCAAGCGGAACCGAGGCCGCCTTCAACGGGCAGTGCCACCAGGCGACCGGGCTGTGCGCGGGCATTGCGTTCGCCCGGCAGCACGGCAAGAAGTTCTCCGTGCCCGAGTGGGGCCTGGTGGGGACGAGTGACACGGGGGCGGGTGCGGTCGGCCAGGCCGGCGGTGACAATCCGGTCTACCTCGAGATGATGTACAAAACCATGCACGACAACGCGGACATACTCGCGTACGAGGCCTATTTCAATGACGACCTTCCCAGCAACGTCCATTCCTCGTTGATCAATCCGACCACCCACCCGAAGGGTGCGGCACGTTACGCCGAGCTCTGGTGACTGGTTCTGGCGGTTTGATCTGGATCTGTCGCTGATCTTGTGATCGGACTGGCCCCTTGGATGATCATCTGGCCAGGAGGACGCGTTTGCGGAGGAGGCGCCGCTCCGGTCCCGGGGTGGGCCTTCAGCCAGGCGGCGAACGTCTCGGCTTCCCGGTCCGCGAGCAGGTCCACCGGCCGGCCGATGGCGACGTCGACCGAGAACCGTGCCGTAGGTGCGACGGCGTGGCAGCGCGAAGTCGTCCACCCCGAGCACGGCGATCGTCGTCACCTCGGAATCAGGCAGCGCCCGCACCCGAAGCAGCAACGTGTCCCGGCCGACCTCCAGACCCAGCGCGACGGCCAGCCGTGCCCCGGCCCGTCCCGCGAGCGCCAGGCCGATCTCGCGCAGCGCCTCCACCGCCGGCGGTGTGAACCGTGCATACGGGCTGTCAACCTCTCAACCTGCTCCGCGAACGTCACCACCACACAGCCCGCCTCGGCGCAGCGGAACCGGCGGACCACCAGCTCGACCACGACACCCAGCCCACCCAGCGCGGCAGCAACGACGAGTGGCCGACGAACGCTGCCCAGAGCTGTACCATATCTGGTACGACTAGATGTTCGGGAGGCTGACAGGATGGTCGCGGCGATCAGTGCCAGTGAGGCACGTAAGACGCTGTTTCCGCTGATCGAACAGGTCAACACCGATCACACACCGGTGGAGATCGTCTCGAAGCGAGGGAACGCGGTCCTGGTGAGCAAGGAGGACTGGGACGCCATCGTGGAGACCAACTACCTGCTGCGTACGCCCGCGAACGCGCAGCGGCTGATGGAGAGTGTGGAGCAGTGGCGTGCGGGCGGCGCGATCGAGCGCCCGCTGGGCCCTGAGGAGTGAAGCTGACCTGGACCGACCATGCCTGGGACGATTACCTGTACTCGCAGGGCCAGGACCGCAGGACCCTGAAGCGCATCAATGCCCTGATCGCGGACATCAAACGCGATCCAGAGGGGCAGGGGATCGGCAGGCCCGAGCTGCTGCGCAACAACCTCGCCGGGCTGCGCTCGCGACGGATCGACGATGAACACCGCTTGGTCTATGCGGTTGATCCCGGCCAGATCGCGATCATCTCCTGCCGCTACCATTATCAGTAGGGGTCTGGCCGCGGCGGATGTTCTGGACGAACGCGTGCCCTGCGCTGATCGTCTGGGCGGAGCGCAGGCGTTTCAGTCCGCGCATGGGCCGGAGTCTGGCTTTTGGGCGGCTGTGGTCGGCTTCGATTCGGTTGTTCTCGCGCGTGGCGTCGACGTGGCAGGCCTCGGGCAGGAGCTCGTCGAGGAGCCGGGGGTAGACGGGGGCCTTGTCGGTGGTGACCTCGACCGGCCGCCGGCCATGGGACAGGGCCCGGATGAAGAACCGGCGGGCGGCGGCCTGGTCGCGGCGGGTGCTGGCCAGGACATCGATGACCTGTCCGTCCTGGTCAACAGCACGGTAGACACAGGTCCAGCGGCCGGCGACCTTCACAGAGGTTTCGTCGACGAACCACCGGTCACCAGGACGGTGCCGACATGGCCGGGCCGCGTCAACGAGAAGCGGCGTGAAGCGCTGCACCCACCGGTAGATCGTGACGTGATCGACCTTGAGGCCGCGTTCGGTGAGCAGCTCCTCGACGTCCCGGTAGGACAGCGCGAACCGTAAGTACCACCGCACCGCCAGCACGATCACCTCCGGTGGGAACCGGAACCCGGAGAACTCCGACGTTGGGACCGGGGCACGGACACGACGTCGACGCATCCTCTGATCATGACCGGCCGGCAGCCACGCGAAGGCGGACATCGCCCATGCAACAGCGCCCCCGGTCATCCCACTCCCCGAGCCTGGTGCCATGCGCGCCGGGGTGGGCACGCTATGCACCATCCCCCCCCACGGGGGCATGTCCGGCACAGCCCGGACATGCCCCCGCACCTGGATCTGCGGGCCTGGCGGGTGCGGTCCCTCTGTGGCACGGGTCCGTGCGCCGAGGTGGTTGGTATTCGGGGCGCGCGGTGTCAGGGGTGTCAGAGGGCGGCGGGTTCGCGCAGGGCTGCGGCGAGGCGCTCGCGGTGCTTCGCGGCGAACGTGTCCTGGTCGTTGGTCTGGGGGAACGGCTCGTCGGGGACCGCGACGCCGAGGAACTCGCACAGCGGCTCCCAGCCCTGCGCGACGTCGAGGACCAGCAGGCGTTCGGCCGGGATCTCGCGTTGTACCGCGGCGAGATGCTCGGCGAAGACCGTGAGGGTGTGCTCCCGGTCGGCGAAACGGCCCTCGAACGCGCCGTCCCACACGATCCGCTTCATCATCGTGATGACCCGCAGCGCTTCCTCGTTTATTCCGACCGGAGTAGTGAAAATAGCGCGGAACAGGGTGCTCCGTACGCTGTCGTACCACTTCTCGGGGTCGCGGACGGTCAGGATGACCCGCGCCGACGGGTAGTGGGCGGCAAGTTCCCGCCAGAACCTCGCCCCCGGCCAGTCGACCGTCGAGCGGTACCCCTCATACAGAGAGTCCCAGGTCACGGGCCCGCCGTCGGCGGCCCGGGTCCACTCGGGAATGGTGTCGCGGTGCGCGAGGACCTCGTCCATGTGATGACAGGGACCGTACCCGAGCCTTTCCAGCGCCGCTTTGAGTGAAAGAGTCCCGGTGCGGCCGAAACCAGCGCCGATCACGTCGAGCAATGCTTCTCCTCGGTAGACGGAAAATCAACGTAACCGGCCGTCCATTGTCTTTCCAGAGCGAATGGTGGCCATGAGTGGACAGGCCGAGGGTGCAACGAGGGCGCAGGCCGATACCGGCCACTGTCGCGGATGACGCCCACCGTCGGGGCGCTGTCGGGTAATGAGCTGCATCGGGTCCTCGATTGGTCGTGGTGTGAAGCCCGGGTGGGCTCAGGGGGGTGGGGTGAAGGTGGGGGTGGTGTGGTCGGAGCCGCGCCACAGGTAGGCGGTGAGGGCCTGGCCGGCGGCCTTCTCCTCGGCGGGGGTTTCGGGTGGGGGCCAGCGCAGCTGGGTGGAGAGGGCGGTGCGGTGGGTGTCGTAGGCCGGTTCGATGAGCTCTCCGAAGGTGTGGGCGCGGGCCAGGATGACCCAGGTGACGGTGAGGGCGGCCACGGCGAGGCCGGCGGGCAGGGCGAGCCAGGTGAACGGGGTGAAGGTGGTGAACAGTAGGGCCCACAGGGTGGTGGCGGCGGCGGTGTCGAGGCCGTATTTGTCCAGGGGGCGGCGTTCGGCGGCGCGCAGGATGTTCCCGATCCGGGTGGGCAGGAAGTAGCCCGGGGTGGCCGGGGACGGCCGGCGCCGCCGGCGCCGTTCCAGGCGGGTGTAGAAGGCTAGGCGGCTTTTTGTAGATCTTGACTGCCGGATAGGCTTCATGATCCATGGTTGGTCGGTATGAGATCACCGACGTGGTGTGGGCGCGGATCGCGCCGTTGTTGCCCCAGGATCCGCCGCGGGGTGGCCGCTGGTCGGATCATCGGATGGTCCTGAACGGGATCCTGCTCCGGGAACGCACCGGTGTGCCCTGGCCGAACCTGCCCGAGCGGTACGGGCCATGGCAGACGGTCTACAACCGGTTCCGCCGCTGGTCGTTGGACGGCACCTGGGATCGCATCCTGGAACACATCGTGGTCAAGAACGACGCGGTCGGCGCCGTCGACTGGGAGGCGTCGCTCGACTCGTCGACCGTGCGTGCCCACCAGCATGCCGCCGGCGCCCCGCATGCCGCCCCGAAAGATCAAAAGGGGACCGTCCCATCAACGGACACACCCCGGACACCGCCCAGCAGGCGGAGGCCCTTGGGCGCTCCCGGGGCGGCCTGACCAGCAAGATCCACGCGGCGGTCGACGGGAAAGGCCGTCCACTGTCGCTGTGGCTGACCGCCGGACAGGTCAACGACTCCACCCAGTTCGCACAGGTCATGGACGGGATCCGGGTCCACCGCGACGGCCTGGGCCGCCCCCGGACCCACCCGTCGGTCAGGTCGCGACGGTGCCCGGCGGGGTGGTGGCACCTGGGGTGAGCAGGCCAGCCACCTCCTTCGGCTGGCCCGCCGCATCGGTGAAGCCGACGGTGCAGGTGGTGGAACGGGTTCCGGCCCGCCAGCTCTCCGCCCTGATCAGATGCCAGCCAGCGGTCACCTTCGCGCCGCCGAAGCGGGAGTGGCGCAGGTACGGGGCGTGCAGCGGCGCGCAGGCCGCGGTGGCCATCCGTTCGAACTCCGACGGGGACGGCGGTTCGCTGCCGGGAGGGCCGGTCAGAGTCGCCGAACCCACGCTCTGGGCGATGTGCGGTTGGTCGCAGTTCACCTCCTGCTGAAGTCCCTGTTCGTCGCGCCGGAAGCAGGTACCGGCGGGAAAGACCCACGTCTGATCGGCGCCGTGTACCTGTCCGGTGAACTCGGGCATCAGCACGCCGTCGGCGGAGGAACGGACGCTGAGACCGCAGACGACGTGACGGTCACCCGAGTCCCAGCCGGTGTGCAGCGGATGGATGGTGCTGGCGGCGAACCGGCCGGCGGGATCCAGGGAGTACCCAAGATAGGAGGTGATGAGCGCGGCGCAGTGGCGATCCGCGATCGACCCCCACTCCGCGGGCGTGGGATAGGAACTGGCGGCCGAATAGGCGGAGCCGAGTTCCTGGTGACCCACCGCCTCGAACAGATGCGGGCCGGCACACGGGACATCCTCGACGCTGGTCTGCGGATCGCCCTGGTCCCAGGTGTAGCACCGGTGCGGAGTCCATTCCAGGCGCAGGAGCTCCGGTGTCTGTTCATCCCTGGTGCCGGTCACATCACCCTGAGGCGCGCCGGATCCGCCCCCGCCCGCAGCCTGCAGGGTGGTTCCGCTGTTTCGGCTGTTCAGATAGTCGGGTAGCAGGAAAGCAGCGCCGGCGAGCAGCGAAACGCCGATCACCACAACGACGACCCGGTTCTCCGACCGTCGCTTCGGGACCAGCCCCGCAGCCCGCCAACGGGAATAGGGCGAACGGTTCCGCCGCAACCATGGCCGCCGCGACGTCCGGGCCGTTCGGGCCGTCCGTGGCCGTCGGGGGCGACCTCGGCGAGTCGAGCCACGCGAGCCGCTGTCGTCGGCGGAACCGAAACGAGCGATCGCGGCCCTGGTTCTGGCCGGCGGCTCGAATGCCGTCGCCCCCTTGACGAAGTCCTCGTTGAGGACGAGTCCATCGAACGGATCAGGCTCGTCACCCGACCGGACATCGTCGTTCTCCGGCACGCCGCCCACTCCTCGAATCAAACAGGGTCACGGTTCATCGCATCAGACCATGACTTCCACAACAATTCAGATATCGCCAACTACGGCTGACCACTCCAGTCTCTCCGGCGTTGCCTTTTCCGACTCCCCCGGGTTCGTAGCCAGCCGCCGTCCCGGTACATTATCGAACCGCCACGACTCAGGCCTGCGGCGGTCCGCCGTTGGCCGCCAACGTGCCGGATCCGAACAACGCTGCGAGACATCTGCGGGGAGTCCTGACGGCACTTTTGCGTTCCGAGGAAGTGGGGCATGCCAGCGGCCACCGTGACCGTCGGTCAAACGGCGGCGGCGAGTTCGGTGAACGCGGCGGCCGACCTCTGTCTCGGGTTGGTGCCGGCGGCGAGTTCGTCGTAGCCGCGGTGGCTGTTCTGGACGAGCGCATGCCCGGAGCTGATGGTCTGGACGGATCGCAGGCGTTATCGCAGGCGTTTCAGCCCACGCATCGGAGGCAGCCGGGCCTCTGACCGGCCATGATCGGCCTCGATCCGATTGTCCTCCCGGGCGGCGTCGACGTGGCAGGCCTCGGGCAGGAACTCGTCGATGACCTGCCCGTGCTGGTCAACCGCCCGGCACCTACAGGTCCACTGGCCGGCGACCTTCACATACGCCTCCTCCACACACCACCTGGCCCCAGGACGGCGCCGACACGGCCACGCGGCCTCGACCAGCAGGGGCGTCAAGCGCCGCACCCACCGGTACACGGTCACGTGATCAACCTCGAGGACCCGTTCGGCGAGCAGCTCCTCGACATCCCCCTACGACAGCGCACACCGCACGGACCAGCGAACCGCCAGCACGATCACCTCCGGCGGAAACCGGAACCCCGCGAACTCCGACACCGGCACCCGTGGAACGACCGCACCTCGACCCATCAGTCGATCATGCCCGGCCGCCGGCCCGGGAGCCCGAGGCGATCTATGCAACAGAGCCCCTGCGGCCACATCACGGCCACATCGATCAATGGCTCCGAGTCGGGTAGGTAGGACATCCCAACCATGCAGGTCATGGGCCTGTGCAGCGGTGGACCATGTGTACCAGCATCCGAACCGTTCGATCATGGTTGCTGGCTCCGAAATCACTGTCCGGCCGGTCGCTACCAGGGGCCTGACCAGGGGTGATGCCCAATGACCGCGCCGCCTTCTACATCATTTAGCGAATCGAACATGTGTCCCGAATTTCGGGCGGTGTCGGACGCTTCGGCCCGTCTCGTGATCCTGATCGTCGGTGTGGTGGTCGCGTTGACGTTCTATACGGGTCCGGCGATGTCCGCTGTAGACGGCGCCTCTGGTCCCTCGCGGGTTCAGGAAGGATGAGAGGTTCATGGTTACTGGTCGAGAAGCTTCGCGGCCTCGGCTGGGTCCATGATGTTTGACCAGATCTGCTCTTCGGGGGCGACTGCTCGCTGTGGCATGGCGTAGTCGGACATCCATGCGTTGGCCTGACATCCGGGTACGAGGCTGAGGATCGTCGCAACGAGCCGTCGCGGGACCGAGCCGATGATGCGAATCGCGACATAGGTTTCGTGACCCTGGTCAGCGAGGACCTGGATGCCGAGCGCCGCGCCTTCCAGCATGACGGCATGCTCTTTGCCGTCCAGCAGCGATTCGCACACCAGGCGGTGTACCGCCGACCTGAGCGTACGTTCGGCGCGCGTCGCTGACTCGGCCCTCCACCTCAGCTCGTCCTCTTGACCGGGCAGCAGGTCGCCGGTGTAGGTCATGGTGGCGAGAGCAGGCGAGTGTCTGGCGTTGTAGCGCGCCCGTGCGGCGGTTGCGCGTGCGGCCAGCGCCGCATAGAAGTCATCGGGCGAGCCTTCCTCCCGCTGTCCGGCCGCCACCAGCCAGGGGATCCCGGCATCGACCCACACCGCACCGCGCCAGCGCTGGACCTTCACCTTGAACAACACCTGATCGTCAATGGCGGCGATCCGCTCCTGCGGCGTGTCGTCGTCGGCGAAGCGGTCTGCGGCCTTGCCGAGGAGCGGATGGCCGATGTCCTCCAAAGGGGTGTCCGCGCGCGGGACCGTCAAGGCGAGATCCTCTCGCAGGCAGCGGAGCGTCGGGCGGGCCCGTCCGGCCACTGTCAGCGGTCCTCTTCGACGCCGCCGACGGCGTCGAGTTCAGCGCGGGTCATCCCCGCGAGCATCGCTATCCGCGACGCGCGGCTGCCGTCGAGTTCGCTCAGCAACTCCCGCATCCCGGACTGCATCTCCTCGCGGCGCGCATCCAGGTAAAACGCGACCGCCGCCTCGACCAGATCCTTCTTGCTCATATGCAGGTAGTGCGCACCACTGGTGATCAGCTTGTCGCCTTCAGGCGAGACCTTGACAGCAACCTGCCGGGCCGTCTGCTCCATCATCGCCGCCTCTGCCCCTTTCCCATCGACTACCAGCACCTCGGTGCCTCCAGTACCTCAAGGCTACTCTGCCATCGGTTGCCGCCGGGGTTGCCGGCCGCGTCGTTGGCGTTGGTGTTACCCGGCCGCGGGTCGATCACCAGCGTGTCGTCGATGTTGGCGGAGGTGGCTGGGCGGGGTCGCTGCGGGCTCGCGCACCGTTACCAAGCTCATCTCTGGTCGCCGCTGCCGGCTCGACCCAGCGGCGACGATCGGGCGCCAGCACGGGCCGCCGTAGCGCCGGCACACCTCAGCGATCCGACTGTCACGAAGGTCGACGGTCACCTGGCCGTTCTCGCTCTGCCCGTGATTCACGCCTGGAATCCAAGCGTGGGGGCGTAGTCGCGGCGACGCCTCGGTTGGGTGAGGATCTCGACGCTGTCGGTGGCCTGGTCGATCGCGCCGGGAAGATGACCGAGCGGGCCGGCGGGTCGGTGCCCGAGTCGGGTGAGGAGAGCTCGCAACTGCGGATCGCTGATCGCTTCGGTCAGGGCGCGGGTGAGGCGTTCGGCGCCAAGTACCTGGATGTCTCGCGCATGAAAGCGGCGCGGCGCGGGGTCGACGGGTTCGGCCAGACCGAGCCGGTTCGTGACGGCGGCGAGGTGACTGGCCGCTACGCAAAGCGCTGCTTCGCGTTCCCGCCACTGCGTGGCGCTGAGCGCGTGACGCAGGTGCCGGCCGACCTGGTCGGCGAGGGGTAACTGGGTGAACACGGTCATCAGCCACTTGCTGTAGGGCACCCAGCGGCGTTCGAGCAGGAATCCGATCCGGACGAGGTCGCGGGCCACACGGGCGGCGAGCAGGCGCGAGCCTAGGTCGTCGCCGCGGCCGCCGCTGCGGCCGATGAACGGTTCTTCCTGACTGACCCGCAGCCAGCCGGCTGCCAGAACATAGCGCCAGACGTCGTCGGGGTACCACGCCAGCGCCCGACGCCGCGCGGTGAGTAGATCGAGTGGGTCGTGCAGGACCACGCAGCCCGTTAAACTGGCCAGGATCTGCGTCGGGGCCAGCAGCCAGCCCGCCAGATTCATCCCATCAGCGGGATCGACCCCGAGCCGGTCGACGAAGAACGCCCGTGCGGTGGTCACCTCCACCTGATGGTGTGGCCGGCCGTCGTACCGGTCGCTGTCCGGATACACCACCGGGAAACCGTCAAACCGGACCGGCAACCTCTCCAAGGCGACGTCGAGCAGCGCGGTATCGAGATCTGGCGGGACGAACAGCTGCACGCGGGGGCCGAAATCGTGGTCCGCGGAAACCTCGTCGTCGAAGCCGAGGACCTCGGAACCCTCCCCGAGCAACGCGGCAGCGTGCGGCACACCCGAAACCAGCGGCCGAACCGCCTGCTCGTAGAACCGCCGAGAAAGATTGCGACCGGACACGGCTCCGAGATACCCCTCAAGGCTTTCCGGCTGACGCATGGCCTAGGGTTCGATCAGCTGCTGCTCTCATACAGTAGCGGTCTCCACACACCGCGGCACGAGCAGGCCGCCGATCCCCAGGACGTCGTCGAGCAGTCGCCGCACCCGCTCGATCTCGCCGGCGGTGCAGTCGATCAGTACCTTGACCTCCACGTCACGTTTGCCCCGATCCGCCGTCACGAAGAATCCCACCACGCCAGCGCCGACAGCGCTGCCGCGAAAGACGTCCACCCCGCCGCCGTCCGCAGCCACGGTGCCCTCCAGGTAGCCGTAGTCGACCGGGTACACGGCCTGCGGTACCCGTGGGTGCCTGCTGCCGGCCGGTCGGTCCACCACCAGATGTGAGGTAGCCACCAACTTGTCGAGATTGCCGAACAGCCGCGCGCCGGACGTGTCAGACATGATCTCCACCGAATCGAGGGGCGTCCACGAGAGTGGCCACGGGCACGAAGTGCCCAAGGCCATGTGCATTGTCCTGCCCACCAGCGTGAACGGCGGGGCCCGGCCGGGGTCACGGCGATGGTGGACGGCATCCGGGAGCGACCGTCTCCTTCACCCCTGCGCCAGGCCATCGGCGAACAGATTGCCTACATCTTCTGGTGCTGACCCGGGCTCTTGCTGCTGACCCGGGCTGCCTGTGGCGATCGTGGGCGTCCTCCGAAGCCGCCGCCCAGTACATCCGGTGAAGCGGATGCGGTTCACATGGCCGCAACATGGCCGTCCGGCCGGGCTCGAACCGACTGTCGAGATCCTGACCAGCACCGATCCATTGTGCCGAATCTCAACACGATAGACCGCGAACCGCATTCACCCAGGTCAGAGACTTGATCAAAAAATGGGTGGACCAGGTGTACCAGCATACGAACCGATCGATCTTGGCTGCAGGCCCTGACATCACCGTCCGACCGGTCGCCGCACGCACCCTGACCAGGGGCGATGCTCGATGAGCGCGCCCGCCGGAAAATCACCTAAAAAATCGAACGGATATTCCGTATATCTGGCGGTTCCAGCGGGACGGCGCGTCTGCCGACCGTGATCGCGTGTGGGGGCGGTCGGGTCGGCGGTCCTCAGCCGATGACGAGCCGTTCACCGCCGAAGTCCGCGATGATCTCCAAGTGCCCCCCGAGCGCTTTGACGTAGGCGGCCAGGGTGCGCAGCTCGCTGGCATCGACGCCTGCCCGCTCGATGGCGGAGACACGTTCCTGCCGGACGTGCATGCGATCGGCGAGGTCCGCCTGGGTGAGGCCCAGGCGCCGGCGCATCTCGGCGAGCCGATGGGCGCGGTTCTCCGCCACGAGCCGCGCCGCTCCCGCCTCGACCTCGCGGCGGTCGCCTTCCTCGGTGGAAGAACTCTTTCAGGAAGCCGTCTCTGTCGTACCCGTGGGCGGTGCTCATGCGTCACGCTCCTTGAGGTGGAGGGCGTAGCGGGCCTCGGCCAGCGGGATCGCCCTGTCGTACCAGGCTGATCACTGCCCGGCCTTGTCTGCGGCGACGAGCAGGACCGCACGGCGCTCGGGATCGACGATGAGCAGGATGCGGAATCCGCCCGTGTCAGCTGGTTGGGGGTGCCTCGTAGAGCTGGTCGAGGGTGACGGCCGAGACGCGGTCGTCCGTGGTGGCGGTGACGGACGGGTCGAAGCCGGCGCCGCTGTAGCAGGTCAGGATGGTGTCGCGGGTGTCGTAGCCGCGGGCAGCGAGCAGGTCGCGGGCGCGGCGGAGTCGGTCGACGTGGCGGGAGTCCATGATGTCGCCCCACTTCGCCTCGCCGAGGGACAGGACGCGGCGGGGTTCGCCGGGCACCGGTGGGGCCAGCACGGCCACGTCAATCTGGATCTGGGTCTTGCGCGCGGGGTCGGCAACGACACCGGCGCCGACCTCGCCGGGGAACTCGCCCAACCGGTCGGACGGGGCGAAGGCTGCGTGATCGCGACAGAGCTGCTCGAAATGGGGGCCAAGGACCTGCGCCAAGAAGCGAGGGCGAACGTCACGCCAGACCCCGGCGCCCCGGCCGCTCTCCAGGAAACCCCAGCGTGGCCTCATGACGACCTGGTAGAAGACGATCAGCGGCTCGGCGATCCGGTACACCGCCCGGCCCTGGCGGAACAGGTCCTCCTCTCTGCGTAGCAGCCCACAGTCCTCCAGGACGCCCAGATGATGGGAGATGTCGGTGGCTTTGCGGCCGACGTAGCTCGCGATGCCGCCGCGAGTGCTGGAACCACCGGCGACAGCGGCGAGCACCGAGTGGTACGTCGCCGAGTCGCGGACGCCGGCCTCCTCGTCAAGCAGGTAGCGGGCCTCCCGGAACAGCGGGCTGCCCGGGTTGAGGACCGTCCGCAGGACCCAGTCGTCGAAGTCACCGGGGCCGGCGGGGACATCATTGTTGACGAACCTGCGATAGGCCGGGGTGCCGCCGACGACGGCGTGCTGCGCGACCCCCAGCCGCGGATCCGTGATGCCCCAGAACCGGGCCGCCAAAGGGTACTCGAACGGGTGGACCACGACTTCCAGGTTCGCCCGGCCGCGCAGCGGCGCGCTGCCGGCCAACAGTCGGCCCATCACCGACAGCGCCGAACCACACAGCAACAGCGATACTCCCGGCTTGCCCCGCTGCGCCGCCGATGCCGCCCGGTCGAACTCCCGCTGCAGGATCGATGGCAGCGCCGGCGACACCACGCTCAGATAGGGAAACTCGTCGATCACTACCGGGCCCGTCAGGGTGGCACCGACCGAGAACAGGTACCGAACGGCCTCGTCCCAGGTCGCGAACCGCGGCGGCGTCGGCAGCCGGGTTGCCTCGGCGAGCGCGTCGGCGAACAGCGCCAGCGACTCGGTCTCGGTCGCCTCGGTGGCGCCGAAATAGAGCCCTCCGGTCTGGCGGGCCAGCGCCTCCAGCAGGAACGTCTTGCCCTGCCGCCGTCGCCCGCTGACCACCCCCAGCTGGGCGGGCCCACCCACCCGGGCCGCGAAGCGCCCCAGGTGGCCCCACTCGAAGTCGCGGTCGAACACCTGCGCAGGCTTCTCGATCACGTCCGCCACTCCCCGGAAAGTATAACCGTACTTCTAAGAAGTGTACTTCTAAGAGTGTTCCCCGCATGGCTTCCAGGCACATATTTGATCATGGATGTGCTGGATTCACGCCGCCCAGGGCATCGTCAGGCAGGCGGCAGCCACACAAAGATCACTGGCGCTGTAGCACCAGGGCAGGTCGATCTCCTTGGCTGCGTGGAGCGCTCGCGGGAGCTGGCTGTCGGGTAGGTACGGCAGGAGATCGGCCAATGCCCTGCTTTCCCAAGGCCGCGTCGATCGATATGGTGACTGTCAGTGCCTCATTCATGGCGATTGCGTGCTGGTCGGCGGCGGTGAGGTGGGGAAAGAGCGCCGTCAGCGCGTGGGCCTGTCGTACGTGCGGTCCAGACCTTGGGCGGCGGCAAAGCGGGCCGTGCTTCTCCTGCTCCAGATGATCGGTCTCTTTCGGGAGGCGACCGCCTGCGGCTTGATCTCCATCGACGCTCCTCGGCTGCCGACCGCGAAATCCACGCCAGCATCGCACGCGACATGCCTCTCAGCCTGCCCAGCCGATTGGGCGGAGTCAGAGCCGTAGGCCGTGCCGTGCGGGGGTGCGGTGGGTCCGCTCGCCGGTCGGCGTGGCGGTGGGGCGCCGGTTGCCGAGGCATGCCTGGTTGATATCGGTTGACGGCCGACCGAGCAGGTAGCCCTGGCCGTAGCCGATCCTGGCGTCCACGACCGCATCGAGTTCCGCGGTCGACTCGATCCCTTCGGCCACGACATGTCCGCCGATCTCGGCCGCGAGCTTGGCCAACCCGGAAGCCACGATCTGCCGTGCAGGATCAAGCTCGATGCCCCGGATTATAAGACAATCGATCTTGATGATTTCCGGTCGCAGTTTCAGGAGCTCTTCCAGCCCCGAATAACAACTTCCGACGTCGTCCACCGCGATGTGGGTTCCACGACCCCGGAGCTCATCAACGGCGAGCAGCATCTCGTGGTCGCCACAGATCTCTTCGCGTTCGGTGATCTCGACTGCCACGCACTGTGGTGTTCCTGTATTGACGACCAGGTCGATCAGCTCGCTGGTCACCGTGGCAGGCGACGCGTTCACCGAGAGGATGACGTCGGGCGGCAACTGTGGCAGTACGCGCAGCGCGTTGCGGACGGCCGCCAGTTCCAGTTCGCGGCCCAGCCCCGCGCCGGCCGCGTCGGCGAACAGCTCTTCCGGTCCTGGCAGGCCAGTGGGAAATCGGGCCAGCGCCTCGACTCCCACGGTCTGCCCGGTTATCAGGTCCGCGACCGGCTGGAAGGCCATCCGAGGTCCGCCCGCGTCGAGCACCTCCCGGACCTGCCGCCAGACCGCGTTGCGCTCATCCCACAACCGGCGAAGATCGATGACGAACTCGGTGAGGAACGACGCGAGCATTCGGAGGAATCCGGCGTCGCGCTGGCGCAATGATGGGCACGGCTGCCGGCCCACGCAGCCGACCATGCCGTAGACCTGTCCGGCGGCATCCGTGACCGGAGTCGCCGCGTACGAGCGGATTCCGAACTCGGCCACCACCGGCAGGCTGGAGATACGTGGCTCGGCCTGCACGTCCGGTATGAGCGAGGGAAGATCGCCGCAGAGGACTTTGGAGAACAGCGACTGATCACGATGGACGCTCGAGCCGAGGCTCAGACCGAAGGCTCCCAGGTCGCCGCTGGCCATTTGCACGACGAGCAGGTCCCCGTCCACCCGCCCGAGCCAGGCGAGATCCATACACAGGCGGTGCCGCAGGAGATCAAGGAGGTCGACCAGGACTGTCCAGGGCTCCGGTACCTCGCGCCTGGGCCCAAGGCAGGAGAGGCGACGCCGTGAGATCGGGTCCATTTATCTGGGCTACCCGTGCGTTGGAGGCGCACACACCAGAAAATCCGCGTGCGGCTTGACCGTTGGCAAACCTGTGCATAGCAGGTGACGACGGGCTCGTAGCCGCTGCGGGCAATGGTCACCGCGCTGCCCTGTGGGGTGTCAGAAGTGGGTCTGGGCCTGTGAGCTGGGGCGATGCGGCCGTACGGGGTCGGCGGCATGATGGTCAGGTATGTCCATTCGCCTGCTCTATCTGGTCTTCGTGCGGGTGTGCGGCTGGCTGGTCCTCCTCGGCCGTTCGTCAGAGTCCAAGAACATCGAGCTGCTCGTGTTGCGCCACGAGGTCGTGGTGCTGCGTCGTACCCAGCCCAAGCCGCGGTGGGACTGAGCGGACCGGGCGGTCCTCGCCGCACTGATCAGGCTCCTCCCCACGACGCTGCGAGCCCACCGGTTGATCACCCCGGGCACCGTCCTGCGGTGGCACCGCCGTCTGATCACACGGAAATGGGCCTACTCGCGGCGGAGGGGCCGACCTTCGGTCAGCGCGGAGATCGTCACCCTCATCGACCGGTTCGCGACCGAGAACGCGACGTGGGGGTACCAGCGGATCCAGGGTGAGCTCCTCAAGCTCGGCCATCGGGTGAGCGCGTCCACGATCCGCCGGGTCCTGACGTCCCTCGGGTTGCCACCGGCGCCCAGGCGGCAGACCGACACGACCTGGCGGCAGTTCCTGCGCACCCCGGCCTCGACGATGCTGGCCGTGGACTTCTTCCACGTGGACTGCGCCGTGACGCTGCGGCGGTTGTACTGCTTCTTCGTCCTGGAAGTCGGTACCCGCACCGTCCACGTCCTCGGAGTCACCGCCCACCCCGACGGACCGTGGACCACCCCACAAGCCCGGAACCTTCTCCTGGACCTCGGTGACCGGGCTGCCGACTTCCGGTTCCTGGTCCGTGACCGGGCCGGACAGTTCACCACCTCCTTTGACCCGGTCCTCGCCGACGCCGGCATCACCACCGTCAAGATCCCACCCCGGGCTCCCAGGCGAACGCCTACGCGGAACGGTTCGTCCGAACCGTCCAGACCGAGGCCACCGACCAGATACTGATCTTCAGCGAACGGCATCTGCGCACCGTCCTGGCCGAGTACGCCGCCCACTACAACGGACAACGACCCCACCGCGGCCGCGACCTTCAACCACCCCGGCCCGACCACCCCGTCGCCGACATGGCGAAGGAGCGGATCACACGCCGGCCCGTCCTCGGCGGCCTGATCAACGAATAAGAACGAACCGCCTAAAACCCCACGTCAACACCGGTGGCCGAGTTCTGGCACCCCACAACCGGGGTTCGAAGATCCCGCTCCCGTGGACAGCGACAGCCGTCCCAGTCTGACCCCACGGCACGAGCTTGTGGAGAGCCGGATGCTCGGGAACGGGCACGTCCGGTTCGGCGAGCGGTCTGGAGAAACGGACTGGCGGCAACGTCAGCACCGCGCTCCAGGCCGACTCAACACCCATGTGAAGGTCGCCGGCCGCTGGACCTACGACAAGGCCCCCGTCCACCCCGGCTCCTCGACGAGCTCCTGCCCGAGGCCTGCCACGTCGACGCCGCGCGCGAGAACAACCGAATCGAAGCCGACCACAGCCGCCTCAAAGCCAGACTCCGGCCCATGCGCGGACTGAAACGCCTGCGTTCCACCCAGACGATCAGCGCAGGGCACGCGTTCGTCCAGAACATCCGCCGCGGCCACGACGAACTCGGAATCGACACCGACCCGCACGCACAGGTGACGGCCACGTTCACCGAGCTCACCCTCACGATCTGATCACCCGCTCGACAGGGTCAACCATGCCTCGCCGTCCCCCAATGCAACAGCCCGCCTTCGCCCGCTGATGGCCGCCTCCGGCAACGTCGCGCCCAGGCTCCTGAGCGGGCCGGCCAGCCAGTCCCTCCACCATTGGCAATCAGCGTCGATGCCCGGGAGGGGACCGATCAGACGTCGTCTCGAAGTTCTCGGACGAACCGTTCCAGACCGGTGACGAACGCCCGGGCCTCGGCGGTCGGCCAGTCCGTCAGCCGGCGGGTCAGCGCCAGGGCGAGCCGCTGCCGTAGCAACGAGACGATCTTCTCGCCGTCCTCGGTGAGGACGAGCAGGGTGCCGCGTGCGTCGTCGGGATCCGGGCTGCGCCGCAACAACCCTCCCTCCTCCAAGCGGCTCGCGTAGCGGCTGACTCCGGACCGGTCCAGGCCGATCTCGCGACCCAGCCGACCGGCGGTGGTGGGACCCATCCGGGCCAGACCGCTGAGCAGGGGATACGAGGAGACGTCGAGGCCCCGCCCAATGCCAGCGACGAGATCCGTGTACAGCCCCAGCCTCGTCCGTCGCTGGAGCAGCTCGCCCAGCCCTGCTTCCAGGCGCTCGCCCAAGTCGTCTCCCACCTCCCCAGATTAGCGTGCGTTTCACACGCATCTCAGGTACGGTGCGATGCGTGCGATTCGCACGCTCCTGGCGGAGGAACGGAGGGGTAAGGAGTGCTTCAGCAGATCGAGGCCGAGCCGGCCCGACCCGAACCCGTGGTGGATACCCGGCGTCTCATCATCGCCTTGCTGTTCGGTGCGGTCCTGCCGCTGCTGGACGCGACCATCGTCAACGTCGCGATCGATCGGCTTTCGCTGACCTTCGACACCGCACTGTCGACGACCCAGTGGGTGGTGACCGGCTACGCCATGGCCGCGGCCATCGCCATCCCAGCCACCGGTTGGGGAGTCGCCCGCTTCGGCGGTCGAAAGGTGTGGATGACCGCGCTAGGTGTTTTCCTGGTCGGCTCGGTCCTGTGCGGACTGGCCTGGAACGTGGAAAGCCTGATCGCGTTCCGCATCCTGCAGGGTATCGGCGGGGGAATGACGATGCCGGTACTGCAGACCGTTCTCATCGGCGCCGTCGGGCCCGAGGGAGCGCGGCGGGCGATGGCCACCATCGGCATCCCGGCCGTGGTCGCACCGGTCGTCGGACCGGCGGTGGGCGGCCTCGTGCTGGCCCACCTGAGCTGGCGATGGATCTTTTTCGTCAATGTTCCCATCTGTCTGATCGCGCTGCTCCTCGCGGCAACAACCCTGCCCCGCGACACCCCCACCCACCGGGGCTCCCTCGACGTCAAAGGGCTGCTGTTGCTTTCCCCGGCGCTCGCCCTGCTGGTATACGGACTGTCGGTGACCGGTGGCCCCGACGGGGACACCATGCGGGCGATGTCGACGATCCTGGCGGGCGCCGTCCTGCTCGCCGGGTTCATCCGGCACGCGCTGCGGGTGCCCGCGCCGATGGTCGACGTCCGGTTGTTCGCCCGGCCCACGTTCGCCAGTGCCGGCGCCCTGATGCTGTTCGCCGGGATCTATTTCTACGGCGCACTGATCCTGCTTCCCCTCTACTACCAACGCGTGCTCGGCTACTCGACGCTCGCCACCGGAGCGGTCCTCGGACTGCAGGGAATCGGCGCCCTGCTGGCCCGCTCCGCCAGCGGTGGGCTGACCAGTCGACTCGGTGTTCGCACGGTCGTCCTGGCCGGGCTTGGCCTGGCTGTGCTCGGCACCCTGCCGTTCGTCGCCACGCACGGTGATCCGAACCCGTACCTGCTCGGAGCCGCCCTGGTGATCCGCGGCGCCGGAGTCGGCATCGTCACCGTTCTCATCCTCGGCGCGGCCTACCACGGAATCGACCGAGCCCAGATATCCCACGCCAGCAGCGCCAGCCGCATCCTGCTGCAACTCGGCGCAGCCCTGGGCATCGCCCTGGTCAGCGCCGTACTGGAATGGCAACTGAACTCGATCGACGACGGCAACGGGGCCGCAGCGATCCAGCCGGCCTTCGGCCATACATCCTGGCTGCTGATCGCCAGCGCCCTGGCCGGTGTGATCCCCGCCCTCCTGCTGCCAGCAAAGGCGGCGACCCATGCATGACCCCACCACTGCCCCTCAGAACGACCTGTCCACCCGTGCTGATCGTCTTCGTCATACCGCAGGCATTGACTGCGATCACGAGAAATGGCGGGTAACGAGCCGTGAGGTCGACGTGCTCGCGAAACTCGCTGCAGGCTGCACCAGCCAACAGGCAGCAGCCGAGCTGCATCTCAGCGTCCACACCGTGATCCGTCATGTCAGTAACATGCAGGCCAGATCCGGTGCGCCGAACCCAGGGCCTCGGCAAAGTTGTCGGTTAGCAAGCAAGCTTCATGATCGTCTTTAGGGGTCGTTCGGGGCGGCGGGCGTGATGACGGATCCCTGCGGCGATGTTCGTGACGCCGGTCAGGCGCAGGATCGCGATCGCGAGGTTGCGCAGGCTGGCCATGACCTGGGGTGCGTTACCGGTCCGGACCTGGCTGAGATCCTCACCGAAGGTGACGTCGCGGACCCGTGCGCCATGAGGCGCTGGTGCCCCGCCCCCGTGCCATCCCCAGCACCCAGCTCAGCTCGTCGTGCGACGGCCGGTCCGCACGCCGACCAGCATGTTTTACGCCGTGCGATGACGAGATGTGTCGCGAAATGACAGGTGTCACCGCGCTGTTCGCGGCCACACCGCGGCCACAATGATCGTGAATGGGTGGTGCGGGGGCCGGGGGGGGGGGGGGGCCCCCCCCCCCCGCCGGGGGGGGCCCGGGGGGCCGGGCCCGGGGGGGGGCCCCCCCACCACCCGGACGATCAGGACGGTCCGAGGTGCCGGATTGGCAGCCGTGAGGATGTCGGTTGGCTCCCGCGACTGACGTCGCGTTCGACTTGTCATCGGGGGGGCGCTACTCGGCTCGCGGACCCGCTTCGGACATACCACCCCCGCCCTGCCGTTTTGTACGACGGCGCTGTTGCGTTATGGGGGAGCTGGGCATGCCAGCGGCCGGGGGAACTGCCGGTCAGACGGCTGCGGCGAGTTCGGTGAACGCGGCGGCCAGCCGGAGCTGTGGGTCGGTGTCGGCGGCGAGCTCGTAGTGGCCGCGGCGGATGTTCTGCACGAGGGCGTGTCCGGCGCTGAGGGTCTGAACGGAGCGGAGACGTTTCAGTCCGCGCATCGGCCGCAGCCGTGCTTTCCACCGGCCGTGGTCGGCTTCGATTCGGTTGTTCTCCCGGGCGGCGTCGACGTGCCAGGCCTCGGGGAGCAGCTCGTCGAGGATCCGCGGGTAGACCGGGGCCTTGCCGGTGGTGACCTCGACCGGGCGGCGCCCATGCGTCGGCGCTCGGACGAAGAATCGCCGGGTGGCGGCCTGGTCGCGTCGTGCGCTGGCCAGGACGTCGATGACCTGGCCGTGCTGGTCGACCGCCCGGTAGAGGTAGGTCCAGCGGCCGGAGACCTTGACGTAGGTCTCGTCGATGAACCATCTGTCGTCGGGCCGGTGCCGGCACGGCCGGGCCGTGTCGACCAAGAGGGGTGTGAAGCGCTGCACCCACCGGTACACCGTGACGTGATCAATCTCGATGTCCCGCTCGGCGAGGAGCTCCTCGACCTCCCGGTAGGACAGCGCGAACCGTAGGTACCACCGCACCGCCAGAACGATCACCTCGGGCGGGAAGCGGAACCCGGCGAACTCCGACGTCGGAGCCGGTGGACGGACAGGACGTCGACGCATGATCCGATCATGACTGATCGGCAGCCGCACGATGGCGGACTTCGCCGATGCAACAGCGCCCGTCGCTCTATATTGAGGTGTGAACACAACGGTGCCCCCGGGGGACTACAAGTGGATCCTCGGGTTCTCGATGGTCAATCTTGTGGTGGGCACCGTAGGGTCCGCGGTCGTCCGCCGGCGGTGCGGTGACACGGCGGCGGACACCTTCCAGCGTCGCACCGGCACAGCGGTTGCCGGCGTGTTCACCGTGTGGGCGGCAGTGTTCTGGGGATTCATCTGGGCGGCCTTCGGCGCGGGGCTGTTTCTGGTATCGCACCTTGTCGAGCGTTACCGCCGTCAGCGAGCACACACGGGGAAGCCGCAGAATCCTGACGCGCATTCGGAGATACTCCGTGACCATCGGGCCGTGGAGGGCCCGCGTTCGGCATCAGCGTGCGCCGTAGACCCATCGGATGACCCGCACCAATAATGATCGCGGCGGGGTGGCGGTCCGCGCACGCCCCGTACCCGGATGGTCAACCAGCCGACCGCGGCCGTCGACGGCGTGATTCTGGCGCCGGCCATCCCGGGGGCAGACTGGGCGCGTATTTCGCGGGGTCGGGCGTTGTGGTGGCGGTTGGTTCAGCGGAAGATTGGTTGGATATTCGGTCGAGCGAGAAGGTGCCCCTGGCCGTAGCAGATTCCGGCGTTCTGGACGGCGGCGAGTTCGGCGGAGGTCTCGATGCCCTCGGCGATGATCGAGCTGTCGATCTCCTGACCGATGTACACCAGCGCGATCGCGGTGGCCCGGCGGACGGGATCGGTGTTGATGCCATGGATCAGGCACCGATCCACCTTGATCACTTCGGGGCGAAGATTGACGAGGCGTTGCAGCCCGGAGTAGCCGGTGCCGATGTCATCGACGGCGATCCTCGCTCCGAGGTTGCGCAGTTCTCGTGCTGCCTGCAGTACTGCCGGGTCCTCGAAATTGCTTTCGTGTTCGGTGATTTCTACGACGAGACGGCTGAGATCGGCATGGGCTGCGCTGGTGATCAACAGGTCGATCAGGCCGCCGACAAGAGTGCTCGGGGACACGTTGACCGCCAGCCGGGCTGATGGGGGACCCCGGCGCAGCACGGGGAGGGCCTTGCGAACGGCGGCCAGTTCCAGCTCGATCCCGAGTCCGACGCTGGCTGCATGGGCGAACCACTGTTCGGGATCGGTAGCGGAGGTGGGAAACCGGGACAGTGCCTCGACTCCGGCGGTGGCACCGGTGCGCAGATCAAAGATGGGCTGATACACGAGGCTGGGGCCGCCGTTGTCAAGAACACGACGGACTGCCTGCCACCTGTGGCTGGAGCGCTCCCACATCTGGTGCAGATCGCGGACCGAAACACCGAGCAGATCGGCGACCATGGTCAGTATCTGGGCGTGTCGGGCGTCCAGATCAGGGCGGGGATCGTGCGCGAGACAGCCGACGGTTCCATAGATCTCGCCGCTGTCGGTGTGGATCGGCGCGACCGCGTACGCGCCGATCCCGAGTGCAGCCACGACTGCCAGCCTGGAGGCAAGAGGATCCATTCGCGTGTCTGGCACGCAGGACGGCCGGGTGGGCGTTGGTTCGCCCTCGGGCCACACGGTGACCGACCCTGGGCCGAGGCCAAAGCCGGCTCCGTCACCGTGGCAGGCCTGCAGAACGCTCCGGTCACCCTCCAGTCGAGACATCCAGGCAAAATCCATCCCCAACTGCCGGCGCAGAACACCGAGCAGGTCCACCACGGCCGTGTCCGGATCCCGAACATCCACGCGCGTTCCCGGAACCGATGGACCGACCATCGCCATCCTCACCACCCCACCATGCTCGGATCCCAGCCAATTCGCACCTCCACTCCATACCCGACAGGCCAGGCTGGGCCCTGTCCGTGATGGTCGAAGCGTGCCCTGGGAGACTGCCGAAAAACGTGAGACCGCGCCGGGATCGCCCGCTTCTGTCGCAATCTGACTGTATGGGATGACCAGATAAAGGATCTTAGGGACTATTTTTCGACAGGCTCCTGAAGTGGTATGGCAGATTTTTATGACAAGTGCGGAATTAAACCATCGTGTGGGGCTCCAGAATCCCGATTCGGCCTGTGAGCTGGCCTTTTGCGGTTGATGCGGTCTTCACCGGGAGGTGTCAGGCGGCGTTGCGGTACTCGTTGATCAGCCCGCCGAGGATACGTGTGCGACGGATGGTGGACTCCGACGTCGGGGTGACCACGGGTGGCGAGTCGGGCGGGTGCTGGCCGAGGGAGCGGTGAGGCCGGTGGGTGTTGACATGCTCGGCGTAGCTGTCGAGGACCGACGTCAGGTGCCGTTCGGAGACGATCAACAGCCTGTCGGTGCATTCCCGGCGGACGGTGCCGACCCAGCGTTCCGCGATCGCGTTCGCCTGCGGGGCTTGTGGCGGTGTGCGTACCACGTCGATGCCGGCCCCGGTGAAGACAGCGTCGAAGGAAGCCGTAAATTTCGTGTCGCGGTCACGGAGGAGGAACCGGAATCGGTGGCTGCCCTCCTCGAGATTCATCAGCAGGTTCCGTGCCTGCTGGGTGACCCAGGCCGTGGTCGGGTGCTTCGTGATCCCGAGGACATGGACATGGCGGGTGGCGTGTTCGACGACGAAGAACACGTGGATCCGTTGCAGGAACACGGTGTCCACCGTGAAGAAATCGCAGGCCAGCAGGCCAGGAGGCCTGGGCGCGCAGGAACGTCCGCCAGGAGGCGTCGGCTCGCCGCGGCGCTGGGTCGACGCCGGCGCGGTGCAGGATCCGCCAGACGGTGGCGACCCCGACCGAGTAGCCCAGCCCGATCAGTTCTCCCTGGATCCGGCGGTGGCCCCAGGTCGGGTTCTCCCGCGCGAGTCGCAGAACCAGCTCGCGGATCTCCCGGCGGACCGGTGGCCGACCGGACGACTTCCGCGGGTAGGTCCATGTGCGTGCGAGGAGCTCACGGTGCCAGCGCAGCACGGTGGTCGGGGTGACGAAAAACGAACCCCACCGAGCCCGGGACAGGGCTGCGAGGATCACCCGATCCGCGGGTTCCAACGTCGGACGGTGGACAGACCTGCCGTCGCAGCACCGCCACCTGGTGTCGCAGGACAAGGAGCTCCACCTCCTTCGCGGTGTCCCCACGCATCCGGAGCAGCATCAGCCCGAGAGCGTTGCGTGTCAGGGCGTAGAGCAGGGACCACACCATGACCATCCAGCCTGCCCGACACGGGCCCCGTACCGCAGGCAAACATGCAGGTCACCGCCCAAATCGGGGTTCTGAAGCCCCACAGGAAGCGGCAGCCCAGCCGAACGTCACGATCCAGGTCCTACCGTTCGCGGTCGGCGGGCACGCCGCGCTCGGCACCTCCTTCACGCATCTCGGCTTCCCGGACCCGGATGATCCAGAAGTCGTCTACGTGGAGGTCCTCACGGGCAGCCTGTACGTCGAGAAGCCCGAAGAAGTGCGGCAGTATAGAGACAAGCTCGACCATCTCCGAGCCCTCGCGCTCACCCCGCACGACTCCACCGAGATGATCACGAGCGTGGCAAGGGAGCAACCATGACACCCAAGATCGAATTCGACCGGGACAGCCTCGTCTGGAAGCTGTCCAGCCACACCAACGGCAGCGGAGCCTGCGTCGAAGTCGCCGTCCTCCCCCAGGACGGACGGGCCCTGCGCGACTCGAAGGACCGCACCGGCCCCATCCTCGTGTTCACCGCCGCCGAATGGGCCGCCTTCACCAGCGGGCATCCGCGCCGGAGAGTTCGACAGCTAACGGCTATCGGCATCCTCGCTGACCTGATGAGCTTGCGGCAGGCGGCTCCCGCGGCCAGATGGGCGCCACCGTAAGATCACTTTTCCTGGAGGGGCCAGATCGTGCCGGGGACAGCGTGCCGGCAGCCAGTCATAAGCAGCGTCACCCACGCCAGGGTCTCTATCAGCGGCCACCTCTGGGGAGGCCCAGGTGCCGGTGCGGACCGTTGCAGCCCTTGTTCGCTGTGGACGCGGTCGGTCTGACCGCGGTCGAGTTGGAGGCGCGGCGCCGGTGGGCTGCCCTCCGGTCGAGCTTGGGCAGTCTTGAAGCCAGCGTCCGATGATCTCAGTGATCGGCAGTTGGGACCTCATCCGTCCGTGGTCGCGGTCTGCTGGATGACGAACCGCGACCACGGGCAGGTGAATATACGGGGCCTATAGGTTTTGGCGCGAGTCGGTCACGCGGTGGTCGCCGCCCACGGTCGAACCGGGCCGTTGGTGGGGCACGCCCACCAGGCCTGCCCCTTGTGAACCTCCGGTCGCATGGGGTGGGAATGGCCTGGACAGGGCGGGACCGCGTCGGAGACCCCCTCGTCCGCGATGGCGTCCTGCAGCCACTCGGCGAGATTGACCCTCAGCTCAGCCGGCTCCGTTGTCGGTAGCACCCACAGCAGGGACTCGGCGTCGGTCTTGTGTCCGCGGGCTGAGACCGACCATTCGCTGGCCCAGCCGGCGAGCTCTGAGTCCAAGATCGGTAGGCCGAGCCGACGGCTGGCGTCCGCCGCGGTGAACTTACGTTCTTGTAGCCGGGTCCGCGATCGGTCCAGCTCGCTGCGGGCCGGAGTGCCCACCGCCACCGAGAACCGTGTCGATGCCGGTCGCAGTTCCTCCAGCGCCGCGGTTACCGCGTCTGTCACCCGCTGGTGCGCGGGCTGCAGACTGGCGGTTAGGTCAGCTCTCGGTTCAGTCGCGGCGACATCGTCAAGGGACACATCGGACACGGTGGCCCAGGCTACGGACGGCCGCTCGGCCTCATCTCGCTCCATCTAGAGAACATAGTCCGCGTAGACGTTGATCTGGCGGACGGAGCGAGGTCCAGTCTGGAACTGGACACTTATCCACAGGCTGAGGGGCATCCCGATCCGCCCGCGCAGGTAGTGATCGGTCGGAAAAACTTGGTCGTCGGCGTAGGTATACTTCGACATGCTCGAATGGAAGGTATAGTCACACGAGGTGTTTGGGTGGGTGTCTTTATAGCGAGTCATGCGCTTGAAGACCGCCGCCCGCGCGAATTCGGATGCCTTGTGGTAGCTGCAGGCGTTCCGCTGGGCGAATGAGAGCTGGAAACCCCACTGCATGGTGAGTCGTGACATGTTCGCGTAGTTGACCTGTGAGGTGAACTTGCCGGTCGCGCTGCCGTACAGGCTACCCCCTTCGGCGTATGGGCTGGACGGCGAGTAGTAGTGGAAGAAGAATAGCTCGGGATCGGCAACGACAGGATAGGTGGCGCCTGTGTGGGTGACGTGGAGTACCACCGTGTGCCCATCAACGGTGAACGATGCCGGGAGCGCCTTGTGCTGCGCGTCGTACGCCCAGGGCGCGGCGATGCGTGCGAGGGGGAACCGACCGCCGTCAAGGTCGACGTGACCCCATACGATCAGACTGCCGTCGGTCTGCGGCTCGATGACCGCTCCCGACGGCAGGGAGAGGTCATATCGGAACTCGGTGGGTGCGTCCGGGCCGCTGAGGACGCTCAGGAAGCGGGTAGCACCATCCGCCACGGTCTGGATGGCCTGAGAGGTCGAGGCCGCGGTGTTCTGGTAGACGACCAGCCCAGGTTCGGCGACTACGCCATTCTCGGCGCCGTCCGCGCTCGGGATATTTACCCCGATCGTTCGGCTCGCCACGGACGGCGGCGTGGCGGCGAGGTCGTCCGCCGTCGGCGGATCCGGCGCCACGGGCTCGTCCGCGGTCTGCGGCTCTTCCTCGCCCGCCGGCGGTTCGAGCGCCGCCTCGGGGTCGTCTACCTCGATGTCACGAACCGACGAGTGGAATGGGACGCTGGTTGCATCGTCTGGCGCCAGGACGGCTGTCTGCTCGGGGTCGAGAGGAGCGTCGATGTGGGCGCCGAGGACATCGGAAACCTCTACCGATACCTGGGGTAGCTGAATGTTCGGTAGCTCGATGTCGGGCAGATCGATCTCAGGCAGGTCGACCGTGGGCAGGGTCGGATCCACTGCCGGCGGGTCGATCTGCGGGAACGCCGGACCTGAAGGTGGCGGGGGCAGGTCGACGTTGACCGCTCCTGTATGGGCGATTCCGGGGACCGCAGCGTCAATCGCCGAGAGAACCTCCGCTGCCGTCGCCCCGTCCTCGCTCCCGCCGTCCGCCTGCGCCGCAATCGGATTCAGCCCCGTCACCACCAAGGCGACAAAAGCCAGTAGCAATGGGCACAGAATCCGCATTCGTTTGGCGTGATAGCGCCGCATCTAGCCTCCACGTAGGTGCGACACGTTTCGCAGCTCTGGAACGGCAAAAAGGCCGGACCCTACTAAGCCCGCGAAGGGAGCCATGTCCCGATGACTCTTCGTGTGCGACGGACTCTAGCGGGTATGCGTAGCTAGGTGCACCACCTTTCCGCTGCTTCGTTGGATCACCCAAGCGAGTCGACGACGGTCGCTGTCGTGAGCGGGTACCTCTTCACTGTGATCGATAAGTGCAATGAGCAGGGGAAGTGGCACTGAGGGTGCCGACTCCGTTGTTCTGTAAGTGAAAAATTTCAGCGTGTAGAGGTGAGGAAGGTCATAGATCGTGTGCTCGTGGTGCGCTGCCTGCGGACGCCATGGTCGCCCGCTGCTGGCGGTGTCGAGCTCTCTGCGCTGCGCAAGCGCCTTCACGTGACGCTCGGTTCCCGTCGGTAGACGAGTGAGTTCCTACCGCCACAGACTCAGGTACTCCGCAGCCGAGGCGGGGTTGCGGTTCCACTCCCGTAAGCCGGAGCCGACGTTGGTCGTCGAGTAGTCGTCGAAGTAGCTCTCGCCACGCAGCGGCCGCCCACCGTCGGGCAGCCTTGTTGTTCCACAGGCGCGTCAGGAAGGCGTGCATCCACCGGATGTAGGCCGGGTGTCGCCGCCGCCGGCCTGGCTCACGGTGCTCAGGCCCCACTCGGGCGGAAGGAGGGGCACGCCCTGCTGGCGGGCGCTATGCGGTCGATGCCGCGCGGGTTGTCAGGTCGAACCACCCGGTCTGCCAACGGCGAGACCTCTGGTGGTTCCTTCGCTGGGCGGATGAGCTACAGGTCATCCGGGGGATAATTGGCGAGAGCGCGACGAATCGCGACCGTGTCGGGATGGTCCTGCCCGAGGATCTCCAGGCGCCGGGCCAGCACCTCCTCGTTCAGCCCCCGGGCCGCCGGATAGTCACCCATCAACCGCAGCGTGACAGCGAGGTTCTCGGCGGCGCGTAGCGTGTCGGGATGGTCCTCCCCGAGGATCTCCAGGCTCCGGGCCAGCACATCCTCAATCAGCCCCCGGGCCGCCGGATAGTCACCCATCGACCCCAGTACGCCGGCTAGGTTCGCGGCGACAGTCAGCGTGTCGGGATGGTCCTGTCCGAGGATCTCCAGGCTCCGGGCCAGCACATCCTCGATCAGCCCCCGGGCCGCCGGATAGTCACCCATCGACCACAGTGTGGAGGCGAGGTTCCCGGCGGTGCGTAGCGTGTCGGGATGGTCCTCCCCGAGGATCTCCCTACGGCGGGCCAGCACCCCCTCCTCCAGACTCCGGGCCGCCGGATAGTCACCCATCGACCGCAGTGTGGAGGCGAGGTTCCCGGCGGTGCGTAGCGTGTCGGGATGGTCCTCCCCGAGGATCTCCCTACGGCGGGCCA
>NZ_JALKFT010000013.1:71425-146304 GCF_023242945.1 Frankia umida
CCCATCGACCGCAGTGTGGAGGCGAGGTTCCCGGCGGTGCGTAGCGTGTCGGGATGGTCCTCCCCGAGGATCTCCCTGCGGCGGGCCAGCACCCCCTCCACTAGGCCCCGGGCCGCCGGATAGTCACCCATCGACCACATTGCGCCGGCGAGGCTTTCGGCGGCAGTCAGCGTGTCGGGATGGTCCTCCCCGAGGCGGTGATGCCAGCGAGAGTGGATCTCCTGGGTGAGGGCGAGGCCGGTCGGATAATCGCCGGAGTCGTTCAAGTAGTTGATCAGCCGGATTACAGTCGCCCGGCAGTCTTCGCGGTCGCTGTCCATCATTTCGGACGCCACGATGTGGGGGCGGAGCGCCGCGTACCGCTGCCAGGATTCTGGCAGCTCGGATGTTTCCGGGGCCGCCGCAGCGAGCAGCCGGTGCACCGTGTCGCGGGCGGTGTCCCGGTCTGGTGGCGGTGTGTGGTCGCGCAAGATGGTCTGTACCAGGCGGTGCATCACTATGCCGTCGGCAGTGATCCGTACCAGGCCCAGCGATACCACCGAGGACACCAGCTGGCCCGTCCGCAGCGGATCGCCGGCTGCCGCGTCCAGCGGCGCGGGAAGCAGCTCCACGGACGGTGCGCTGATCAGGTCGGCGGGGATCGGCTCCGGGCCGCAGCATGCCCACAGCCACAGCAGCCACCGTGCCGCCGGGTCGTCGAGCCGGTCGACCGCGGCCGTCCAGGTCGCCGCGACCGGCACCGGATACGCCGCGGGTGTTCCCTGCGCGAGGATCTCCCGTGCCCGCTTGGCAACCAGCGTGCAGTAGTCCTGCGCGGTCATGGGCGTGGAGGCCAGCCATGTCCCGGCCTGTTCCACCGCCAGCGGGAGATCCCCCAGCAGGTCCGCGACACGGTCCGCTTCCGCGCCGGTCAGCCGCAGCGCGCGGCTCTGCAACAACCGCACCGCGTCGGCGCGGGAGAGCACATCCACCGCGACCGTCTGCGCCCGGCCCGCCCATCCCGGATCACGGGAGGTCACCAGCACATGCCCGTCCACCCCGGCCGCCGCGAGAAGCCCCTGCAGATCCGACGGCACGCCGGCGTTATCGACCAGCAGCAGCCAGCGCCGCACCACCCGACCCGCCGCCAGCACCGAAACCACCCGCTCCACCGACTCGGCCGCCGCGCCGGCCACCGCCACACCCAGCCGCCCCGCGAGATCCGCAAGGCCTGCCACCAGGTCAGCGGGCTGTTCGGCGTTGAGCCACCACACCAGGTCGTAGTCGCCACGAGACCGGTGGGCGTACTCCACCGCCAGCTGCGTCTTCCCGACCCCACCCAGACCCTGCAACGCCTGCGGCAACACCGACACCGCACCCGCCGCCAGACGGCCCTGCAGCCCCGCCAGTTCCTCCCCCCGGCCGACGAAGTTCGGGTTGCGCGGCCACGGCACCCGCCACACCGGCAGCACCACACCCGGCCCCGCGCCTGGACGGGCTGGCGCGGCGGCGGTGAACACCGGGTTGGCCGGGAACAACGCGCCCGCCGCCGCGAACAGCGCCGCCCGCCCGTCTGTCAGTGCCCCGGCCTTCAGCAAGTGCGACACTTCCGACCAGAACAGCCGTGCCGTCTCCCACGCCGGATGGTCCGCCCGGGACAGGCCCGCCGCTTCCAGAACGGTCCGCGCCGCGGCCGGACTCGCAAACACCTCGGCGAAGACACCGATCTCCACCGGCGACAAATCCTGGCCCACCCGGCACCCCCGACGCCCGAGCCACCCGAACCGGCCCAACTGCCACGCTCGTGAACATCCTCCCACCACCCGGCGTATCCGGATCATCGCCCGTCCGATCCAGGACAGGCGGACCGGACGCCCACACCCGCACGTCGATCACCGAGGTTCTCGACCGAGACACGCCGACCGTTCCCCGGTCTCGGAGATCCGCTGACCTGCCCCGCCCCGGGCACCGCACGCCCGTGGCACTGCGGGCCCTCGGCGAGAGCGGTTGCCAGCGGAACCGCATGATCAGAACCTTCCGCGGGGCGTCAACCTCGGCGTCCGCGCGTGTCCGGCCGTGAGAGCGGGCACCCAGGACGTCACCGTCTCAAACCCAGTGCAGACCGCTGGTTCCGCAGGAGTGGGTGACCGCATGCGGACCAGCTCACCGTCGCTGGTTCGAGTCCTCGCCCGGTCCGGGCTGCTGATTTCCCGTCGCGACGGGCGAGCGCTGGATGCACGAGAGGATCGGCTGGCAGGGCTTCTCGGCGGGCACGGGCGGCGTCCGTCCGCGTTCGCGTTGTTCAGGAAGGTGCATAGAACCCAGGTCGGTAGAGTCACCGCATAGTCTCGTAGAGTCCGCATTCGCGGTCGGGGTGGGGAAGGGTGATGCGGGTGGACGCGCCGGATTTCGCTCAGCGACTCGCTGCGTTTGGGTCCGCCAGGTTCACGGCTCTTAGGCCTGGTCAGCGGCAGGTTCTCGCCGCCTACGCCGAGCACCACCTGGACGCCTCGGATGTGGCTATCGAGATGCCCACCGGGGAAGGGAAGACCCTTCTCGCACTCCTGATCGCCGATCTTGCCCTTGAGCGTGGCTGGTCGGTGGCGTATCTGACCGGTACCCGCCAGCTGGCAGAACGGGTCGAGGAGGAAGCGGCAGCCCTGGGCCTGGACCTGGTGCGTTTCGCCGGGGGGCGCTACAACGCCGCGGACCTCGACGACTACCACCAGGCGCAGGCCGCGGCGGTGATGAACTACTGGGTCTACTTCAACGCCAAGCCCGTCCCGCAGCCAGCGGACCTTCTGCTGTTCGACGACGCCCATCTTGCCGAGCAGCCGCTGAGCGGTCTACGGACGGTGCGCATCCCGAACCGACCCGGCGCGGCGCGGAAGCTCTACCGCGCCATCTGCGAGCTGGTGCTCGCGCAGTCGGACGCCTACAGCGGCCTGCGGGGCATGCTTGACGGCATCGCCCGATTCGACGTCCCTCCCGAGCTGCTGTCCTTCACCGACTGGGCCGCAATTGTGCACCCGGTCCGCGACGCGGTCGAAAAGTCGCCGTTCGCCAGCGACGACGAGATCAAATATGTGTGGCCCGAGGTACGGGATCAGCTGGGACGGTGCGGCGTCCTGATCGGCCCGTCCGGTATCGAGATCCGCCCCTACCATCCGCCCACCACACTGAACGCCGGGTACCGCCATGCCAAGCAGCGGATCTATCTGTCCGCGACGCTCGGTTCGATGGACGATCTGCAGCGCCGTATCGGCAGCGGCCCGGTCACCCGGCTGACCACCGCCGACCCGCTGCCATCCGGAACGACCGGGGATCGCATGCTTCTCCTCAACCCCGGTGACGACCAGCCCCTGGAACCGGCTGTGCTCGGCTGGGCGCTGGACCAGGTCGATGCTGCGGGTGGGCGGGCGGCCTGGCTGTGTGCCAGTCACAGCGAGGCCGACCTTCTGCAGACCGCCCTCACCGACGAGGGACACACGGTATACCGGCTGCGACCCGGCGACGACGCGATGGTGGACAACTGGAGCCAGGCGCCCGCAGGGCACCTGGTCACCGCGGGCCGCTACGACGGGCTGGACCTCGCCGGCGATGTCTGCAGGCTCGTCATCATCACCTCCGTTCCGCAAGCCAGCAGCGAGTTCGAGCGGTTCGTTGTCGCCTACCTCAACGACGCCGGTTACATGCGCCACCGGGTCGGCCAGCGCATCACCCAGGCCCTCGGGCGCGCGAACCGCGACGCCACGGACCGGTCGCTCTACCTGGGGCTTGACCCCCGTTTCGCGCAGATACTCGCCGACCCGGCTATCCGCGAGTTCATCCCCACCGGCATCCATGCTGCTATCCGCGCCGCACTGATCACACATGGCGAGGGATGGGATGCCACCCTGCGCGCCTGTGACGCGTTCTGGACGCCCGGTACAAGCCCCTCCGCCGCAACGCCAGCGAACCGACGCAGACCGCGCCCCGGCCGCAGCACCAAAGGAATCAGCGACGACGCCAGCGCCGACCATGAGGTCACAGCCTCCACCGACCTCTGGCTCGGGGATCACACGGCGGCGGCCACGCATGCCCGGGCCGCCGCCGCTCACCTCACCGCCGCAGACGAAACCGAGCACGCCGCCTTCTGGCGATACATCGAGGCCCACGCCCACTACGACCGCGGACGCCCCAAGGACCTCGTCGCCGCCCGCGCCGCCCTGCGGGAGGCCACCGTCTCCGGACCGAGGACCATCTGGCTCCTGCGGCTGCATCGCACGATCGACGACCTTGACGGCATCCCACGGACCGCCGACGACACCGACCGATTCTTCCTCGTCTGGGACGAATGGCGCCGCGAAGCCGGCGGCCGGCTCGATCGCGTGCTTTCCCAGGGACGTGCCCACCTGGCAGGCACCCACGACCAGCAGTGCGAAGGACTGGTGACCCTCGCTCGACTCGCAGGTACAAGCGGCGAACGTGCCCCGAAGCAGGAGCAGAGCGCCACCGACTGCCGCTGGACCTGGTCAACCCCGACCCGTGCGGAACGGCGCGTCTGGGAAGTCAAAACCACACCTCACGGCGAGCCCAAACCCCTCAGCCGCGCGGACGTCAACCAGCTTCTCGGCCAGATCGAGGTCGACACCCGACGCGCGGGCCGTACACGCGTCTACGGCTGCCTACTCACCCCGGCAACTTCCACCCAGCCGGATGCCGCCGACGCCGCCCACGACAAAGCCGTACTGATCAACCATGGTGCCGCCGTCCGCCTCTACGACCTGCTCGCCCAACGACTACGCCACTACGACCAGCTGTGCGCAGACGACACCGCAGACGCTCGCGGCGACGCCCGAACCCGGCTGGAACAGCAGCTACCTGCAGACGGCTGGCTCGCTACCCTCCTGTCCCCCAGCAGAGGAAAGATGATTACCGCCCAAGACGTCGAGGAGACCTTCCCCCGCACCTGACCCGCGGACCAACTCCTCGGCCCACCAGGTCGACCGGTCTCCCGACAGTCCCGGTGAGGCGGCCGGCGGTCTTGAGAAGATCGACACGGGTGACCTTGCAATCGAGTGAGCGGGACACCCATCTTTGTCTTCCTGTTCGGCCATAGTCGTCGTGACCTGTGGTTTTTCGGATTTGAAGATCGCGAAATCCGGCCTGAAGATCAAATATGAGCCTGGCGTCAAGGGATCATTGTGCACGACCATGTCGATCAAGGCGCTACGGGGCCCCGGGTCGCAGGTCCGAGTCTCGCCCCCGCTACCACGGCGTAGGCCCGCCAGGGTGGGGGGTTACACGGAGTGGCGACGCGAAGTTGACGCCCGCCGCGGCCTGGGTGAGGTCCCCGGTGAAGAACCCCGGGTCCGCACGCGGCAACGGCGGCGCGCGTACCGCGGCCGGCAAGTTCGCCAGCGCCCGGGTTAGCGGTCCCCGCAGGAGCACGGCTGTTCGAGTCAACGAGATGCGCGGGCCACTTGTCCTTTCTGCAGGACCGCCGGCTCCGGGCGGCGAGACCAGGATGCATATGATTCCGGCAATATCGATATGGGCCAGGCAGCTCGGGACTCCTTCCGGGGAAGAGGGCGCCGCGGCTCCATCGACGGGGGAATCTGTGTACTTGGCACATCTTCGGGTCGAGAACTTCCGGATCTTCGGAGCCGCGGCCCAGAATGAAGGCGAGACAGATGCGTCGCTGGGTCTGTCGTTCACTGCCGGGACGAACGTGCTCGTCGGCGAGAACGACAGCGGGAAGACGGCGATCATCGACGCGATCCGGTTGTGCCTGCAGACTGCAGCGACGGACTACTACCGGGTCTCCCAGGACGACTTCCATCTCGGGGAAAACGGGCGGGCGGAGACCTTCACCATCGTGTGCGGGTTCACCGCCCTGTCGACCGAGGAACAGGCAGTCTTCCTGGAACTACTCACCCACGACCAGGACGGCGCAGCCTGGCTCTGCGTGACGTTCAAGGCCCAGCGAATGGACCCGGTCCGGAACCGGGTCTCGGTCACCACCCGGACCGGACCGGACGGCAACGGCCCCGCCCTGGATGGCGCCGCACGCGAACTCCTGCGCGCCACCTACCTGCGCCCCCTGCGCGACGCGGAGGCGGAACTGCGCTCGGGCCGCGGATCACGGCTGTCCCAGATCCTCGCCGGCTACCCGGCGATGAAGAACGAAGGCTTCGATGACTTCGACCCCACGAGCGATGACCCTCCGTCCACCCTGGTGGGGATCCTGCACCGCGCCGAGCACGACATCCGATGCAACGATGCCGTCTCCGAGGTGAGCCAGGACATCAACTCGGCGTACCTGCGGCGGTTCGCCATCGGCGATGACATCCTGCGCGCCAAGATCGGCGTCGCCACCGACGCGACGCTGGCCCGCGCGCTGGAACGGCTCGAACTGAATCTCTTCGCCGAGTCCAACGAGTGGACACGCCGCGGGCTCGGCTACAACAACGCCCTGTTCATGGCCGCAGAGCTTCTCCTGCTGGGCAAGAGCGAACTGGCCCCCCTCCTGCTGATCGAGGAGCCCGAGGCGCACCTCCACCCCCAGCTCCAGACCCGAATCATGACCTTGCTCTACGACAAGGCTCAGGCGTCGCAGGACGATGACAGGGCCCCGGTCCAGGTCATCCTCACGACCCACAGCCCCAACCTCGCCTCGTCGACGCCCGTCGAGCGCCTCACCATCGTCACCAAAGGCCGTCCCTTCCCACTGCGGCGCGGTATCACGCGCCTGACCGACGAGGACTATGCGTTTCTGACCCGGTTCCTGGACGTCACCAAGGCGAACATGTTCTTTGCCCGGGGCCTGGCGATAGTTGAGGGCGACGCCGAGGCAATCTTCCTACCCGCTCTCGCTGCCGCCCTGGGGACGCCCTTCAACAAGCACGGCGTCAGTGTGGTCAACGTCGGTCACGTCGGCCTGTTCCGATACAGCCGCGTCTTCCAGCGTTCCGGCGAGCAGATCCCTGTTCCCGTCGCCTGCATCCGCGACCGGGATCTTGTCCCCGGCGGCACCCCAGAGGAGATGCGGGGCAAGCTGAAGTGCTGGGAGGAGATGACGGAGCAGGAGATCGCCTCGCACGTCGCGGGCCTGACGCGCGATGACGGCGGGCCGGTGAAGACCTTCGTGTCGAACAGGTGGACGCTGGAGTACGATCTCGCCGTCGCCTCCTGGACCATGGCCAGGCTTATGCACCGCGCGGTCGGACTTGCATCCGCAGCGAAACAGTCCTGGCCAGACGCCGCCAAGATCGAGCAGGTCATCGCACGGGCCGACAGGGACGTCGCCGAGTGGGAAAGCCAGGAACTCGCTCTTGAACGGGCTGCCCTGACGATCTACAGGCCGCTCAGGCTCAACAACGCCAGCAAGTCGATCACCGCACAGTTTGCCGCGCAACTTCTCGACTCCACCCAGCTGTCGGAGGGCGACATCCCGCCCTATCTGGTCGATGCCTTCAAGTACCTGTGCGGCAGGGTGACCTCATGACCGGCACCTACCTGCCCGGTGCCTTCGCGACGCACAAAGCGGAGGCCATGGTCAAGCTCCTCGGACTTGACCCGCTCGACGACAAGCAGTGGGACTTCCTGCAGAGCGAGACCACACAGGACCTCCAGGCGGCTCCGGGATCGGGCAAGACCACCTTGATCGGACTCAAGCTCGCCCTCATGGCCGACGCATGGACCTCCATGACCTGCGGGGTTTGCGTGCTGTCGCACACCAACACGGCCAAGACCGAGATCACCGATCGGGTGGTCTCCTTCGCTGCGGGGCGCAGCCTGCTGCGCTACCCGCACTTCATCGGCACCATCCAGTCCTTCGTGCACACCTTCTTTGCGCTTCCGGCCGTGCGAGCCAAGGGCGTCGAGGTCCGGGCCGTCGACGACACGGCCTTCGGGACCGCAGCGATCCGGCTCCTGCGGCTCCCCGAGTACTCCATTCTGCGCAGCTCGCTGAAACACCAGCGCGACGGCAGCAGCATCGTCAGCGGGGCGACGTTTACCTACCGGGGCGGCGAACTCGCGGTCACTGGCGCGACCAAGGAACCCCCCTTCGGCCCCAAGACGGACAGTGCAAAGCAACTGTCCCACCTCAAGCGGACGCTGGCCGGGCAAGGCATCTTCCGCTACCAGGACATGTACGCCATCGCCCAGCAGTACCTCGTCGAACACCCAGACATCATCCCGGCCGTATCCGCGCGCTTCCCGTTCGTTCTCCTCGACGAGACGCAGGACACCAGCGTCACCCAGCACGAACTGCTGGACCTGGTCTTCGCCTCCTCACCCACAGTGGTCCAGCGGGTAGGCGACACCAACCAGGGCATCTACAGCGACACCGGCGCCGCGAGAGGGCCCGCCCCGACGTTTCCGCTGGCCGGCGCGGCAGAGCTGCCGGTCAGTCGCCGCTTCGGACCGCAGATCGCGGCACTGGCCAGCCATCTGACGGTTCGGCGCCCCCAGCAGATTCACGGAGCCGGTCCCGACGGCCAAGTCGCGATCCTGCTTTTCGACGAGGACACAGTGGCTAATGTCGTGCCGACCTTCGAACGCATGGCTGCCGCGATCGTCCCCGAGGACGTCCTTCTCAGGCGTCCACCGCAAGTGCTGGGCGCGCGGCAGCGCCCGGGATCCTCCCCGCACAATCCGCAGTCGATCTCCTGCTACGTGCCCGGCTATACCCCGCCCGGCCGTCCAACGGCCCACGACACCCTGATCGACGCGGCCCGTGCGGCGGGGACCAAATGGAGGTCCGACACGGACAACCACGAGGGGGCCAATGAGCTGTGGAACGCCGTACGCGCATCCTTCACACCTCTGACCGGCGAAAGGCTGCCGTCGCTGGGCCGCCTGGACAGGTCCGCGGAGACCCCCGGCGGTAGAATACGAATCCTGCTGCGCGAACTCCTCGCCCATACAGCCCCGTTCGAGAAGGCGAACTGGAGCCTGCTCACCGAGCAACTGACCGTCCAGATGAAACTGCTCGCTGACCGACGGCTGAGGGTCATTGGCCTGGACTTCACCCCGGCGACCGAGGCAATCATAGAAGCGGGAGGCGTCTCCAAGAGCTCCGTCGCGGCGCCAGCAGTGCGTGCCGTACCCGGGACCATTCAGAGCGCGAAGGGCGAGACCCACGCGGCGACGCTGATCTTGGATTGCTTGGAGAAGACCGGCAAGAAATTCGACGTGACCCAGGCACTCCGCGTGCTCGCCGAGCGGAGCGACCCCCAACAGGAACCCGAGAGCGTACAAGCCGCAGTGCAGCTCGTCTTCGTCGGAGCGACGCGCCCCACCCACCTGCTGGTATTCGCCGCTCACCGTAGCCGCAGCAAGCGGTACGCGGAGATGATGATCGACGCGGGCTGGTACGTCCGGGACCTCACCGAGCACTGACCCCTGCATCCGTCCCCAGGGAGCTGCCGGAAAATAACTTCAGGGTTTGATGTTGCTCTTGTCGATCAGATCGGTGAGGGCTCTCGCGGTCGATGCGGTGATCGGTGCGCGTGGAATGTGCCGGCCGAGGCCGTCGAGGACGGGGGTCATCTCGTGGATCGCGTCGCTGACGGCTCCGCGGGGTGAGCCCAGCAGCCGGGTGAGTACCTGGTGCTGGGTTTTCCACCGGTGGTGGATCACGGTGACCAGCAGCCGGTCGGACAGTGACAGCGGACCGCGGCGCAGGACGCGGTACCGGGCGTGCTTGTGATGCAGGCTGATCGGTGGGTGGTCGAGCACGTACCGCTCGACGTCGGCCAGCAAAGCGGTGAAGGCGGGGCGTTCCATGCCGGTGAGGGTGGGGTGGCGCAGCCAGTCGGGGGCGCGGTCGTCGGGTTGGGTGCGGTCGGTGTAACGAGGGCCGATGGCTGGCGCTGGTGGTTGTGGCCGCAGGGTGTAGTTCCAGGTGCCGTGCCAGTCGTGGGCGGTCAACGGTAGGGTCGCCATGACCTCGTCAGGCACGACGACACCGGTGGGATAGGCGCCGGGGTCGAACTCGGCGTGCACGGTCAGCCCAGTGCGGGTGGTGGTCGCCCCGATCGTGTTGACCACAACCTCATGGCTGGTCAGCGGCCGTCCGCGCCAGTTGATGCTGATCCGGGAAAACAGCCGGTGCTCGATGCTGTTCCATTTCGAGGTTCCCGGCGGGAAGTGGCACACGGTGATGTCCAGGCCGATCGTGTGGGCGAGGTCGGCCAGCCCGGTTTTCCAGGCCCGGACCCGGTAGCCGTTCGCGCCACCGGCATCGGCGGTGATCAGTAGCCGGGTCGCGGTCGGGTAGCGGTGGCGGCCTTCCCCGTCCCACCAGCGGCGCAGGGTCGCGACCGCGAACGCGGCGGTGTCGCCGTCGCAGCCGACCGCCACCCAGCCGGTGTCGGCCGCCAGATCGTAGACCCCGTAGGGCACCGCTTTGGGTGCGTCCTTGGCGGGAAAGTCATGGGTTCGCACCGGCACCGGCTGCCCGGTGCGGTGCCATTCCCGGCCGGCGACCGCGTAGTCCCCGAGGACCTCTTTCTTCTTGGTGTCCACACTGAGGACCGGCTGCCCGGCCGCGGTGAACTCCTTGACCCGTTCGTTGATATAGCGGAACTGGCTGTCCCGGTCGGGATGGCGGGAGCCCTCGGTCGTCCGCGATGTGCCCTGCAGGCTGAACCCCTCGGCCTTGAGCAGGACCGCGACCGTGTCCGCGCTCACCGGGTGTCCCTGCCGGGTCAGCTCGGCCGCCAGCGCGCGGGTCGATTTCACCGTCCACCGCAGCGGCGACTCCGGGTCCCCGCACTCGTCGGGCTCGACCAGCGCCAGCAACGCGCCCACCAGACGCGGGTCCTTCTCCCGCGCTTGGCGGCGCCCGCCACCGACACGCCGGACCCGCCCGGACGGCGGTTGGCCACTATCCAACTCCGCGACCCCACGCGAGACGGTGTCCTGCGAGACTCCCGCGGCCCGTGCCACCAGACGGATCCCGCCATGTCCCAACGCCCTGGCGTCCGCTCCCAGTACCAGCCGCCGCCGACGCTCGTCCAGATGCGGCAGCAACACCGCGAACTTCTCCGCCAGGACCGCCTCGGTCCCTTCCACTCCCGGAACCCTACCCCCACAGAGCATGGTCAAAAACCAGAGTTATTTTCCGGCAGCTCCCAGGGCTCCGGCAAGTTTGCGTTGGGTCCTGTGATGGCTGTGTTGCGTGGTGTGCCGGTGTTTGCGGGTGGTGGGGATGGTCTGGTGGGGTTTGCGGCTGGTGGGGGGTGGCGGGGGTGGGGCACGTCGGGGCCACGTGTCGCTGATGGAAAAGCAGGCACGCCACGTGTAGATCACGCAGATGTCGAAGTCTTCGTGGTCTGGGGTGTGGTGTGCCTGCAGGGGTATTGTCGCGTGCCGCGGCTGCTGTGGTGGCAGCGGGTGGTGTGTCGCGGCCGGGAATCTGGCAGCGGTTGGAGTCGGTTCCTGATCCGCGGTCGCCGCGGGGCCGGTCGTATCCGCTTGCTCCGTTGTTGGCGGTGTGGCTGTGCGGGTTGACCGCGGCCGGACATGACTCTGCGCGGGCGGTCGGGCAGTGGGCCAAGCGGGCCGGTGCGGTGGAGCTGGGCCGGTTGCGGTTGCCGTTCGATCCGTTCACCGGCCGGTATCGGGTTCCCGACGAATCGACGCTGCGTCGGGTGATGACCGCGACCGGCCGGCGGGCGCTGGCTACCGCGTTGCTCGACGGGGACCTGACGGTGGACGGCGGGCAGGCGGCACCGGATGGCCCGGTCATGGTGACGGGCGGTGAGGGTCGGGCGTTCGCGGTGGACGGGAAGACCAGCCGGGGTGCGCGGCGGCCCGACGGCAGCCAGGTCCATCTGCTGTCCGCGGTGACCCACGGCGACGGGTTGACCGTCAGTCAGGTCGAGGTCGATCGGAAGAGCAGCGAGACCAGGGTGTTCCGGACGTTGCTGCGGGGGCTGGACCTGGCCGGTGCCACCGTGACCTTCGATGCGTTGCTGACGGTGCGGGCGAACCTGGACTGGCTGGTCACGGTCAAAGGGGCGCGTTACGTGGCGGTGGTGAAACGCAACCAGCCGATTCTGTACCGCCAGCTCGCCGGGCTGCCCTGGGCTGAGATCCCCACCATGTTCACCGAACGTGACCATGGTCATGGTCGGGAGGAGACCCGTACTGTCACCGGGTCCCCGGCGCTCGCGCCCGCATCAGCCGCCGACCACGGATTGCAACGCGGCCAGCAGGACCGGTGCCAGGATCGCCAGGCCATAGCCGATGCCGGCAGCTTTGAACGACCCTTTCGCCCGTTCGACTTCCGCCGGATCACCGTTGGCGCCCATGTACCGCAGCCCGCCCATGGACGCGAACAGGGTCGCGGCCCCGGCCAACAACCCCATCAGCCAGTTCCGCATATTGGTGATCACCTGTTTGAGGTCGGTCACCGCCGGCACCGGCGCCGGTGGGGGTGCCGCCGGGGCCGCGTGCGCCACACCGGCGGCGAGCAGTACCGCCCCGGCTACCGCGAGCACCGTGACCACAGCCAGGGCCAGGCGCAGCCCCCGGGGCGCCGGCCCGCCGCGCTGGTCGAGCCGGCCATCGCCGCGGTCCTCACCGGTGAGGGTGACGGCCACGAGAGCGAGGGCGCCGCCGGCCGCGAGCTGCACCAGCCCCGCCGTCCCCCACACCCGCACCGGCACGACGTGGATCACGCCGAGACGGCGGCCCCACGCCGACAGGCCGACCAGCCCACCGACCACCACCGCGGCCAGCAGCAACCCGCCGGCCCCGTGCAGCAGACGTCGCAGCCACCCCGGTGCGGCGTCGTAGCGGTCCCGAACCGCCCCGGCGACCCGCGTCGCGCCCCGGCGGAGCGGCTCGAGGCCGCGGGTGACGGCCAGCATCAGCGGGGAGACCGGGCGGGTCATCGGCCCGGTCCCGGCCGGCGCGGACCCAGCTCGTCGGCGAGGACCGCGTGCAGCAGCTGGTCGTGGGCGACCGCCAGGCGCAGCGCCCACTCCTCGCCCGGCGTCACCGTCGCCGCGGACAGCACCGCCGGGGTCACACCCCGGCGGGCGGACAGCATCAGCCGTGCCTGCGGCTCGCTGAGAACCCCGATGCCGACCGCCCGGGTGAGCAGCCGGCGCAGCCCCGCGCTCCACGGCGGGGTCGGCCAGGCGGCTGCCACCGGCACACAGGTCCCTACCGGCAGGCGGGGGAACTGCGTGTACGCGAAGGCCACGCCCGCGCGGTAGGCACCCCACACCAGCCGGTGCTCCACCCCGACACCCGAGCCGCTGGCCCGCAACGCCTCCAGGAACCCGGTGAGCACCTCACTGTCGAGATCCGCCCGCAGGTCGGGGTGGCCGTCTGCCAGCGCGGCGGAGATGTGGCGCAGCATCGGCAGCGCCATCCCGACCGCGGCGACCAGCCAGCCGTCCTCGCCCTGGCGCCGCGCGAGCGTCCGCCACACCGCCGCCCGCGCCCGCACCGAGAGCCCGCTGGCACCGAGCAGCCCCTGCAACTCGACGATTCCCACCGGCCGTTGCGGCAGCTCCTCATGGACCTCCCGGCCCTCGAGCACACACAGGCCGCGTGCGGCTACTTCCGTGAAAGCGGCGCCGGCGAGATCCAACGCCGTCGACTCTCCGCGTGCCGGATATCCGTTCACTGGTCTCCCTCGCTATACGTCCACGAACGTGCGAGACCAGAAAGTCACAAGCGGTTGGCGAAACCACTGACAGCATTGACGAAAGCCCTGACAGCGGCCGTCGCCCTACCCGCGAAAGAAACCATCCAGGACTGGTGAAAAGGCGTGCGGGCCAGCGCTTTTCCCACCCGACCGCCCGAGAACGGTCCGCGAAGAGCCGGGTGTTCTTCCTCGCCGGCACCGTCGGTATGTCAGGCGATCCGCCGGTGAACTGTCAGGCGTGGCATGCATCCCGCCGCATGCGAAGAAATCAGGGTGTCAGCGCATCCGCCAGGACTGTCAGGGAAATCATCAAAAACTCGGTGTTCCCTCGGAACTGCCTCTCACCGGAGCACCGGTCTGAGGATGATTCCGCTGCTTTCCCGAAGGAGACATGGCTGTGCCGTCGACACCGGACACCACCGGCCCCGACCGCGAACCGGTCCCGCTCACCGTGTGGACCACCCACCACAGCAACCCCGCACCCTTTCCTGGCGACGTTCTCCGGCGTCTCCTCGACACCTTCAGCCGGCCCGGCGAGCTGGTCGCCACCACCAGCCGGATTCCCACCGGTATCGCCGAGGAGTGCATCACCGCCGGCCGCCGCCACCGCACCCTCACCGACCCGGCCCACACCCCCGCAGCCGCATTGAACCCTTCTCAGCCGGGGGCGGTACTCATCTTCGATCTCCACCATGGCGGCAGCAGAATCAACAGCGCCGCCATCTATACCCATCTCGCCGGATTCCTGCGCCCCGGCGGGATTCTCCTCACCGCCCTGCCCCCTGTTTCCCCCGAGGGCTGCGATCCACTCGCCGACACGGTCGCCGCCGCCCACAGCAGCGGACTCGACTACCTCCAGCACCTGATTGTCGTGCGTCTTCCCCTGCCCGACGGGCTGCTCACACCCCCCACCGACTGGGATCCGGCCGACGACCCGACCGTGCCGCAGCCGATTCCGCCCCTGCGCATCCACAGCGACATCGCCGTGCTCCTGCGCCCGCAGTCCCGGAGCAGCCGTTGACCCCCCCCGCCCGGCCCGCACCGTCCTACAGCCTTCTTCCCGCCGGCCAGCAGCACCCCCGCCTCCAACGCGCCGGCCGGTACACCCCCGCCTCGATGCAACACCCCGCCCGGATGCTGCCCGCTCTCGCCCGCCAGCTCATCACCACCTACAGCCAGCCCGGCGACCTGATTCTCGACCCGATGTGCGGCATCGGCACCAGCCTCGTCGAAGCCACGCATCTCGGCCGGGGAAGCCTCGGCGTCGACCTCGAAGCACGCTGGGTTTCGCTGGCCCGCGCCAATTTGCGTCTCGCTCGTGGCCAGGGCGCACCGCGCACCGGGCAGGTGTTCCGTGGGGACGCCCGCCGGCTCGGCGCGGTCATTCCCGACCGGTATCACGGGCGGATTTCCCTGCTGCTCACCTCGCCGCCCTACGGGCAGGCCACCCACGGCATCATCACCGCCGCCCCCGGGCGCGGCGTCCATAAAACCGATTACCGCTACTCCGCCAGCCCCGAAAACCTGGCGAACACCGATCTTGAGGGCCTCCTCGACGGCATGTCCGCACTGTTCACTGCTGCCCACACCCTGCTGCGCCCTGGTGGGTTGCTCGCCCTGGCGGTACGTCCCTACCGGCACGCCGGGGTCCTGGTGGACCTTCCCGGCGCCCTCGTCGACCTCGCGGCGGACACCGGCCTGCACCTACACGCCCGCGCCGCCGCCCTGCTCGCCGCCCTGCGCCCCGACGGCGCGCTCACCCCCCGGGCGACGTTCTTCGCCCTGCACAACATCCGCACCGCCCGCGCCGCCGGCCACCCCCTCCATCTCATCGCCCACGAGGACATCCTCCTGCTGCGCACCCCACAGCACCCCCCTGACAGGGCCTCTGACCTGCCACAACATCCCAGCTGACAGCGGCGACCCGCGGGCCGGTCAGGACTGACAGTTCGATGGCGAAACGCCTGACAGTCCCATGGTGAAAGCCCTGACACCCCTGCCGTCGGGCCGGAGCCCGGTCCGACGGCAGGGGCCTCCCACACGGGCCGGCGCCCTCTGGCAGCCCACTCGCTCGCCTGCGAGCCGCAGGCGTCACGGGAGCCGCCCTGGCCCCGCCCGTGCGGTGTGCCTTCTCCTCCCACCTCCTTCCCTCCTGTGCGAGGTCTCTGTTGAAGAAGTGGACCGAGGCGGACATCCTCCGCCTGCCTGCCGTCATCGACATCGTCACCGCCGGAGAAATCCTCGGGATCGGCCGGACCCAAAGCTATCGCCTCGCGAAGACCGGTGACTTTCCCGTGAACACCCTCCGGGTCGGCAATCGCTATAAGGTTCCCACTGCTCTTATCCGTCGGCATCTACACCTCGACGAGATTTCCATCGAAGGCGCTTGACGCACAATTCACGCGGAGCGTGAATTGTTATGGGTATTCGTGGCGCTCGATAATAACTTTTCAAGCCACCGGTAAATGCCGCGTTCTTCTGTCTGATCTCGCGAGATTCCGCTCGAGGGGCAGTGGGGGAGAACGGTCAATCCTCGGCCGGTGCTTGGAATATCTGGCTACGAGCCTTTTCTGGTGGTGCGAGAAACGACCCACCGTCGAAAGAAGGGCTTCCTGGCGTGCAGATCCAAACGGCAAAGCGGTGTGGCTGCCGCGGCCCGGACGGCAAACAGCTCGGTAAACGTTGCCCCAAGCTAAAAGGAAGAAATCACGGTAAGTGGTCGTATCGGATTAAAGTTCCCACAGACTTGCGTGCACTAGTCGGGCAGCAGGAAATTCGAGAGTCCGGATATGACAGCGAAGAAGAAGCGAGGGAGGATGCAGAGAAGGGTGTCGTCAGAATCCGAGCCGGCAGGAAAAATGTTGGTCAGCTGACGGTCGGAGAATACCTGGACACCTGGCTTGCGGGAAAAAGACGGCTGCGCCCGACAACCCGCAACGGCTACGAGTCCAACATCCGCCTTTACCTACGCCCCATGCTCGGGAACCTTCCCCTCAAGGGCCTCGAAAAAAGCCAAATCGACACCATGATCAACCGCCTTGAGGCTGAAGGATCCGCCCTGGTCACCGCAGGCAAAGGCTCGACCCGGAAACCCCGACCACTTGCTCCGAAAACGATCCATGAGATCTTCGCGACGCTGCGGGTCGCGCTCAACGATGCCGTTACCCAGCGGAAGATCGACTGGAATCCGGCCCTCGGCGTGGAACTACCCGAACAGGACGCCGTGGAAGTGGAACCATGGGAAGCCGAGGAAGTCGGCCGCTTCTTGGACGAGGCATCTGGGGACCGGCTCTCCGCCATGTACGAGCTGATCGCCCTACATGGCCTGCGCCGCGGCGAGGCCTGCGGAGCGACCCGACAAGGCCTTGACGGGCAACGGTCCGTGCTGACCATCACCCAACAGATCACCGAATCGCACGGCCAGATGGGTGTGTGGTCACCCAAAACGAAATCCGGCCGTCGCAAGATCGACCTCGACCCGATGACCCTGGATTCGCTTCTGGCACATGTACTCGAGCAGGACGCCGAGAAGGAAGCGGTCGGACCGGCCTGGGACAACGGCACCCTGCCGAACCAGCGCGGCGAACCCGTCCACCTCACCGGGTTGATCTTCACCCAGCTTGACGGCAGGCATCTGTCCCCGGCCTACGTCTCGGCGCACATGCAGGTCATCGCCAAACGCGTAGGGCTGTGCAGCCACCTCGTCCGGCCCGCCTCCCGCGGAACAACAGCCCTCACGGTCGGCAAGCGATACCGCGCACCGGAAGGAACCTGGACGCTCTACCGTGACCGCGAGCCGATCGGCGCGGTGACCGTGATCGGCTGCACCCGGCGCCGCGGTGCCGGTGCGGTCCTGCACCTCGCCGAGCCATTGCCGTTCGACCTCGAGTCTGGTGACGAACTCGGCGAGAACCTACTGTCCCGGCAGCGGCTGCACGGCCTGCGGCACAGCAACGCGAGCATCCAGCTCGCCGAGGGCATCGACATCACCCTCGTCTCCAAGCGCCTGGGCCACTCCTCGCCCGCGATCACCGGCCGGCTGTACGCGCACCTGCTGCGGCCGACCGGTCAGGCGGCAGCGGAGAAGATCGTGAACGCGGTACCGCGGCGCACGATGCGACACCCGTGGGGCCACATGGGGGCCACAACGATCAACAGCCCCGAACCGGGTAGGTAGCACATGCCAACCGTGCAGGTCATGGGCCTGTACAGCGGTGGGCCGTCAGGGACTCGAACCCTGAACCCGCCGGTTAAAAGCCGGCTGCTCTGCCAGTTGAGCTAACGGCCCCGCACGGCGATGGTACCTGGGGGAAATGGTCTTGGACGGCGGCCCGGACCGCGAGGCCGCCAGGTCGCTCGCACCGTACCGGCCGTGATGCGCGGGTGCGGCCGGTGGCGGCGTGCGCATCCGGGTATGGCGGCAGACTCGCTGTCACTGTGCGTAGTTGTATCCGGGTGGCTCGGCGGATCTACTTCGGCCAGGTGGCGGTCATGTGGGGTGACGTGGATCGCGGCGCCGCTGGTCAGACGTTCCCCTGGAAGGAGACATACGTGCGTAGAAGGTTTTCCGCGGTGAGTTCGGCCGCCGTGACGGCGGCGCTGGCGGCCGGGCTGGTCGCCGCGGTACCCGGGCTCGCGGGGGCGGCGAGCGCGGCCCCGCTGTTCGGCGACGGGGCTACGCCGGTGATCCAACCGGCTCTGTTCGACGACTACAAGGCCTACGGTCTGACGACGACGGGCCGGCTGGTGCGTTTCGACGTGGACTCGCCGGCGAGCCTCACCCCGATCGGCCGGATCACCGGGCTCGTCGGCGGTGACACGCACCTGGTCGGGATCGACTTCCGGGTGCAGAACAACCGGCTGTATGGCGTCGGTGACCTCGGTGGAATCTATGTGATCAACACGGCGAACGCGGTCGCCACGCTCGTCTCGCACCTGACGATCCCGCTGGTCGGTACCGCCTTCGGGGTCGACTTCAACCCGGCGGCGAACCGGCTGCGGGTGATCAGCAACGCGGGTGAGAACCTGCGGCACAACCTTGACGACCCGACGGGCACCCCGCCGCCCGGCACCACCGTGGCCGACACGCCGCTGACCTACCCGCCGCTGCTGGGTACCGCGACCGGCCTGACCGGTGCGGCCTACACGAACAACGACCTTGACCCCGCCACCGGCACGACCCTGTTCGACATCAACACCAACCTCGCGCAGGTGGCCGTCCAGTCGCCGGCGAACGCCGGGACGCTGGTCAACACCGGCACGCTGTCCGTACCCGTCGGAGCGCTGGCCGGCTACGACATCTTCACCGAGCGGTCGCGCGGTCGGGCGGTGGCCAACACCGGCTTCGCCGCGCTGCTCGTCGGCTCGAGGTTCCGGCTCTACGAGGTCAACCCGTTGACCGCGCGGACCACGTTGCGCGGCTTCTTCCCGGCGAACTACCCGGTCTTCGACGTCGCGCTGCCGATCAACCAGTAACGATCAACCAGCAACGCGGACGGCCCCGGCGGGCAGCCGCCGGCGGCTGTCAGGGGATGGCGCGTGGACGGCCGGGCCAGCCAGTGAGGCCAGCCCGGCCGGTCCGCGCCATCGCCTGGCCGCGAGTGTCTACCTAGCCGCGGCGGCGACCGCTGCTGGCACCTGAACCGCGACCGGAGCCGGCGTCATGGCCGTCGAGGGTCACCTGGTCACCGGTGACCAGTCCGGCCCGGCGCAGCGCGTCGGCGATCGCCCCGTCGGGCGCACCCCGGCGGCCCCCACCAGAGCCGCCGCGGTTGCCACCGCCACCGCCACCGCCGCCACCGCCACCGCGGTAACCACCCGCGCCGCCGGAACCGCCGGAACCGCCGGAACCGCCGGAACCGGTCCGACTGCCACCACGGCCGCCGTCCTGCCCGCCGGGACCACGGCCGCGACCACCGGGACCGCCACTCTGGCCAGCGCGACGATCACCGCCGCCACCGGCCCCACGGCCGGCGCCACCGGAGCCGGAGCCACCAGAGCCACCAGCGTCACTGGAGCCGGAACCTGCCCCGGTGCCACGCCGTCCGCCCTCGCCGCCATCCCGGGCGGCACCGTCGCGTACGGCGGCCTCACGGCCGGCACCGCGACGGCCGCCACCGCCGCCGCCTGAGGTGGCGGCACCGGGCTCGTCGTCCAGACGCAGGGTCAGCGAGATGCGCTTGCGGGGAATGTCGACGTCCAGGACCTTCACCGTGACGATGTCGCCGGACTTGACGACCTCCCGCGGATCGCTGACGAAGTTCTTCGACATGGCCGAGACGTGTACCAGGCCGTCCTGGTGGACGCCGATGTCCACGAACGCGCCGAACGCGGCCACGTTCGTCACCGAGCCCTCGAGGGTCATGCCGGGGGTGAGGTCGGCCAGGGTCTCGACACCTTCGGAGAACGCTGCCGTGCGGAAGGCGGGCCGCGGGTCGCGACCGGGCTTGTCCAGCTCGGCGAGGATGTCGGTGACGGTGGGCAGACCGACGGTGTCATCGACGAAGTCGGACGGCTTCAGCGACCGCAGCACCTTGCCGTTGCCGATGAGCGAGGTGAGCTCCTGGCCGGTGGTGGCGAGGATGCGCCGGACCACCGGGTAGGACTCGGGGTGCACGCTGGAGCCGTCCAGCGGGTCGTCGCCGCCGAGGACGCGCAGGAAGCCGGCGCACTGCTCGAACGCCTTCGGTCCCAGCCGGGGTACCGCCCGCAGTGCCTCCCGGCTCCGGAACGGGCCGTTCTCGTCGCGGTGGCGCACCAGGTTCTCGGCGAGCCCCGCGCCGATCCCCGAGACGCGGGTGAGCAGCGGCGCGGAGGCGGTGTTGACGTCCACGCCGACGGCGTTCACACAGTCCTCGACCACCGCGTCCAGGGACGTCGCCAGGCGCGTCTCGGACAGGTCGTGCTGGTACTGGCCGACACCGATCGACCGTGGTTCGATCTTGACGAGTTCGGCGAGCGGGTCCTGCAGCCGGCGCGCGATCGACACCGCGCCGCGCAGCGTCACGTCCAGCTCGGGCAGTTCGCCGGCGGCGTAGGCCGACGCCGAGTACACCGACGCCCCGGCCTCCGACACGGTCACCCGGGTCAGGGACAGCTCCGGGTGCTTGCGGATCAGGTCCTCGGCGAGCTTGTCGGTCTCCCGGGACGCCGTCCCGTTGCCGATCGAGACGAGATCGACGGAGTGCGCGGCGGCGAGCCGGGCCAGGGTGGCGATCGACTCGTCCCACCGGCGGGCCGGCACATGCGGGTAGATGGTGTCGGTGGCGACGACCTTGCCGGTCGTGTCGACGACGGCGACCTTCACCCCGGTGCGGTAGCCCGGGTCCAGGCCCATCGTCGACCGACTGCCGGCGGGGGCGGCGAGCAGCAGGTCACGCAGGTTCGCGGCGAACACCTTCACCGCGGTCTCCTCGGCCGCCGTCCACAGTCGCATCCGCAGGTCCACCCCGAGGTGGACGAGGACGCGGGTGCGCCACGCCCAGCGGACGGTGTCGGCGAGCCAGCGGTCGGCGGGGCGGCCGGCGTCGCTGATGTCGAACGCCTCGGCGATGCGCCGCTCGTAGTCGCTCGGCCCGGGCACCGGCGGGGTGTCCGGCGCGGGCGGCTCGGCGGGTTCGAGGGTGAGGTCGAGAACCTCCTCCTTCTCACCACGGAACACCGCGAGGATGCGGTGTGAGGGCAGCGAGGTGAACGGCTCGGCGAAGTCGAAGTAGTCGGCGAACTTCGCGCCGGCCTCCTGCCTGCCCTCGCGCACCTTCGACACCAACGTGCCGCGCGACCACATCTGCTCGCGCAGCGCGCCGATCAGGTCGGCGTTCTCGGCGAAGCGCTCCACCAGGATCGCCCGGGCGCCCTCCAGCGCCGCGCCGGCGTCGGCCACACCCCGGTCGGCGTCGACGTAGCCGCTGGCGGTGCCGTGCGGGTCCAGCGACGGGTCGCCGAGCAGCGCGTCGGCGAGCGGCTCGAGGCCGGCCTCGCGGGCGATCTGCGCCTTCGTCCGCCGCTTGGGCTTGTAGGGCAGGTAGATGTCCTCGAGCCGGGCCTTCGAGTCGGCGGCGAGGATCTGCGCCTCGAGGGCGTCATCCAGTTTGCCCTGGGACCGGATGGACTCGAGTACCGCCGAGCGCCGCTCCTCCAGCTCCCGCAGGTAGCGCAGCCGCTCCTCCAGGGTGCGCAGCTGGGTGTCATCGAGGGTGCCCGTCACCTCCTTGCGGTAGCGGGCGATGAAGGGCACGGTGGCGCCCCCATCGAGCAGGTCGACCGCCGCCGCCACCTGCCCCTGGCGCACGCCGAGTTCCTCGGCGATCCGTTGATGGATGGACTGCTGGGGGACAGCTGTCGTCGTCACAAGCTCTGATCCGCCTTCTCGTCGGAGTCGATGTCGGTGTCGCGATCGGACCGCGCCGTCTGCGAGACTACGGGTGATCACCGACAGTGGGCCGGCCGGGCGGCCCCGCGTGGCGGTGAGACCCCCGACGTGTTACGTGGCAGTCCGCCGTGCCACGCACCGTGCCAGCGGGTGTGGGCCCGGATCCATCGGTGTGATCCGGTGTGATCCGTACCGTTCGATTGCGTTACTGGGCATATCTCATTGGTGCGACATGACCTATGATGTGCCCGTGCGCATGAGGTGCCAGGCCACGGGGGCGGTGCGGCCTTGTTCCCGTTATTGTGCCGAGGGTGCGGCCGGGCACGGTCGGTTCGCGTCGGCCCGCCGCTGTCCCTGTTTGCGCTCCCGGGTGGCCGGGTGAAGCCGGTGGGTGCGTTCGGCCCCGCCATCGCCGCCCGGGGAGTCGAATCCGGCGTCGGCGCCACCGGTATTCGACACGAGGCTTTTCTCTATCTCGGGGACATCGGTTTCCTCAGCGCCACCAGGGATTTCATCCTGGCCGGTCTTGCCGCCGACGAGGATGTGCTGGTCATTCTGGGCGAGCCGCGCCTGACACTGTTGCGCGGCGCTCTCGGTCGTGCCGGGAAACGCGTCGATCTCGTCGATCTGGCCGACCTGGGCCGCAATCCCGCCCGTCTCATCCCGGCCTGGCAGGAGCATCTCGAGCAGGGCGACGAACGCGACCGGACGGTCCGCGGCATCGTCGAGCCGGTGCGGTCCGACTGTTCAGGGCCGGAACTAGCCGAGTGCATGCTGCACGAGGAACTGACCAACGAGGCCTTCCCCGGGCCGCGGAGCTGGCGGCTGCGTTGCCTCTACGAGGCGGCCGCGCTCGACCCGGCGACCACCGACCTGGTGTGGCAGACCCACCCGATGGTGGTCAAGGGTGGCCTCGCCCGCCCCAGCACCCGGTTCCGCCCCACCGGCGTCCAGCCCGCTCGTGGGGCCGCCGGTGGTGCGGTGGCCGCCGGTGCGGTCGGGTCCGGGGGTGATCTGTTCGCCGAGCGGCTGCCGGATCTCGGGCCGCCCTGGTCCGAGATCTCCTTCGGCCCGACGAACCTCGGGCTCGTCCGGGCCGCGTCGGCCGCGGCCGCCCGGGCGGTGCGCCTCGGCAGCGAGCGGGTGGATGATCTGGAACTCGCCGTCCACGAGGTGGCCACCAACAGTGTGCGCCACGGTGGCGGGCGCGGCACGGTGCGGTTCTGGCCCGATCAGGGCGGTCTGGTCTGCGAGGTGACCGACGCGGGGCTGGTCGCCGACCGGCTCGTCGGGCGGCGCCGGCCCGCGCTCGACCTCGGCGGTGGGCGCGGCCTGTGGCTGGTCAACCAGCTGTGCGACCTCGTCCAGCTTCGTTCCGGTCCCACCGGCACCACCGTCCGCATGTACGTGCACTGAGACGGGGGATGTGGTGACCTCGACCGAGCGTGTTCGGGTCGGACGCGGATCGTGGCCGGCGGACGGCCGCGGCGGCACGGTGACACCGACCGCGGCGGGGACGGACCCCGCCGGGCCGGGCCGGTGCTACGGCATCGGCGCCGGGCTGACCCCGCCGGAGGGCAGCAGCGACGGGGACGTCCTCGCCGTGCGCTCGGCGATCGTCGCGATCAGCCGTGCGCTCAACTGGCATGCCGGCCCCGGCACCCCCGTCCCGACCGATGGTCGTTTCACCGCCGCCACCGCGGCCGCTGTCACCGCATTCCAGGAAGAACTTCAGCCAACCATCAACCGGGACATGTATCTGCCGGCCATCGAACACAGCCCGCCCGGATATGTCAGCAAGGAGACGTCCTACGCGCTGTTCATGCCGATCGCGGACAGATATGCGCTGAAGTACACGGTGCCCCGCGGCCTGCTGCGCGGAATCACCACGATCGAAAGCAACTGGGACCCGGGCGCCGTCGGATACTGGACGAACTCCGACTTCGGGCTCTGCCAGTGGAACACCACACTTCCCGACGTGACGACCGCCCGCGCCCTCGACCCGTTCTGGGCCCTTGACTCGACCGCCCGGATGATGCGGGAGCGTTACGACTCGGACCGGTGGGGACACAACTGGCTCTACGTCATTGCCGCGCACAACGTCCCGACCTGGGCCGCGCAGTGGGCACAGGGCCAACTGTCGGCGGCCAGGCCCGAGGACGTCCCCAAGCTGGACCGGATGAACGGTTACGTCAGCAACGTGCTGGCCCGCGTCTGGTAGCTGGCCGGCACGTCGCCGGTGGCCGCCCTGGTCCGGGAAACCGCCCTGGTCCGGGAAGGCGGCCTGGTCAGGAGGCTGGCGCGGCGATCCGTTCGAGCACGGCGGTGTGCAGCCGGCGGATACCGATCGGCGCGAAGGTGCGTTCGAAGAAGCCGCCGATACCCCCGGCGCCGTCCCAGGTGGTGATTGCCGTCACGGTGCTCGCCCCGGCGCCCGGGCCGCCCGGCGCGGGTGCGACCTGGTAGGTCGTGCGCAGCGACGAGTTCTGGTCGGCCTCCAGCAGGGTGTCCGGCTGCGGGGCGGAGACGATCGCGTCCACGTCCCGCGAACGCTTGCGGGTCGCCTGTAGCCGGTAGGCGATCCGGCTGCCCGCCCCCGCGCCGCCCGCGAGCACCCGGTAGTCGTGGATGTTGTCCGGCCAGGACCGGGCCCGCACTCCCTGGTAGTCACCGAGCGCCGCGAGAACCCGCTCCGGCGCGCCCGCCACCGTCTGGCGTACCTCGACCCGGATCTGTGCCACGTCCACACCCTTTCGCCTGCGCCTGGCCGAGCCCCGGACGGCGTCCGGTCATCTGTGACCGGCTGCCGGCCGCGTCCCCGCCACTGTGCGCCGGCTCACGGCCACCGCCGGCCGGTGGTGGGGTCAGGCTCGCACGTCGACGTCCGGGCGCGCGCCGGACCCGGTGCGGATGCGCATCGTGATTACTCTGAGTTACCTTTCTGGGGCGCTCGAGGGGCGTACCGCGGCCCGTCGCGGGCCACCGTCCGGACCGGGGGTAGGCCGATTTCTCGCGCTCGACCTGTGTCGTCACGATCCGCGGGCGACCTGCTGATGGTCTGTGCCGGCGCCCGGCCGGAGACGGCTGGTCCGTCGGACCGGCAACGTTTCGTCACAGCCGGTGCGCTCATGCTGCTGACGGCCGGGCTCGCCACCTACGCGGGCGCGACCGTCGCCGCGATGGGTCTGCACCGCTCGGCGTGGCGCACGCTGCCCTTCGGACTGTTCTACGCGGCCGTGATCTTCTTCCTCGATCGATCGGTGCTGCTGTCCCCCCGCCCCTACCGGCTGGGACGCGACGCCACCGTGCGGCTCGGCCGGGCCGGCGCCGCCACCGCCATCCGGGTGTTCGTGGCGATCTGCGCGGCCCTGCTGGTCGGTGAGGCGCTGCTGCTGACCGTGTTCGCGTCCTCGATCGCGCCACGGGTCACCGAGATCCACCAGGAGGAGATCGGTCGCGCCCTGCGCGCCTTCGACGTCAACCAGCAGGGTGAGCAGCGGGCGCTCGCCGCCGGCCTGGCCGCCCGACAACAGGACCTCACCGCCGCCCAGGGACGCGTCACCGGCGCCACCGCGGCGGCGAACTGCCAGCTCACCGGCGGTGGCGCCTGCCTGGCCGGAGCCGGACCGATCTACCGGATCACCCTGGCCGACCTCGCCGCCGCGGTCCTGGCCACCCAACGGGCCACCCAGGCGCGGGACGCGGCCGAGGCCCGACTGACGGCCTTCGACCAGGACCGGGACACCCGTCGGACCGGCTTCCTGGCCGCCCAGACGGCCACCGCGAACGCCGCCGACGACCTGTTGACCAGGGAGAAGGCTTTCTGGCGGCTGACGACCTCCGACCCGTCGGTGTTGCTGTGGCGGATCGTGCTCACACTGCTGCTGCTCGGCGTCGATCTCGGCCCACTCATCTTCGCCCGCACCCTCGAACAGACCGAGCCGCGCCGACGCGAACGCCTCGAACGGTGGCGCACCTGCAACGCCCAGGAGCTCGAAGCCCAGCAGGTCGGCTCCACCACCCGGCACCGGGCCCGGCTCGCCCGGGAACTCGCCGACGCCGGCACCGACCGGTACGGCCAGCATGTTCGCCGCCGGGACGAGATCGAGACCTCGGTGCGCCTGGCCGGCGACCTCGCCGCCGCCGAGGTCGCCCGCGCGGAGATCCGGGCCGACCGGGACAGCCGCATCCGCGAACTGCGCGCCCGTCACCGCGTGCCCGACCCGACCCCCTCCGTCGACCAGACCCTCTCCGTCGACCGGACATGACGTCGCCCGGACGCGCGGGGTCAGTCCCACGTGCGTCCGGGCGTTGTGATGTCAACCGACTCCGGCGTCAGCACATGCCGGGGTCAGCTGGCGTTCGCGGTGGACGACGCCGCCCCGCGTCCACGCCGCCGACGACGCACCACGGCGACCACGACGGCGAACGCCGCCGTCCCGGCCGCGGCGAGTCCGGTGGCCTTCGGGTTCTCGCTGGCCTTGCGTCGGCCGGTGTTGACCGCCTCACCGGCGCTGCCGCGAGCCTGGGTGACCTTCGCGGCGACCTGCGGGTGGGCGTCGAGCTGACGCTGAACGCTGTGGGTCGCGGTGCCCGCGGCGCTGCCAGCGGTGCTCACCGCACGCTGGGCGGACGCGGCGACCTGCGGGTGGGCGTCGAGCTGCCGGCGCACGGTGGCCTTGGCCTGGTCGGCGGTGTGCCGGGCCTTCTCGGCCGCGGTCCCGGTGGTCGCGGCCACCTTCGGGCGCACCGCGTTCGTCGCCGCGCCGACCCGCTCGCGCAGGTCGTGGGCGGTCCGACCGGCCACCTGTCCGGGGCTGACCCGGGCGGACAGTTCGTCGAGGTCGCTGCCGAGCCGGGCTCGGGTCGCCTCGATGTCCGAGCGGATCTCATCCGGGCTGGTGCTGGTCGTGCTGGTCTCGTCAATGCTGGTCACTGCCTACCTGACCTTTCCTGGCGGTGAGCGGGGGACTGGGTGGACACGGACGTGGGGATCGGCGAAGCCGCGTGCGCGAGCGTGGGTGGCGCCGAGGGCGGTGCCGGGCGGCTCAGTGGCGACGGCTCTGCGCCCACTGGACGTCCTCACGCAGCGTCTCCACGGTCTGCGTCGGCGCCGGGTGGACGGTGCGCACGGTGGAACGCCCCTTCAGCGCCAGGACGGCGGTCACGGCGCCGAGGACGGCGGCGACGATGAGCGCCGCCCAACCGAGCGCCATCACCTCACCCAGCCCGAACATGACCGCGAGCAGCGCGAACAGCAGGGCGTACAGGCCGGCTCCGCCGGCGCCCGCGAACATGCCGGCGCCCTTGCCGGCCTTCTTCGCCTCTTCGCGGACCTCCGCCTTCGCCAGGGCCACCTCCTGGCGGAACAGCGTCGAGATGTCGGTGACGACGTCCGAGACCAGATGGCCGGTCGAGGTCCGCTGCCCGTCAGGTGCCCCACCGCCGGTGAGCGGCGCCGCGCCGGGACGCTGGGCGGCCGACCCGCGGGTGTCGCCCGGATACGGCGTGGCGGGCGAGCCGGGGGTGGCGGGCCCGGCCGGGGCGACGGGTGTGACGGAGGCCGGGCCGGCGGTGGTCGCCGGAGTCGGGAGGCCGGTCGAATCGGTGCTCTGCCGGGTCGTGGTCGTCATGGGGTCTCCTCGCGGCTTGTCCGATGGGACGGCTGTGGTCGGGGAGCGAACCGTCCCGCCTGGGTGGGCTCCGCGTGGTGGCACCAGCGGAACAACATGTGATCTGCGGATTCCCGGCATCCAGCCGATTAATCGCGTCCGTCGGGTCGCCGATGAGGTGATGTTGTGGGGGTGGACGACGCGGGCGCCCCGCGCTCGGCCGGGGTGATGTGCGCACTGCCCGCCTGCCGCGGGTGGTCGTGGGGCTGCGGGGCCGTCGGCGTCCCGGTGTCGCGCTCACGTCCGATCTCGGCGTTGACCAGCGCACCGACCAGGACGACCGTCACCGCGTAGTACAGCCAGAGCATCAGGATGACCACGCCGCCGAGCGCACCGTAGGTCTTGTTGTACTGGCCGAAGGCGCGGACGTAGAACGAGAACGCCACCGAGGCCACGATGAGGGCGACGGTCGCACCGACCGCGCCGATCGACGCCCAGCGCCAGCCCTTCGGCGGCTGGGCGGGGCCGAGCCGGTAGAGCGCGGCGACCGCCCCGAGCAGCACGAACCCCATGATGATCCACTGCGCGATGGTCAGTACCAGCCGCAGCGCGCCGTTGGACACGTGGTGCGACAGCAGCGAACCGCCGGCGGTGATCCCACCGATGACCAGCACGGCCACGACCACGGCGCCAAGGCTCATCCCCACCGCGAGCAGCCGCAGCCGGACGGGGCCGCGGGTCTCCTCCTGCTCGAACGCGACCGAGACCGCCTTGATCAGGTTCTGGGTCCCGGATGACACCGCCCACATCAGGCCCACGAGGCTCAGCAGCAGGCCGACGCCGAGACCGGAATGATCCGTGGTCGTGATGCCGGTCAGCCAGTCCTGCAGGACGGTGCTGGTCGACGGCGAGAGGGTGCCGGACAGGTGGGCGACCTCGTCCCGCACCGTCTGCGGGCTCGCCACCAGGCCGTACACGGTGATCACGGCGATCACCGCCGGGAAGATCGACAGGATCGCCCAGAACGCCACCCCACTGGCGAGCAGCGGCACCGACAGCACGGCGAGCTGCGACTTCACTCGCTTACCCACGGCCAGCCAGGTCCGTTCACCCGCCGGCGCCGACGCCGGCGCCGACCGCGCCGCCCGCTCCTCGAGCGAGGGCCGGCCCGTGCTCTTACCCGGGCCCGCGGCGGCGGACGCCCGGACCACGGTCACGCCGCCCTGCCCACCGGTGGCGACAGCCCTGTCGGCCGTGTCGTTCGTGCCGTTCTGGTCGACGGGCGGGTTGTCGCGTGGGCGGGTGCCGCGGCGGTGTCCGAGGATGGCGGACGTGTTCATGGCGAGCTCCCCTGCCGTTGGCGCATGGCGGCAGGTGTACCCGTCCGGACCTGGACAACCCCTCGTTTCGGGGGCGCTGATCCGGCGCGGGTCCGCGGCGGGCGGCCCCGCGGACTCAGTCGCTGCGCTCCTGCGGGGACGAGTGCTCCCAGTCAGCCAGGATGGTGCGGATACCGGTGACGAGCAACAGCGGACGGTCGAGCATCACGTGATGGCCGGCCAGCGGAATCTCGATCACCGGCGCGACCCGGCCGAGCAGGTTGTACATCTGGACGCCGATGTCCGGCGTGAGCAGACCGTGTTCCGCGCGGAACAGCGCCACCCGGCAGTGCACCTTGCGCAGCATCTCCGGGGACGGGGTGCGGTTGTTGAAAACGCTCGGGTCGAACTTCCAGGTCCAGCCGCCCTGCACCGATCCGATCGAGGACCGGGCGATGTGGTCGATGATGTACGGCAGGGAAGTCGGCTGGTCCGGCACCGTGCGGAAACGGGCCAGCGCGTCGGTCGCCGTCGGATAGACCCGCAGCGGGCCGAAGGCGGTGCGCTCCCGGGCCGCACGCTCCTCGGGAGTGAACTCCCCGACGGGGGAGTCCACCACCACGATGCCGGCGACCCGGTCGGGGTACTCGGCCGCCGTCATGATCGTGACCCAGCCCCCCATGCTGTGCCCGATGATGATCGGCGGTGTGGTGATGCCGGCGTGGTCGATCACCCCGATGATCTCCGCGGCCCAGGTGCCCAGGGTGTACTCGTCGCGGCGGGCGCTGTCGCCATGTCCGGACAGATCAAGGGCGACGACCCGGTACTCGCTGGGAATCAGCGGCGCGATGTGATCCCACCAGCCGGCATGCGCCGCACCCCCGTGAACCAGGACGATCGCGGCCGCTCCCCGCGGCCCCCAGCAGCGGTAGCTGATGGTGGCGCCGTCGACCTCGGCCTCGTGGCGCTCCGGACGGGTGTCAATGGCGGCCTCGAACCAGGCCGGTGCTTCGTCTTCCATCCCAGGTCTCTGCCGTTCGCGTCGTTGTCGTGGGGCGGGCCGTTGTGGTCGCGGGCCGGATGGGCCGTGGCGTCCTTCCCGATACAACACCGGCGGACCGGGTTTCCGGGCGGTCCGCAGCGAGTTGTCGGACTGGTGATGGTGCCGCCGGGCCAACCGGTGCCCCTGGTGACCGGATCGTCACCTCAGGTCGGTGCGACGGCTCCGTCCACCCGCGGTGTCGTCGTTGCGTGATCCCGGGCGCGCCGGTCGGCGGGCCGGGTCGGACGCCGTCGGATCGTGGCGTCAGATCATGAAGGTGGAGTTGATGACGGCGCCCCGGCGGCTGTAGTGGATGACGCAGTCCTGCAGATCGGACGGATGTGCGGGAATCGCCCCGGCGATGATGTCCGCCTCGCGCAGCCCGTGCAAAGAAAGACCGTGGCGGCAGACGTACACCGTACCTCCTTCGCGGATGATGGTCTCGATCTGGTTATTGATGTTGAGCTGGCCGGGAAAAGCCGAATCTCCGGTATGCGGAAATCCTCGGGTGGCCATCGTGTTCATCGCCCCTGGCCCATGGAAATAGACCACAGTCTCGAATCCCTTGCGCAGGGCCCGGGTCGCCTGCAGGAGCGCGACGAAACTCACCGACGACTCGTGCGCGATGCCGTGGATGAGGGTCAGGTACACCTCGCCGTCCTCGGCCTGGAAATCCGGAAAGATCTTGGTTGAGCCATAGAGGTTGGTGCCCGGCGAGAGCGCCGGATGGGGGATCTCGGCGAGGCTGCGTCGCCCCTGCTCGACCAGCCGCCGAGCCGACCGCGCCGCCTCCTGCGCGGTCCCTTCCGGTGCCGTCGCCCGCGGCGCCCCCAGCTGCTGTGGCTGCTGTGGCGACGCTGGCTGCTGTGGCTGTGGCTGTGGCGGCGCCGGGCTGGCCTTGGTCACGCCGCGGCCGGCGGCACGGCACTGGGCTGGCGGGCGCGCGGGAACCGAGGCAAGGGCGACCTGGTCGGTCGACGGGATTTCCAGATTGGCACGACATCGGAGTCAAGCATCCCGCCGACAGTCGTGGGTGCCAAACGGGCCGTTCCGAGTGTGTCCGCCGACTCCTTTTGGCCATCCGGGCGTCCCATCGTGACCGGATCGGTCTGATCTGGATTGTTCGGTTATCGGCTCACATTTGCCATCTTCGAGCCCACGTGTGGCGGCCGACGGTCACCGGTGCCGGACGGCGGGGATGCTGGCCTTATGCGTTATGCGTTGTTCGCGGATCTGCACGGTCGACCGAAGGCGCTGGAGCGGATCATGGTCGCGGCCGAGCGGGCCGGCGCCGACGAGCTGGTCTGCCTGGGCGACTACCTCGAGGCACGCGTGCCTCGCCGGCTGCATGACCCCGGTCGGGACTGGTCGCTGCCGGCCGTGGTCGACCGGGACCCACCGCTGTGGCGACGGCTGGCCACGGTGCGCCGGATTCGCGGAAACCAGGAGGAGCGCATCCGTGAGCTGCTGCGTCCGGAGCGGACGCCGCCGGAGCTCGCGGCCCTGCTGGACGCGCCGGCCTGGGCGCGGCTGCACGGCCTGCTGGCGCTGCACGGGCATCAGATCCGCTGGGATCTGGTCACCGGGACCCCACCGGCGCGGCTGTCCGCCGAGCCGCGACCGCCCGCGGCTCCGAGCCTGACCCCGCGGGTCGATCCGACACCGGCGGTCGACCTCCTGGTGCCGAGGGCGGCCGACGTGCCGCGCTGGCCGGTGGTCGTCGTTGGGCACACCCACCAGAACGCGGTGTTCGAGATCGACTGGCCGACCGAGTCGGTGCGGCCCGCCGAGCCACCCGTGCGGATGATCTCCGTCGGGCCCGGCGAGGTGCTGCGGGTCCCACCCGCTCCGGTGTCCCCCGAATCGGTGTCATCCGTTGGCGGGTCCGCCGTGCTGGTGCCCCCCGCGACCGGCCTGCCGACCGGGGGGCTTTCGGGCGTTGGTGGCAGAACGCTGGTGGTGAACGTGGGTCCGGCGCGCGGGCGAATGCAGAACTGGCTGCTCTATGACACGGATCGTGGTGAGATTTGCTTTCACGCCATCACGAGACCGCGTAAGGAATCCGAGCGGGCACGTTCCGACTAGATGTGGCCAGGGTCCAAGGTCATGGACCTAGGTCCTGTCGCTCTGGACGGATGGGGGACGTAAGCTGACCACAGTCTCGATGGAGCCAGCGCCTGCGTTCCCCCCGTACGTCAGGCATCTCGGCTTCATCGGGACTTTTTCTTTGCCCGGGCTTCCCCGATCGGGAAAGCCCGCAGGGATCCGGGCGGGCGCGGGTACGACGGTTCCGGGAGCGGCCAGGTCGCTGTCCGCCGCCGCCGAGCGACGCGGCCCCGGGTCGACGGGCACCGCGGTCACTCCCGCGGGGTGAAACGCGTCCGCCGCGGGGGGCGCTCGAGCCCGCCAGTCGACCCCACCAGGCGTACGACCGGCCTGGTCGGCAGGTCACCCGTTGCCGTGGCACGGTGGCGCGATCACGCCTGTGGCGGCGGGGCGGGCGCCGGACCCGGCGGCCCGGGCCTCGGCGCTGCCAGGGGTATCCGCGCGGGCTGGCCCGAGGCTGTCGACGGGTCACCCCTGGATTCGTAGATCGACGGTGCGGGGGTGACCCTCTTACCAGGGCCCGGCAAAGACGCGACGATGCAGACCCCCGGCCCTGACCGTGACCGGGACGTCACCATCACTGTCCGTCCTGGTGCGGACGTCATCGGGGTGACGGAAGAATCGTTCCTCGGGTCGACGTCGCTTTCCCGACAAGGTCCGCTACTTTCGGATAGATGTGAGATGTTTCGTAGGTAACCGTAGTGGGCCCTGGTCGCACCTCCGATCGGGATCGCTAGCCTGTTTTGGGCATGTGCTGACAAAACCGGTCGTCACATCCGGAGGGGTTGCAGGGCTGGCACCTCGTGGCGTCGAGGGCGCCCGGGGCGTTGCCGGTCCAGAGCAGTGCCCACTCGTGCGGATGACTCGGAAGGCAGGGGTGAACAGGTGCATGTCCCCGCGGCACGGATCGTCTTCTCAGCCGACGATCGTGCGGAGATCGCGTCGGCCACGACTGAGATCCTTTCCACCGGCGCGCTGACACTGGGCGCACACACGAGGGATTTCGAGGCCGCATTCGCGGCGGCGCACGAAGCGCCGTTCGCCGTGGCGGTGAGCAGTGGTACCGCCGCACTGGAGATCATTCTTCGCAGTCTGGACGTTCGGGACACGGACGTCATCGTTCCGACCAACACATTCGCGGCGACCGCCTTTGCTGTTCTGCGGGCCGGCGCCAATCCGGTCTTCGCCGATGTGAGTCCCGACACCTTCGCGTTGTCGGCCGACACCGTCGCCGCGGCCCTTACCCCGAACACCCGCGCGGTCGTCCTCGTGCACATCGGTGGTCTGGTGTCGCCGGATGTGGAGGACCTCGCCCGCCTGTGCGCCGAGCGCGACATCCTCCTCGTCGAGGACGCGGCGCACGCCCATGGCTGCCAGCACAACGGCACCTTCGCCGGGTCGTTCGGCGTGGCCGGGTCGTTCTCGTTCTACCCCACCAAACTGATCACCAGCGGTGAGGGCGGCATGATCGTCACCGCCGACCCGGCGATCCACGAGGCGGCGCTGATCTACCGCGACCAGGGCAAGGCCGGTTTCCTCGGGAACACCCACATCCGCGAGGGCTACGCCTGGCGGCTCAGTGAGCTGCACGCGGTCACCGGCAAGGTGCACCTGCGCCACCTCGACGAGTTCCTCGCCACCCGCACCCGGATCGCCGCCCGCTACGACGCGGCGATCGACGGCCTGGCCCGACCGGGAGCCCCGGCGCCCGCCAGCCGGCTGCGGCTGCCCCCGGGCGACGTCAACAACTACTACAAGTACATCGTCATGCCCCGCCCCGGTGTCGACCGGGCCCGGTTGAAGAAGGAACTGAAGGAGCGGCACGGCGTCTCCCTGTCCGGTGAGGTCTACGAGGTGCCCCTGCACCAGCAGCCCGTCTTCACCGACTACGCCGGCGGCGCGCTGCCGGTCGCCGAGGACCTCTGCTCCCGGCACGTCTGCCTACCACTGCATTCCGACATGACCGACGCGGAGGCCGAGCACGTGCTGACCTCCTTCGCCGCCGCGCTGGCGAGCCTGGACCTGGACGGGGCAGCATGAGAATCGCGGTTACCGGAGGCTCCGGTTTCATCGGCAGTCACGTCGTCGACCGGCTGCTCGACGCCGGGCACGACGTCCTCTCCCTGGACGTCGACGCCCGCCCGAGCGACCCGCGGGCGACCAGCCTGCAGGTCGACGTCCTCAACCTGCCCGGGCTCACCGAGGCGCTCCGCGGCGCCGACGCGGTGTTCCACATCGCCGGCATGTCCAACGTCGACTTCGCCTACGCCGATCCCGCCCGCACCGTGCGCCTCAACGTCGAGGGCACCGGCAACGTCTGCGAGGCGGCCCGTCAGGCCAAGGTCGGCCGGGTGCTGTTCGCCAGCACCGTCTGGGTGTACGGCGCGGTCGGGGAGCGGGCCGACTCGTCCCCGCTGACCGAGGACGCCGAGATCACCCTCGGTCGCGCCGGGCATGTCTACACCTCGACGAAGCTCGCCGCCGAACTCCTGCTGCACAGCTACCAGCAGACCTACGGACTGCCGTTCACGATCCTGCGTTACGGCATCCCGTACGGCCCCGGCATGCGCGACGAGCTGGTGCTCGCCCGGTTCGTCCACAAGGCCCTCGGCGGCGAGTCACTCACCGTCGCCGGGGACGGCCAGCAGTTCCGCAACTACGTGTTCGTCCGCGACCTCGCCGACGCGCACGTGCTGGCGCTGCGGCCCGAGGCGGAGAACGCCACGCTCGCGCTCGAGGGCGACGAGTCGGTCAGCGTGCTCGAGATGGCGCAGGCCGTCTGCCGGCACTTCCCCGGCACGACCATCGAGCACGTCCCGGCCCGGCCCGGCGACTTCCGCGGCCGGGAGGTGTCCGCCCGCCGAGCCCTCGACCTGCTCGGCTGGCGGCCCACCACGCCCTTCTCCGACGGCGTCCGGCAGTACGTCGAGTGGTATCTGGCGAATCGGCGCCCACCGGTCCAGGCCGTCTCGCATGTCGACGACCTCGATGTGACCGCCGCCTCGTCGGAATGATCGGCACGATGACCAGCCCATGACGCAGACCGCATGACGCAGATCGGTGGTGTGACGGTGACCGGACCCTCACAGGACGGCGACCTGACGGCTCGGACGCCGACGCGGCGCGGGTCCGCGCTGCTGTTGTCCGGGTCGCTCGGGATGGGGCACGACGTGATGGCCGAGGCCTGCGGCGCCTCGCTGACCCGGCGCGGGTGGACCGCCCGCACCGGCGACAGCCTGCGCATGCTCGGCGGTCGCAACGGGGCCCGCGGAGAGAAGGTCTTCCGCGGGATGCTCGCCGTGCCCGGCCTGTACGACGCGGTGCACTTCTCGCAGATGCGCACCGGCGGAAAACTCGCCGGGCTCATCGAGCGGACGTCGAGCCGCTATGTCGTCCCCGCCCTGCGCGAGGAACTGAGCACCACACCCACCGATCTCGTCGTCTCCATCTTCGCCACCGGAGCCGCGGCGACCAGCCGGGTCAAGGCCGAGTTTCCCGGCCTGGTCACCGCGGTCTTCTCCACCGACTGCTGCGTGCACCGACTGTGGGTGCACGACAACACCGATCTCTACCTGGTGACCTCCCAGACCGCCGCCCGCTATGTGCGGCGGTTCGCGCCGAACGCGCTGGTCTCGGTCGTGCCGACCCCGGTGCGTACGCCCTTCTACGATCCGCCGTCCCAGGAGGAGGCCCGCGCGGAACTCGGCATTCCCGGGGACGCCCCGTGCGTGCTGCTCATGTCCGGCTCGTGGGGCCTTGGCCCGCTGGTGGAAAGCGCCGCGGCGCTCTCCGGCGCCGGGATCTACGTGCTGGCCGTCGCCGGGCGCAACGAGCAGCTCGCCGCGAAACTCACGGCGCTGGCCGAACGCCAGCACAAGGTCATCCCGTTCGGTTTCACCGACCGCATTCCCACGCTGATGGCCGCCAGCGACCTGGTCGTGACCTCCTCCGGTGACACCTGCAGCGAGGCCCGGGTGATCGGACGGGATCTGCTGCTGCTTGACGTCGTGCCCGGCCACGGCCGGGACAACCTGCAGAAGGAGCTCGAGCGCGGCCACGCCGAGGTCACCAACACCGACCCGGTCTCGCTGACCCGCTCGGCCCTGGCCTGCCTCGACCGGGTCAAGCCCCCCTCGCATCGGGTGGCCATCGGTCCGCAGGCCTGGGAGCAGGCCTTCGACGCCGCACTGGCCCAGATCGGTTTCGGCTCCCACTGGTGAGCCACACCCTTGTTCGGTGTTGCCCCGCCTGGCCCGGAATGCCGCGGCTCGCCGTCGGTGTTGACTGGGACGGGTGGTGGGTGTGAAGCAGACGGGGGTAGGCCGCGTACCGATGGTGTCTTCGAGCGGGCCGGTCCCGCGTACGGTCGCGGCGGCCGGCAGATGAGCACGGCGCTGCTGGTCGGGCTGCCGACGGCGGCCGTCTCGGCGGGCCTGTACGGTATCGCTCCGCTGGTGCAGGCGCGCGCGGCCCGCGAGGAGGAGGCCAGCTCCGGCGGGTTGGGCCTGGGCCTGCTCGCCCATCTGGTGCTGCGTCCGCTGTGGCTGCTGGGGCTCGCGGTCGAGGCCGGGTCGTTCCTGCTCGAGGTCGCCGCGCTGTCGGTCGCCCCGGTCGCGCTCGTCGCCCCGGTGATGGCCCTCGACATGATCGTGTTCACGCTGCTGGCGCAGCGGGTGCTCGGTGAGCGGATCAGCCGTAACGGCTGGCTCGGGGTCGCCTCGATGGTGGCCGGCATCGGCCTGCTCGCCTACGCGTTCGCCCGCCGGGCCGAGGTCGGCACCTCGGCCAGCACCGACGTTCTGCTCGCCTTTCTCGTGCTCGGCCTCATGTTCGCGCTGTTCTGCGCGTTCCTGGCCAACGTGGCCGCCCGCCGGGGCGGTATCGCCGCCACCGCACTCGGCTTCGGCGCCGCCGCCGGGGTCTGCTACGCGATCGCGACGCTGGCCACCCGCCAGATCGGGCTGGCGGTGCACGAGCGCCGTGAGGGGCAGTCCACCCTCGTCGACCTGCTCACCACCCCAACCCCGTACCTGCTGGTGTTGTTCTCCGTGCTGGCGCTTGGCCTGCAGCAGCGTGGCCTGCAGGGGCGCGCCGCGGTCATCGCCTTCCCGGTCACCAGCGGGGTGTCCGCGTTCCTGCCGGTCACCCTCGGCGTCACCCTCTTCGACGAGCCGGCGCCGGACGGCCCCCAGCGTGTCGCCTTTATCATCGCCCTGACCATGGTCGCCGCCGGCATCGTCGCCCTCGGCCGCGACCGGATGGCCGCCAACCGCTCCGTCGACGAGGCCGAGGACGTCACGACCGAGGGTGCCGTGTCCGAGGACGGCACCGCGGTGGACCCGGGCACCTCCGCGACCGCGGCCCTGCCTGCCTCGGCGGCTCCTCCGCGCGGCCCCGCGGCGCTCCCCAGATCCAACGATCTGCACGCGACCAACCGCGGAAAGTAGCGAAGGCTGCCCCCGAAGGGCGCGCCACTCTGGCGAAGTGCGATTACCTCGGACTTCTCGGGCCTTGCTGGCGCGGTCTTCGGGCGGGTGCAATTACGGCGGACGTGGCGAGGGTGGACAGCTGGTGACTCTCGCGCCACGCTAATCCACGAACAGTGAACCTGCGTGCGCTTTCGGTGAGAAGGTTGTCGTGGCCGGCCGCCCGGGTTCACCCCCCGATCGCCCGGGCGCCCGGCCGTCTCCGCCTCGAAGCCTCGCCACCGCGAGCCATCCGGGCTATCTGGAACCGTCCTGGCGCGCGGCGCCGTCGCCTGGTGGCCGTTCCCGGGCGGGCCGCAGCATCGCGGGGTGCAGCAGACCTGCCTCCCCACGGCGGTAGAGCTCCGCGGGGCGGCCACCGTCGCGGGTGGTGAGGCGTCCGGTCGGAACGAGGAATCCCGCGGTGCCGGTCACCTTGCGATGGAAGTTGCGGGGGTCCAGTCGGCATCCCCAGACCAGCTCGTAGATCCGCCGCAGGGCCGCGACCGTGAACTCCGGCTCGCAGAACGCCGTCGCGACGGCACTGTACTCGATCTTGGAGCGGGCCCGTTCCAGCCCGTCGGCCACGATCGTGGCGTGGTCGAAGGCGAGGTCGGCCGTCGAGGTGTCGCCGAGCGCGGCCCAGCGGCTGTCGGCGGCGTCCGTGCCGGCGACGGGAGCCCGTGACTGCGGGACCAGGGCCAGGAACGCGACGGTGACCACGTGGCCGCGCGGATCACGGCCGGGGGTGCCGTAGGTCGCGAGCTGCTCGAGATGCGCCGGCGGATGCCGCAGGCCGGTCTCCTCGGCGAGTTCGCGCACGGCGGCGTCGGCGAGGTCCTCCCCGGGGCGGACGAACCCGCCGGGCAGCGCCCACCTGCCGCGATACGGGTCGATCCCGCGGCGCACCAGCAGCACGGCCAACTGGTCGTCGCGGACGGTCAGCAGGACGAGATCGACGCTCAGGGGCACCGGGACGACGCCATCGGGAAGCGAGGGTGGCATGGACCGCACCATATATCGTCACCTTGACGAAAAAGGCCGTAGGCGGTTATCGTCACTTCGACGATAAAAGTGACGGTCGGTGCGGGACGCCGACCACCGGGAGGCAGTCATGGCGGACATCAGCCGCGTACCGTTCCTGTGCCACCTGCGGGGGCGTCCGACCTCGTACATCCGGCACCTGCGCGGCACCGAGGTCGCCCACGAGGGCGTCGGCCAGGTCTTCTGGTACCGCCCGCGGACGGCGGTGATCAGCGAGGTGCCGGTGGACGACCGGGAGCTCGCGGTGCTGTTCCACGCCCGCACCTCCGACTTCCAGGACGTCGCGGTGCAGGCCACCGTCACCTACCGGATCGCGGACCCGGCGCTGGCCGCCGCCCGGATCGACTTCGGTATCGACCCGGAGCTCGGCGGCTGGCGGGAGAAGCCGCTCGACCAGCTGGCCGGCATGATCACCGAGACGGCCCAGCAGTACGCCTCGGACCTGCTCGCCCGCGCACCGCTGACGGCCGCGCTCGCCGAGGGCGTCCCGGAGATCCGGGCCCGGGTGACCGACGGGCTGCGCACGGACACCCGGCTGGTCCAGACCGGTATCGCCGTCGCCGGGGTGCGGGTGGTCGCGGTGCGCCCGGCGCCGGAGGTGGAGAAGGCACTGACCACCCCGACCCGGGAGCAGATCCAGTCCGAGGCCGACCGGGCCACCTACGGGCGGCGGGCACTGGCCGTCGAGCAGGAACGGCGGATCGCCGAGAACGAGCTGCAGAGCAAGATCGAACTCGCGGTGCGGGCCGAGCGACTGGTCACCCAGGAAGGCGCCAACGAACAGCGCCGGATGACCGAACAGGCCGCCGCCGCGGGCATCGCCGCCGAGGCCGAGGCGCGGCGCGCCCGGACCGCCGCCAGCGCGCAGGCCGAACGGGTCCGCATCGAGGCCGCCGCCCGCGCCGAGGCGGTACGCCTGGTCGGGCAGGCCGAGGCGGACGCGGAGGCGGCCCGGGTCGCCTCCGTCACCGGACTCGACACCTCGGCGATGGTCGCCCTGGCCGTGCGCGACCTCGCCGACCACCTGCCCTCGATCGGCGCGCTCACGATCACCCCGGACATGCTCACCGAACTGCTCAGCCGCCTCGTCCACACCGGGCAGCAGCAGTCATGAGTCTCGCCCCGCGGGCGGTCCTGGTGCACCGGCGCACCGAGTACACCGAGCTGATCGCCCGGCACGGCACCCGTGGCCAGGCCGAGTTCTTCCTGCGGACCCGCGGTCGGGAGCTCGCGCCGGTGCAGGCCGCCGACGAGGCCACGCGGGCCGCCCGCCAGGCGGTGACCGCGGCGATCCCCGCGCACTGGCGGCGCGGCGAGGTGGAGCGGGCCGATCTGGACCGGTTCCTGTTCGCTCCCGACGACGTGGTGATCTGCGTCGGCCAGGACGGTCTGGTCGCGAACGTGGCGAAGTACCTCGACGGCCAGCCCGTCCTGGGCATCAACGCCGACGTCGGACGCAACCCCGGAGTGCTCGTCCGGCACCCGCCCGCCGCGGCGGGCGGCATGCTGCGGGCCCTGACGGGTGAGGACGGGGCCCGGCCCGGCGGGTCGGCCCGCGACCTCACGATGGTGGAGGCCCACTCCGATGACGGGCAGCGGATCCTCGCGCTCAACGAGGTCTACGTCGGCGACCCCGGACATCAGACCGCCCGGTACGTCCTGCGGGTCCCGGCAGCCGCGGTCACTGAAGCCGCGGTCACTGAAGCCGCGGTCACCGAAGCCGCTGCCGGGCTGGTGGCGGAGCGTCAGGCGTCGTCCGGTCTGCTGGTGGGCACCGGGACGGGAGCTACGGGCTGGTGTCGTTCGGTCTGGGCACAGCGTGGCGGCGAGATCGACCTGCCGGCGCCGACGGCGGGCGCGCTGGCCTGGTTCGTCCGCGAGGCGTGGCCCTCGCCCGAGACGGGCACTGCCCGCACACAGGGCGGGCTGACCGGGGCGGCCCGGCTGGAGGTCCTGGTCGAATCGGATCGGATGGTCGTGTTCGGCGACGGCATCGAATCGGACGCGATCGAGCTCTCCTGGGGGCAGCGGCTCACCGTCGGTGTGGCGCAGCGCCGCCTGCACCTGCTGTGACCAGGTCAGCCGCGGCGGCGTACCCGGCGGGTGGGACGGGTGCCGACCTGGCGACCGGGGCGTCGGATGGCGCCCGCCGCGGACGGGCCGGCGGGGGGCCGGCGCCGTCCGCGGGGCATCGAGTGACTGGTCACACGAGGAAGCGTTCGATGGCCTTGCGAACCCGCAGGTTCGCCTGTGCGAAACTGATCTTTCCGTCCACGTAGGCCGACAGCGCCGCGCGGCGGACCCGATCCACTCGTTGGTCTTCGTTCGGGGTGTTGAGCAGGTTGGTCGTGGCAGTGGCCACGGCGATCACCTCCCGGTGGCAGGGGAACTCCGACGGTGCTGTTCGTACGGGGTCGCCGGCCAGGACCCGCGTCCGCCGTGGGAGGGCGGAGCCCGGTCGTGGCCATGGGTGCCAAAGTGTGACAAAAGGACGCTGACGCTGGCGGCGGGATCCGTCGGGCCGGCAGCCACCGGGACCCAGGCCCTCCGTGTGGGACGGGGTGAGCTTTGGGCCGGTGGGCCGTGGGCGGTGCCGGCGAGGAAGGTCGACTCCGCCAGCACGGACCGTGGCGTGACGGCGGGGTCGGCGCCTGCGGCTAGGAGGGCGTCAGCAGGGCCGCGCCGGTTACCCGACCAGCCCGATGCTCGCCGGCCGGCACCCGGCGCCAGGCGGGTACGTCACGCTGGCCGGGGCAACAGGGCGAGTGTGGTGCGCGGGGACGACAGCGACCGCCGGACCGCGCCGACGCGGCCACCTGGGCCGGGGCAGCGGATATCGGCGTATGGGTAGCCGAACCGTCAACACTGGTCACGACGACTGCCCTCCTCCGCGTAGGAGCGGGCCACCGGGCCCGCATTGCCCGTCCAGAGGACGAGGGATGACAAAGGCACCGTGTCGTGCGCCCGCCCTGCCCGGACCGACTGTTGCGCCGCGCATCCCGCACGATGCGTGGCGTGAGCGTCGTACCCGGACCTGCCGCGACCACAACGACACGATCACGATAACAACGACACGATCACAACAACAAAGCTCTACTGAACATCTACAAGAGTGCGCGTCCGGGAGCCGTTGCGCAAGAGCCAACCGGCACGTAACGCGACCGAGGGTGTGAGGGCCGACGTCGGGACGTTCGTCCCGCCCGGTCCGGCCCCGCTGGGACAGGTGGCCGGACCGGATCGGACGGACGTCACCGCACCGGGGCGGGGGTCACCCCACGTGTACCCGCGCGCGATCGAACTCCCCGTCGCGGGCGCCGGCGAGGAAGGCGTCCCACTCGCCGGCGGTGAAGGCGAGGACCGGGCCGAGCGGGTCCTTCGAGTCGCGGACGGCGACCCCCTCGCCCAGCGGCGCGACCTCCACACACATTCCGCCCGCACCGTTGCTGTAGCTGCTCCGGCGCCAGGTCAGCTCGGTGTGGTCCTGCGGATCGGGCTTCGCAAACATGGTCATGTGAGTTCCTTTGCCGCCGAAAGTATCATCTGGACGGATTCCTCGGGCCGCAGTGCGGCGGCCAGGAGATGATCCATCTTCAATTTATATCGGCGGACTTCCGCAACGCGCTCGATATAGAGGCTACCGGCCGCCTCTTCTATATAGACTACTTCGTGGTCTTCTGAGTCCGGGAAGCCGAGTATCGAGAAGGCGCTGCCCAGACCGGCATGTGCGCCCACGTCGAAGGGAATCACCTGAATGGTCACGTTCGGGAGTTCGGACCTTTTGGCAATGAACTCGAGCTGTTCGCGCATAACCGCCCGACCGCCGATCTCGCGGCGCAGGACGGCCTCGTCAAGGATTACCCACAGTCGCGGTTGGTTCGGCGCGGTGAGACGGTGCTGCCGGTCCATCCGGAGTGCGATCTTGCGATCGATCTCCTCCGCGGCGACCTCCGGGTCGTCGGCGCGGAGGACCTGACGGGCGTAGTCACTGGTCTGCAACAGGCCGTGTACCAGCTGTGACTCGTAGACCTGGATGGACGTCGCGTCCCCCTCCAGACCGATGTAGATCTCGAACCATGTGGGGACGACGTCGTGGTACGAGTGCCACCAGCCGTGTCGGCGCGACTCCCGGGCCAGCGCCATCAGCGCGTCGTGCTGCTCGCCCTTGGCGACGCCATAGAGGTCGAGCAGGTCGGAGACGTCGCGGGTGCGCACCGGCACTCGGCCGTTCTCCATGCGGCTGACCTTGGAGATGGAGCAGCGCAGGAGCTGGCAGACCTCGTCCACGGAGACTCCGGCGCTCTCTCGCAGCCGCCGCAGTTCGGCTCCCAGCCGCCTGCGTCGCACGGTCGGACCGCCACTCGTGGCCATCGTTCGTCCTTCGGTCGGTTCGGAGTGATGGATGCATCCTGCCACCGGATCGCCACTCCTTATCCACAGTGTGCGCCTCTGAGTAGCGAAACTCTTACAGGAGCTGTTGCAGAAGCTGTGCACGGGGGTGTCGGGCGATGCGATGGGCTACCTTGAGTGGCGGGTTAATTTCTCTAAGTGAGATGGTGGAGGGGGCTCCTGATGTACAGGGAGTAACCGGCCGGCCCGTATCCAGGTCCAGGGGGGTGCCCAAGCGCCGGCTCCGGGCGGCTGGACGCCGAGCCCCGTCCGGAGCCGGCTGCCACGCACCGTCACACTCTCCGCCGCACCACCACGCGTCGCCGCACCTCGGTCTCCCGCCGACGCGCCTCGGTGCCGCTCGCCGTCACCGTTGCCCACGAACCAGCGCCGCCCGGCGATCCCGAATCGCCCGGACGATACTCGAAAGGCGCGAACGATGCAGACTCGCCGCTTTCAGGTGTACGACGGAGACGGTGAACTCGTCGCCACATTCCCGGAATGGGAAACGGCGCACACCTGGGCGCACCACCGGGCCGCGGAACCCACGGCCCGCCCACCCGTACAGATAGAGGACCGTGTGGACCGGCGTACCTGGACGGTCGATGGTGAGCGTTGTCGGTTGACCGTGTGGCGACGCGGGGTGGAATACGGCTACTGCGAAGGCGCGGAAACACCACGGTCGGCGCGTGCGTCATCGGCCGAGCCCGTGCGTACGTCATCGGCCGAGCCCGTGCGTGCGTCATCGGCCGAGCCCGTGTGCGCGCCGGCGTCCGTCCCGCGTCGACGCGGGTCGACGGCCGACCCGTTGACCGTCGAGGGGGTGGTGCTGGCCGGCGGCGGACCGCCACAGCCGCGGACCTGACCATCACTGGTAACGTCTGCGGCTTGGAACTGTCTCGACCCGCTGGTCCTGCGCACCCCGCTGACCCCCGGCTGCCCGCCGTCGTGCGTCAACTGCGCGCCGCGGGCTGCGTCTTCGCCGAGGACGAGGCGCTTCTGCTCGTCGATGCCGTCGAGGGTGGGACGGGTGGGGTCGAGCCCGCCTCTGGTGATCTTGATGCTCTGGTGGCGCGTCGGGTGGCCGGTGAGCCCCTGGAGTACATCCTCGGCTGGGTTGAGTTCCACGGTCGGCGGGTTCTGGTGGAGTCGGGTGTGTTCGTGCCGCGCCGGCGGACCGAACTGCTCGTCGATCTGGCGCTGCGGCACATCCGGGACCCGTCGCGGGTGATCGTCGTGGATCTGTGCTGCGGGTCTGGTGCGGTGGCCTCGGCGATCCTGGCGCGGCTGCCGACCGCGTGGGTGCACGCCGCCGATCTCCAACCCGAGGCGGTGCGGTGCGCGCGGCACAACCTGACCGGGCTGGGCGGCCGGGTGCACGCCGGAGACCTCTACACCGCGTTGCCCACGGACCTGCGCGGCCGGGTCGACGTCCTGATCGCGAACGCGCCGTACGTGCCAAGCGACGCCCTCGGCCTGATGCCGCCCGAGGCGCGGGAACACGAACCACGTCTCGCCCTCGACGGCGGGACGGACGGCCTCGACGTGCTGCGCCGGGTGATCGCCGACGCGCCGGACTGGCTCGCCCCCGAGGCCATTCTGATCATGGAGGCTGCTGACCGGCAGACGGGGGCGCTGCTCGAGGCGGCGGCCAGGGTCGGTCTGACCGCCCGGGTCGCGCGATCCGAACCGCTCGACGCCGTCGCGGTCGTCGCGAGTCGCTAGTACGAGGTCCACGAGGACGCGGGGACAGCGCCGTCGTCACGGGTCGCCGCTGGCGGCCCGGCGGGACGGATCGATCCTGCTACCGGGGCCAGATGGGCGGGACCAGAGGGGGATGTGAGGGTGGCGGCTCAGGTGGGGGTGGTGGCGCCGGCCGAACGGGTGGCGCGGGGCGGCATCGGCAGGGCGGGCGCGAGCGGGCTGGAGGTGAGCCGGCTGCCAACCCAGCCGGCGGCAGCCGCGGCCGGCCACAGTCGGCTGGCCGCGTTGCGCGCCCGGATGCCCGCCCAGGTCGCCGGCACCAGCAGATGGGAGGCCTGTTCCACGCCACGTTGGCGCGGATCGGCGAGCCGGCGGTGGCGCGCCTCGTAGCGGCGCAGCGCGGCCCGGTGGTCGTTGGGGGTGGCGGCGAGTTCCTCGGCGAGCGCGAACGCACCTGCCATGGCCAGCGAGGGCGCATCGCCGAACAGGGACACGCAGGAGGCGGCGTCGCCGACGAGCGTGATCCGTCCGGTGGACCAGGTCGGCATGTGCACCCGGCTGACCGCGTCGAAGTAGAGGTCCTCGGTGGCCTGGGCCCGGGCGAGCAGTTCGGGGGTGCGCCAGGTGCCGCGGCCGAACGCGGCGGCGAGCAGAAGGCGATGCTGCTCGATGTCGCGGTGGTTGAAATCCGGGATCTTCGCGTGTCGGAACGCGAAGAAGGCGATCGGCCCGTCGGCCGAGGGCTGCAACGCGACCACCCGACCGGGCGTGTTGTGCATCACGACCTCGCGGCCGTAGTCGGCTGGCCCGTCAAAAGGCACGGTCGCGCTGTACAGCCCGAGATGGCGGACGTAAGCGGACTCCGGACCGAACGCCAGACGGCGTACCGTCGAGTGCAGCCCGTCGGCCCCGACGACGAGGTCGAACCGGCGGGTCCTCCCATGGTCGAAGGTGACGTCCACCCCGTGCTCGTCCTGCGCCAGGGCGGCGATGGAGTCACCGAAGACGAACTCGGCGTGCGGGGCGCTGGCCTGCTCCAGGATCGCGGCGAGAGTGCCGCGCGGAACCTCGATGTCATGCCCGCCGGTCGAGCGTGCGAGGGCGCGCAGGTTGACCCGCCCGGTGCCCCGCCCGTAGCCATCGACGAACCGCATGCCCGCGACACCCGTGGCGGCCGCCCGCAGCAGCCCGAGCGTGCCCATCCGCCGGGCCACCTGGAGGGCCTGACCGCGGACGTCCACCGGGCTGCCGCTGGTGCGCTGCCACAGCCCGCGCTCGACCACCGTGGGGCGGAACCCATGCCACGCCAACCAGTACGCGAGCGTCGTCCCGGCGATGCCGGCGCCGGAGACGAGCACCGTCCGGTTGCCCATGGATCCTCCGTGGGTAGGTGGGGCGAGCGCACAGCGGGTGGGGGCGGCGATCGGTGGTGGGCACGGTTCGGTGGCGGTGGTCGGGGCGGGAAAGTCAGCGTACGACCCGCTTGGGAAATCGATCTAGGTTCGAATGCGCGGTGTGACGAACATCGGCCAACCCCGCGTTCGGGCGTGGCGCGTTGTACTGCTTTGCGGCTCTTCGGCGTATCGCTGCTACGCCGCTCCAGGAGGTTCAACGCGGACGGACGCGGCAAAGTGCCCGTCGATGCGACCCCTGTTCGTCCGCCGGCATCGCGGGGACCGCAAGGTGACTGGGTGATTTAACATGGTTTGTGCACCAAGCGGTCCGCACGGCTTGTTGATGGGACGCGGTGCCGCGCCGCCCCTCGATCATGGTCACGTTCTGTGACGTTTTCACGGGCGGTGCTGGTTATGAGGAGCGGGTGGGGGTGGCGGCGAGGCGGTCGAGGGCCGTGCGCAGATGGTGGCCCAGGGCGGCGCTGCCGGTGTGGCCGGAGTCGGTCACGCCGATGAGTTCGGCGTCGGGCCAGGCGCGGGCGAGGTCCCAGGCCACCTGGTAGGGGCCGCCCAGGTCGTGCCGTCCATGGATCAGCACCCCGGGGATACCGGCGAGGCGGCCGGCGTCGCGCAGCAGGATGCCTTCGTCCAGCCAGGCGCCGTGGCTGAAGTAGTGGGAGCAGATCCGGGCGAGGGCCAGCCGGGCGCGCGGGGGACGGCTGCCGTAGGCGCCGGGTCGACCGTTCGATTCCAGCGAGATGACCGCGTCCTCCCAGGCGCACCAGGCATCGGCGGCCGCCGCGCGCACGGCGGGGTCGGGATCGTCCAACCGGCGTGCGTAACGGGCGACGAGACCACCGGCGGGCTCCCAGGTACCGAGCCCGGTGTCGAGGGCGGCGTCGGGGGCGCTCGTGCGGGACGTGTCGGGGATGGGCGCGGGTGGCGCGCGGCGGAAGGTCTCCCATTCGGCGGGGAAGAAACGGGCGACGCCGCGGTAGAGCCAGTCGATGTCGGCGCGACGGGTGAGCGTCACGCTGACCAGGACGATGGCCGTGACCATGGCTGGATGGCGCTGCGCGTGGGCGAGCGCCAGGGTCGATCCCCAGGACGAGCCGTGGAGCAGCCACGATTCGACGCCGAGGTGCTGGCGCAGCCGCTCGATGTCGGCGAGCAGATGCTCGGTGGTGTTGTGCGTGAGGTCGGTGTCGTGGTCGCCGGCGTGGGGGGTGCTGCGGCCACAGCCGCGCTGGTCGAACAGGATGATCCGGTACCGGTCGGGGTCGAACCAGCGGCGGGCACCGACGCTCGCACCGGAACCCGGCCCGCCATGGACGACCAGGGCCGGGCGGCCGGCGGGATTCCCGCAGGTCTCCCAGTAGACGTGCTGGCCGTCGCCGACGTCGAGCAGGCCGTGGTCGTACGGTTCGATCGGCGGATACTGCGCGGTCACTCCCGCATCCTGGCGCGGCGCGCGCGGATGCGGGCGGTCTTACAGGTTCTGGCCGCCGGACAGTTCGATGCGGGTGCCGTTCGCCCAGCTGAAGCCGTCGGCGAGGATCAGGGGGACGGCGGCGCCGATGTCGTCGGCCTCGCCGGCGCGGCCCAGCGCGATGGCGGCGGCGACGGCTCGGTTGGTCTGTTCGTTGTCCCGCACGACTCCGCCGCCGAAGTCGGTGGCGATGGCGCCGGGGACCAGCACGTTCACCCGGATGCCTCGTTCGCCCAGCTCCTTGGCCTGATAGCGGGTGAGCACCTCGATGGCACCCTTCGCCGAGGCGTAGGCGGCGAAACCGGGACCGGTGAAGCGGGCCAGACCGGAGGAGACGTTGAGGATGCGTCCGCCGTCGGCGAGCAGGGGCAACAGCAACTGGGTGAGGAAGAACGGGGCCTTGACGTGGACGTGGAACAGTTCGTCGAACTGCTCCGCGGTGGTCTCCGTGTACGGCGCGTGCACACCGATGCCCGCGTTGTTGACCAGGTAGGCCAGCCGCTCGACGCCGAACCCGTCGAGGGTGGCCCGGATCTGGGTGGTGAAGTCCTCGAAGCTCTCGCTGTCGGCGACATCGAGACGCAGCGCCGCCGCCGGGACGTCGAGCGCGGTCAGCTCGGCGACCAGTTTGCCCGCTTCCTCGGAGTTGCTGTGATAGGTGCCGATCACGCCGATGCCCGCCTGGGCGAGGTGTGTGGCCATGCTCCGACCAAGCCCGCGGCTCGCACCTGTGACCAGCGCGATCCGTGCCCCGTCGACTGCGGGTGTGGTGGGCGGGAGCAGGTCGGACGGATACGGGTCGGACATGAGTCCTCCGAACGGGTGCGCCTGCCTCCTGGACACCTCCATTCTTCCCACCGAAGCCCGAGGGGTCACGAACACGGCCCGAACAATTCTCGGGGAGCGGGGCGCAGGCCGTCGAGCATGACGCCGAGCAGATGGTCGCGCCGCTGCGCGAGTGGGCCTCGTTCGGTCAGAGCGGCCACGGCGGTGGTGAGCACGAACACGTCGGTTCCGGTGACGTCGGGGCGGATCTCGCCGTCGGCCTGGGCTCGCTCCAGCAGCCGTGTCCCGGCCGACCGCAGGGCCGCGCAGGAGACCGCCAGCGCCGAGTCGGGATCGTCCATGATCGCGACCAGGGACGCCGGCAGCCCCTGGTAGGTGCCCGCGCCGGCGGCGAGCTCCCGTAGCCACTCGGTGAGCGCCGCGGCCGGTGGACGGGTGGCCGCGAGGGTGTCGGAGAGCTCGACGAGCCGGTCGAACCCCTGCCGCAGGAGCGCCTCGAGCAGGGCCTCGCGGGTCGGGAAGTGCCGATAGAGGGTGCCAAGTCCGACCTCGGCCCGACGGGCGACGTCGCGCAGGGACGCCTGCACGCCCTGCTCGGCGAGCACGACCTGGGCGGTGGCCAGGATGTGCTCGTAGTTGCGGCGGGCGTCAGCGCGGCGGTCCCGAGGCGCGGACGCGGGCCCGGGGACTGGCCGCGGCTCGGGCGGCTCGGGCGGCTCGGCGATCATGATGTGGGTATTTGGCGCATCGGCACCACACTGTATCGGCGCTGCCCCGGCCCGCGCCCGTCCGGCGGGTCCCTGCCGGCGTCGGCGGTGCGACCCTCATCCGGATCACTGCTCCGTCTATCATATGGAGCGATGCTCCACTTGCCGGTCGGCGGTGAGCTGGCGCGTCGCACCCCGGCTGCTCCGCTCGATGGCGGAGACCGCCGTAGACGACCAGAAAGGACATCCGACCTATGCAGTCGATCCGCGTCCATCGCACCGGGCCACCGAGCGAACTACGGCTGGAGGAGGTGGAGAGTCCGACGCCGGCCGCGGGCGAGGTGCTCGTCCAGGTGCACGCGGCCGGGATCAACCCGCCCGATCTGTATGCGCGCTCGGGCTTCCCGACCATTCCCGAACAGGTGCGCCCGTCTGTTCCACTGCCCTTGACTCCGGGCACGGATGTGTCCGGGGTCGTGGTGGGGGTCGGTCCCGGCGTCACCGCCTGGGCGGAGGGCGATGAGGTCCTCGGCCTGCTCCGTTTCCCGTCCGGGGGCGTCGACGGTGGGCGGGGCTACGCGCAGTACGCGACGGCCCCGGTCGGCGACCTGGCCCGTAAACCGCCGGAACTCAGCCATGTGGACGCGGCTGCGATCCCGATGGCCGGTCTCACCGCCTGGCAGTACACCACCGAGTACGCTCCCGTCACGTCCGGGCACACTGTGCTGGTCAACGGGGCGGCTGGCGGCGTCGGGCACTTTCTGGTGCAGCTTGCCCGTCGGGCCGGGGCGCGCGTCGTCGCCGTCGCGTCCACCCGGCACGCGGAGTTTCTGCGTGGTCTCGCGGTCGACGAGTACATCGACTACACGACAACCCGGGTCGCGCGGGCCGCGAAGGACATCGACCACCTGTTTGACACCGTCGGAGGTCCGCGGGGTCATCTGCTCACCCCGGCGATCCGGGACGGGGGTGTGCTCAGCCCGGTCTTCTTCGGTGACTATCACGAGGACGAGCTCGCGCGGCGGGGCATCGTCGTGCGCGGCGGGCAGGTGCGCTCCGACGGTTCCCAGCTCGCCGAACTGGTCGGGCTGGTCGCCGTGGGCGTCCTACGGGTCGCTGTCGACGAGGTCTATCCGCTCGCTGAGGCGGCCCGGGCGCACGAGCGGGCCGAACAGGGCCATATCCAGGGAAAACTGGTGCTTCGGGTGGACCACTGAGTTCTTCCCAGTGGTCAGCTGGTGGGCCGGCCCGTGTGCGCCATCGCGGTGAATCCGGAGCCGGCCCGCCAGATCGTGTCATTGACCAGCTCGGTGATTTTCCAGCCCTGCGGGGTGAGTTGCAGCCGCACGGTGATCACGCTGCCGGCCACGAAGTAGTCCTCGGCCGATCCGGCGCTTTTTCGGGCGCCGTCCCACAGGTGCATGGCGACCAGGTTCGCCCGGACGGTGGCGTTGTCACCGGCCACGATCACGTCGTGCCCGGTCAGCAGATGCTGGGTGCTCTCGAAGCGTGCGAGGCTTTCCCGATGGCCGTCGCCGATCGCCGCCGGGCCAGTGAGCTGCGTGCCGTTGGGCCGGATAACGCCCGCTCCGGCGGTGAATATCCGCCCAAGATGGGAAGCGTCGAAAACGCGCTCGTCCAGAGCCCGGAAATAGCGGTTGACCACCTGCGTGATCTCGGCTGTGTCGATCCAGTGGTTCAGACTCGCGGTGCGATCACTGATCCTCTCCGACATATCCGTGATGCTAACGGCGGTGGGGGAACTCCGCGCGCCACCGGGAGATCGGGATCAGTCCCCGCAGGGTACCGGAGGTCCTGCCGCCCACGGTGGTCACCGGGTGCCAGATGCGCCGGAGCGGGTCAGTCGCGGGTGAAGGTGACGTGGGTGACGCCATGCGGGCTGGTCACCGATTCGACGGCGAAACGCTTCTCGAGGCCTTCCAGGTCGTCCCACAGCCGCACCCCGCGGCCGAGGACGATCGGGGTGAGGACGACGTGCAGGTGGTCGATCAGGTCAGCGGCGAGGAACGCGCGCACCGTGGTCGGGCCGCCGCCGATCCGGACGTCCCGGCCGCCGGCTGCCGCGCGGGCCTGGCGCAGGGCCTGCGCGGGGTCGGCGTCGAGGAAGTGGAACGTGGTGCCGCCCTCGAGCTCCAGGGCCGGCCGCACATGATGCGTCAGCACGAACACCGGGGTGTGGAAGGGCGGATTGTCGCCCCACCAGCCCTTCCAGTCGTGGTCGGCCCAGGGGCCGGTCTGCGGGCCGAACTTGCCGCGTCCCATGATCTCGGCGCCGATCTCCGGCTCCCAGGCGCGGGCCACCGCATCGTCGACCCCGGTCTCACCGCCGGGCTCGCCGTGCATCGACCGGAAGGCGCGGGTCCGGAAGAACCACTGGTGCAGCCGGTCCTCGGCATGGCCGAAGGGCTGCTCGAAACTCTGGCCGTCGCCGGTGGCGAAGCCGTCGAGGGACAGGGAGAAGTTGTGCACCCGCACGCGCGACATACGACTCGGCCTTCCGCTTGGCACCGGACGTCCCGGCGGCCGGCCACGGACCGCCGCACCGACCAGCATCGGTGGTGGCGCCGACCCTACGCCGGCATCCGTGCCGGTTGAGGGCCCTGGCCCTGGCACCGGGGCCAGGACCAGGCAACCGACAGTGTGGTGCGGTCGGGCGGTGTGGTTCAGTTCGCCGGCAGGTCGACCGAGCCGTCGATGACCTCGCCGGTGGCGCGGTCGACCGCGTGCACGCTCATGGTCTGGTCGATGCCCTGGTCGGGTGCCTTGCCCAGCGTGCGCAGCCCGGTGGCGGTCGCCGTGACGTCCACATGGTCGAGGAACACGATGTCGTTGTCGGCGAACGTCACCGTCCAGACGTGTCCGGCCGGCGTGGCGATCTCGAACTCCTCGCCCGCGACCAGCCCGGGGCCGTCGTCGTCGTGCTGTGACTTCAGCGTCCAGGTGCTGCCGAGCGAGCCGACGCCGTCCGTGCTCACCGCCGGCCCGAGGCGACGGCCGCCGCCCCCGCCGCCGTCTCCACCGCCGTGACCGCTGCCGGGGCCGGGGCCGCCCGAGGCGAGCGCCGCCGGCGCCGACAACAGGCTCACACCCATCGCCACGGATGCGGCGAGCACGGTGATCGAGGCCCTCTTCGACCGCAGTGCCCTGGTTCGCCTGACTGTGTCACGCATGGTCCAGCTCCGTTCTGCTCCGAGCCCGGGACCGCCATGACGACCATGACGGCCAACGGGCTTTCGACAGCAGATAGCGGTGCCGGTTACGGACATCCGGGCGGAAATCCTTTTCTGTCATTTTCCGGACAGAATCAGGGTCGAATGTCGTCCCGTCGTAATCCCTGGGGTGCGGGCCGGCGTGGCGCGGGCGATGCTCTGACCTCCTGCGATTGTCTGACCTGTGTGACGGAAAAATCGGAAGTGGTGACCTGTGTGTTGGCACGGCGTCGGACCATGCGCGGTGCGGGGCTGGCCGCGGCCGCGGCACTGCTCGTCGCGGGTACGGCGACGAGCGCGTACGCGGTGGCGGACGGCATCACGGCGCAACCCGGTCAGTACGGCTACGCAGCCCGGCTGACCATGACGGACATCCCGAACCCGGACGGCAGCCACCACGACAGTGCCTGCAGTGCGGCGCTGATCGCCCCGAGCTGGCTCATCACCGCCGGCCACTGCTTCCACGACGTCGACCACCAGCCGGTGAGCGGGCCGGTGCCCTATCCGACGGCGGCGACGATCGGACGGGTCGACGCCGACGGCCCCGGCCCGGGTGGCCACGATGTCGCCGTGGTGGCGGCGGTGCAGTCACCGGGCCACGACATCGCGCTGGCATACCTGGCCGAACCGGTCGACGACATCACACCGCTTGCGCTCGACCCGGCCGCGCCGCACCTCGGTGACGTGCTGCGGATCGTGGGGTGGGGGGCGCTGCGCGGTGACCATCCGGTTGCGCTGACCCGGTTGCAGAGCGGCCAGGTGCAGATCAGCGGCCTCGCCGACAGCACCGTCGCCGTCCGGGGTCGGGCGCCACGGTGGACCACCGGCGCCTGCCCGTTCGACTCCGGCGCGCCCTATGTGCGTGAGTCCGACACCGGTGGACCTGTTCTGGTCGCGGTGGAAAGCGGCGGTCCGAGCTGCCCGCATCCCTTCGACGAGACGGCCTCCCGGATCGACGTCGTCCACTCCTGGATCCAGTCGACCATCGCGGCACCGGAGTAGAGGGCCGCCCCGGCCGCCTCGGTCGCGCTCGGTCAGCCCGAGGAGTCCGGCCAGCCGGTGCGGCCCTGACGAAACCCGGCCATGACCTCGGTCTTTGCGTACTGTGGGTGGTATTCCACCGATCCTGGCCAGGAGGCAGTGCGTGAACCGCGCGGAACTGACCGAGCTGATCGTCGCGAACCGACGGCGCAGGAAACTGACCTGGGCCGAGATCGCCACGGCGGTCGGGCGCAGCAAGGAGTCGGTCACCGCGGGGTGTCTCGGCCAGATGTCGTTCGACGAGGCCGAGGCCGCCGTCCTGGTGGGGCTGCTCGATCTGCCGGCGGACGCGGCCGGCCTGCTCACCGACCCGCCCTACCGTGGTTCGCTGCCCACAGACGTCCCCAGCGACCCGCTGATCTACCGGTTCTACGAGCTGATCTCCGTGTACGGAACGACGTTCAAGGAGCTCATCCAGGAGGAGTTCGGCGACGGCATCATGAGCGCCATCGACTTCTCGATGAACCTCGAACGCGAACCCCATCCGGCCGGTGACCGGGTGCACATCACGATGAGCGGCAAGTTCCTGCCCTACCGCCGTTACTGACACGTCCTCGTCCGGCTCAGCCCTCGAGGTAGGTCAGGACGGCGCGGACCCGGCGGTTGTCGTCCTCGGACGGGGCCAGGTCGAGCTTCGTGAAGATGCTGTTGGTGTGTTTTCCGATCGCCTTCTCGGTCACGACCATGGCGGTCGCGATCGCCGCGTTCGACCGGCCCTGGGCCATGTGCGCCAGGACCTCGCGTTCGCGTGGGGTGAGCCGGTCGAGCGGCCGGCGGCGGCTGTCGAGAAGTCTCGCGACGACGGTCGGGTCGAGTGCGGTCCCGCCGGCGGCGACCCGGCGAACCGCCTCGATGAACTGCCGGACGTCCGACACCCGGTCCTTGAGCAGGTATCCGATCGCGCCGTGACCGTCGGCGAGCAGCTCCCGGGCGTAGAGCTGCTCGACGTACTGCGACAGCACCAGCACCGGCAACCCGGGTATCCGCTCGCGGGCGGTGAGCGCCGCCCGCAGCCCCTCGTCGGTGTGGGTCGGTGGCAGGCGGACGTCCACGACGGCGATGTCCGGACGCCGGGCCAGCAGCTCCCGCACCAGCATCGGGCCGTTGTCGACCGCGGCGACGACCTCGAAGTCGTAGGCCTCGAACAGCCGGATCAGGCCGTCCCGCAGCAGGGTCAGATCCTCGGCGAGCACCACGGTCGGCCGGCTCACGGTGGCTTGTCATCCCCTCTGCGGGTCGGTGGGCAGCGTGATCGTCATGAGGGTGGGACCTCCTGGCGGGCTTGAGATGTCCAGGCGGGCATCCACCGTCGCCAGGCGTCCGATGATGCCCGGCAGGCCCGATCCGCGGGTGGGATCGGCGCCGCCCGTCCCGTCGTCAGCTACGACGATGCGCGGGTCAGGCTGGAAGGTGACCTCGATGGCGCTGGCCCCGGCGTGTCGGACGGCGTTGGTCAGGCACTCGGCGACCGCGAAGTACAGCGCGGACTCCACCGGTGCCGCCAGATCCGGCGGGAACTCACCGGTCACGGTCACCGGTAGCGCCAGGTCCAGGGCGAGGGCCCGCACCGCGCCGACCAGCCCACGGTCGCTGAGCACCGCCGGATGGATGCTGTGCATCACCGAACGCAGGTCGTCGAGCGCGCCGACCGCCGTGGTACGGGCCTCACCGAGCAGCCGCGCGGCCGCCCGCGGATCGTGGGCGAGGAGATCCTCGGCCAGGCCCAGGGTGAGGGCGAGGGAGACCATCCGGGCCTGCGCCCCGTCGTGCAGGTCGCGTTCCACCCGTTTGAGCTCGGCGGCCTGGCCGTCCAGTGCCACCTGCCGGGTGTGGGCGAGGGTCGCGACCCGTTCGGTGAGCTGCTTCTCCCGTCCGGACGCCCGCCGCCGCAGGACCACAGTGAGCACGCCGAGCACGATCAGCCAACCGGTGAGGCTGTACGCGGGCCAGAAGATCCCGCCGCCGGACAGCAGCCAGGCGGCCACCTCGATCGCCGCGACCAGGACGACCGTCGCGCGGGTCAGCGCCAGCCACCGTCGCGGCCCGCCCGGCACGGCGAGCACCCGTAGCCCCAGGTACTCGGCGCTCAGCACGGCCGCGAGACCGAACCACACCCAGCGCGGCCAGAACGCGCCGCCGCCGCCGAGCGCCCAGGCCACCGTGGTGATCACGCCGATCAGCACCGCGAGGGCGGCCTGGCCGGCGACCACGTCCCGATTCCAGCGGTGACCCCACCGGCCGGTCCGACCGGGCACTGGCGCCTGAACCCACCGGCCCAGCCGGGCCAGCCGGTTCGTCCAGTCGGACGGACTCATCGGGCCACGCTCGGGACCGCCGGTGCGTCGAGGGTGGCCGGCGGACGGTGGTAGGCGCGCCGCAGCAGCGTCTCGGCCGGGCCCCGCCTGCCGCGGGCGTCCATCCGGCGGGCGGCCAGGACGGACACCGTCCAGGTGACGAACGCGCACGACAACGCGACGTAGGTGGAACCGCCCAGGTCAAGCGCCCAGCGGGAGAACAGCATGAGCCAGACGCAGGACTGGAACAGATAACCCGACAGCGATCGACGCCCCAGCGCCGCCACCGCACCGATCACGCTGTCACCGACGCCGCTGGTGCTGGTGCTGGTGCTGGTGCCGCGGATGGTGCCGGCGGCCGCGGCGGCGTTTCCGGGCTGGGATGGGCGGTGGTTCGGGGTCGCGGTGAGACGGGCGACGAGCAGGCCGAACAGGGCGGCGTAGGCCACGCCCCCGTATTCGCCGGTGATCGCGTGCACCCACGACATGGCGTCCACGGTAGCGGTGTTGACGTGCAGGGCGCCGGCGGAGACCAGTGCGTAGGGCAGCCCGCCGAGCAGCGAGATGGCCAGCCCGCTGAAGGCGACCCGACGTAGCAGGGTGCGGTGCGCGGCCGGCTCCTCGAGCAGCCGGCGCCGGGCCGCCCAGATTCCCAGCCAGACGATGATGATGAACGGCAGGACCGTGGCGGTGTGCACGGGCCATTCCTGGAGCCGGTCGAGCAGGGACCGACCATAGGAGTGCGCGGCCAGCGACGGGTCGGTTCTGTTCGTGATGGTGCTGACGGTGGTGGAGTCGTCGCCCGCCCACAGCCAGAGCATGCGGAGCGAGAAGATCAGTGCGTCAACGGTCTGCAGCAGCCAGAGCCACAGCACGATCCGGTGGAACCGGTCGCCGCGGGGCAGGATCACCAGGGTCGCGAGGATCCCGACAATGCCGTACGCGCCGAGGAAGTCGCCGAAGTAGAGCAGCGTTCCGTGGGCGAATCCAAACACCACCAGCGCCGTGTTGCGTTGCAGCAGTATGCGTCGGCGCGCCGATGCGAGCCCCCCACCTGCCACCGCCGTGAATCCACCGGCGCTGGTGGTCGGATACCCGGTGGACGCCGACCGGCTACGGGCCAGCTGCACCAGCCCGTAGCCGAACATCAGCCCGAACACCGGGTAGGCCCGGTTGTTCACCAGCATTGTCAGCAGGAAGTTCAGGACGCGCCCCGGTCCATGTGGCCGCGGGTCGAGGCCGGGCTCACCGGCGAAGGCGCAGTTCCCGGCATTCGCCAGAGCGATGAACAGCAGCATCGCGCCACGGGTCAGATCAGGAGCCAGCGCCCGTTCGGCGCGCGCCACCCTGGGCGCGGTCGGCGACGGGTCGGGGGTACGTGTCTGTGGCATGTACCCCACGGTCGCCGTCTCCGGGTGCCGCCACGAGGGGCCTGGACCGCGTCTTACCCGGTAGGCCTGGCCCTACCCCCGGCTGGCCGGGGTGAACCAGGTGGTGCAGGTAGCGCGCTGGGAACCGCTGCTCACCGTGATCGTGATCAGGACCCGGTATCCCGGTGTGGCGTGGCTGATGCGCCAACGAAGGACCGCGCGGCCGAGGGTGTCGGCCGTTCCGGATTTCCGGGTGGTGGTCGTCCGGTAGTGCGCGAGACCGGTCACCCGGGCCGACGACGCGGTTTCGATGAGAACGGGCTCGGTCTGGTTCATGGTCGGATGCGGGACCAGGGCGAGGGCCCGACAGGAAAGTGTCGTGGCGGCGTTCGCGGTGCCCGCGGGCACCAGCAAGGTCCCGGCCAGGACGGCAAAAGCAACAAAAAAGCTGCTGAAAAGAGCTTTGATTCTCATCTGCATCCCCCGAGCTGGTTCATCTCCGCTGCGCGCCGGAGCGCTGTTCGTTGCCCTGCTGATTTATCACGGTGCACGGCCGGCACGGGGGATTCGCCGCGAACAGTTTTGTCGCACGTCAGCGGGTCGTGTGGTGATTGTCCAGGCGTTGCAGGAGGCGGACGAGATCGAGGCGTTCCGCCGGGCTGAGCGGGGCGAGTAGTTCGTCCTGGGCCTCGTCGACCAGGCGGTCCAGCAGGTCCAGTCGGGATCGGCCGGTCGGGGTCAGGGTGACGATGTTGCGCCGTCGGTCGGCGGGGTCGGGGAGGCGCCGCACCTGCCCGGCCTGGGCCAGCGTGCCGAGGACGGCGACCATGTCGCTGCGGTGAATCCCGGTGCGGTCGCTGAGAGCCGCCTGGCTGGCCGGTCCGGTGTCGCGCAACGTCACCAGCACGGAGTACTGCCACCGGGTCGCCCCGGCGGTGTCCAGGCGGGCGTTCGAGATCCGATCGGCGTGCAGTGCGCCGCGGCCGAGGAGTCGGCTGGCCAGGGAACGCAGGCGGGCCGGCACGGCCGCCGGGTCGACGGTCCGCGGGTGACGGTCGCGCTCCGGCATGCCCCGCAGTCTAGGCCGACGGGAGGCTTGCGTTGGTGGCCCCAACGTTTTATCGTTTGCCTCACTAACGTTAGGGAGGCAAACGAATGACCATCGAACCGTTCCGGATCGCCGTGCCGCAGGCTGACCTCGACGACCTGCGGGCCCGGCTCGACCGCACCCGCTGGCCGCACGAACTTCCCGGCGGCGGCGACGCGTTCGGCCTGCCACAGGCCCGCGTGCGGCCCCTCGCCGAGTACTGGCGCGACCACTACGACTGGCGGACGGCCGAGGCCGAACTGAACGGCCATCCCCAGTTCCTCACCGAGATCGACGGCCAGCGCATCCACTTCCTGCACGTGCGCAGCCCACGACCGGACGCGCTGCCGCTGCTGCTCACCCATGGCTGGCCGGGGTCGATCGTGGAGTTCCTCGACGTGATCGAGCCGCTGTCCACCGACTTCCACCTGGTCATCCCGTCCCTGCCGGGCTGGGGATTCTCCGGCGCCACCCGTGAGCGTGGCTGGAACGTCGACCGGGTGGCCCACGCCTTCGCCGAACTGATGCGCCGACTGGGCTATGACCGCTACGGCGCGCACGGCGGAGACTGGGGTGCGGCAGTGTCCCGGGCACTGTCGCAGCACGACGCCGAACATGTCGTCGCGATCCACCTGACCTACCTGCCGACCCCACCACTGCCCGGCGACCCCGAGCCCACCACGCTGTCGGCGGGCGACCAGGAGCGCCTCGCCCAGCTCACGTCCTACCAGCGCCAGCAGCCGGCCGTCCGGTCGTTCAACGCCACCCGGCCGCAGACCCCCGCCTACGCGCTCGCCGACTCGCCGGTCGGCCTGCTCGCCTGGCTGCTCGACCCGATGACGATGTGGGCCGCCGCCGACTTCCCGATCAGCCCCGACCGGGTCCTCACCAACGTCATGCTGTACTGGCTGACCGGCACCGCCGGGACCGCCGCCCGCCTGCACCGGGAGTCCGGCGGCCCGGCGTCGTGGCGTACGGTCCAGCCGGTCGGCGTGTTCGTGCTACCCGAGGACATCACCCGTCCCGTTCGGGCCTACGCCGAACGACGGCTGCCGATCGCCGGCTGGACGGAGGCCGACCGCGGCGGTCACTTTCCCGGCCTCGAGGTCCCCGACCTGCTCGTCGCCGACATCCGAGCCTTCTTCTCGCTCGACACCTGACGCCCGGCTCCGCTCGTTCGGATCACGCCCGATGGCGACTCACCGCCACGACAGAGACGATGACGGCGATGACGAGGAGCGCGGCGAGCACCGCGAGGGCGATTTTCACCCGGCTCCAGGGGCGTTCGCCGTGCACCTCACCGGTGCGACCGTTGACCATCACCTGCCAGGTCCGTCCGGCATGCAGGTAGGTGGCGATCCACACCGGGAGCAGCATCAGTTTGAAGGTGACGTCGTGGTGGCGGGTGTCGATCGAGGTGACCTGCTGTTCGTCGCCGCCGATGTCCCGGCGGCAGTCCTCGGTGATCACGGGTTTCATCCGGTCGCGCGCCTCGGTGAATCCGGCTTCCGGCTCGACGTCGTAACGCAGCGCGAAATGCCCGGCCAGGAACTCCGGCTGACAGGGCACGGATTCGGGTAGCGGCCACGGCGCGAGAGCGTCGAGCTGCTTGCCGGGCAGGACGGTGCTGCCGGGGACGAGCACGTCGTCGAAGTCGCGGGCGACCGCTCCGTGGGCGGGCGTCCAGCGGGTGTGCTGTACCTGCCGGGTCTGTCGGTTGCCGTCGCCGTCGGTGTAGGTCTCGGTGACGTAGTAGTGCATCCCGCGCTGGCCGGTGTACTGCGACCGCGTCCGTGAGTCGTACGTCCAGTGCGGCAGATAGGTGCTCTTCATCGACTCGGCCTCGGTGACCTTCTTCAGCGCCGAGGGCGCGAACCACCGCGACGACGTCCAACCGCGCACCGCGGTGCGCACGGCCGCCCGGTCGAGGGCGAACGGCAGCACGCCCTCGGGCACGATCTGCCCGGAGGCCGCCGGGTCGATCACCAGTGGCGCGCCGCAGAACTGGCAGACGCTCGCTGTCTCGTTCGTCTCGGTGCGGGCCGCGCAACGCTGGCAGACGAACACGTAGGCGCCGATGCTGCCGACCGGCTTGCGGGGCAGCGTCGCCAGGTCGGTGTACGCGATCTCGCGGATCTGCCGGGTCGGCGCGGCGATCTCCTGCCGAAAGCCGCAGTACGGGCAGCGCAGGCTGGACTCACCCGGCGCGAACTCGAGGCGCGCACCACAGCCTCCGCACGGATAGGTCGTCGCCGCGACCGGGATCATCGCGGTCAGCTCCGCGGGGGCAGCGGCGGTGGGACGTTGGCCAGCAGCGGCGCCACCTCGGCGACCTGGCCCGCCGGTGCCCACTGCGCCATGCCGGCCTTCCACACCAGGGTGTCGGGCCGGACCTCGCCGCCGGCGACCCGGGCAGCGAGCTGGGCGCGGTCGAACGGGCCGAGCTGCTGGCCGTTCACACCGACGAACCACTGCTCGGCGGTCGGCAGCGGTGGTGGCCCGGGCGGCCCGGCAGGGGGAGCGGGTGGCTGCCCCTGCGGCTGGGGTGCGGCCGGTGGCTGCCCGCCGGCGGGACCGGCACCGCCGGTCGCCCCCGCGGCGCGCTGGCCCAGTGCCATCCCGAGGCCGATGCCGAGGCCCTCGCCGGCCCCGCCCTGGTTGCGGGCGGCGGCCTCGATGGCCTGCGCGGTCTGGAACTGGGTGTACTGGTCGAGGTTGCCGACGATGCCCATCTGGCTGCGCCGGTCGATCGCCGCCTCGACCTCGGGCGGCAGCGAGATGTTCTCGATGACGAACGTCGGGATCGCCAGGCCCACCGGGGCCAGCTCCCTGGTCAGCGCCGCGGCCAGCGCGTCCCCGATCGTGCCCTGCTGGGTGGCGAGGTCGAGCATCGGCACGCCCGCTGTCGCCAGCGCCGTCCCGAGCCGGCCGACGATGAGCTGGCGCAGGTACTCGGCGACCTCCTCGGTGCGGAACTGCGGGTCGGTGCCGGCGAGTTCGCGCAACAGCGCGGGCGGGTCGACCACCCGCATCGCGAACGCGCCGAACGCGCGCAGCCGGACCATCCCGAACTCACGGTCCCGGACGATGACCGGGTTCTGCGTGCCCCACTTCAGCTCGGTGAACTGCCGGGTGCTGACGAAGTACACCTCGGCCTTGAACGGCGAGTCGAAGCCGTACTTCCAGCCCTTGAGGGTGGACAGGATCGGCATGTTCTGGGTCTTGAGGGTGTACATGCCGGGGGTGAAGGAGTCGGCGACCTGGCCCTCGTTGACGAACACCGCCGCCTGGGACTCCCGCACGGTGAGCTTGGCGCCCATCTTGATCTCGTTCTCGTAGCGCGGGAAGCGCCAGACGATCGTGTCGCGGCTGTCATCGGTCCACTCGATGATGTCGATGAACTCGCCGCGGATTCGGTCGAAGATCCCCACCCGTACCGTCGCCTCCCCGTCACCCCACCGGACACCCATGATCCGTCGGCCGCATCGGCCGGCGCCGTCCAGGCTGCCGTTCCAGCCAGGCCACCGTCCAGCCAGGCCACCGTCCAGCCAGGCCACCGTCCAGCCAGGCTGCCGTTCCAACCAGGACGGAGCCTACGACGACGGTACGACCGTCGCGGGAGCGCCTCGATCGGGTCGAGGGTGGCCCGCCGGGCCCGACGGCGGCCGCCGCGGCCAGGGCGGTCGGCTGGTCGCTGACCGCGGACCAGTGAACCCGGCTGAACCCGCCACGGTTCTCCGTCAGGCGGACACGGCCCCCGTCGGGACGTGCGGAACGGCCGAGGCGGGATCAAAGCCCGCGAACGCCAGCCCGATGACGAAACCCGCGGTTTCCTCGAGCTGACGGGCGCGGTCCAGACCCCCCAGCGCGGCCGCTCTTCCCCCGACATCCCGGATGAGATCGCTGACGACCGACAACGCGGACGCGTCGTCGCCGCAGATCGCCACGGTCGGAGTCGTCGCCCCGGGATCGCTGCTGGGAGAGCGTGTCCACTGGTCAGCGGCAAACAGATGAAATGCCTTCACGACCTGTGCGCCGGGCGCGGCCGCGGCGATCCGGCTGGCCGCCGAGCTTCCCGGTTCGGGCAGCAGCAGGCCGACGCCGTGCTCCACGGCGTTCGTCGGATCTATCAACGGCGTTCCCGCGAGCGTGCCCTCGCCCGCGCCGGCGGCCCGAAGAACGTCCTCGATGCCGGCCCATGACACGGCGAGCAGTACCGCATCGCGGCCGGTGACGGCCTCCCGCGGGGTGCCGGCACGGGCCGCCTCGCCCAGCCGTGCGGCGAGCGCGTCTGCCTTGGTACGTGAACGTCCGCCGATGACCAGTTCGTGCCCGTGTCGCGCCCAACCCTGGCCGAGGGCGGCGGCCAGGGTGCCCGTCCCCAGAATTCCAATGCGCATCGGTGTTCCTTTCGCCGCGTGCTGATTCTTCGCGGCCCACGGTAGGCAGGCCGATACGCACCAATCGGTGCGTGCGAGACCTGCGACGATGGCAGGGATGAACGAGCACGAACGTCACTGCGAGGAACTGGTCGCCGATTGTCGCCTTCGGGCGGTGGCGGAGTTGTTCGCCCACACCTGGGACCCGGTGGTGCTGGCCGCGCTGCGTGCGGGCCCCCGGCGACGCCGCGAACTGCGGGCGGCCATCGGTGGTCTGAGCGACAAGGTCCTGACGGAGACGCTGCGCCGACTGTGCGCTCGAGGCCTGGTGGGGCGACATGCCTTCGTCCAGGCGCCGCCGCGGGTCGAGTACGCGCTGACCCCGTTGGGGTGCAGTCTCGTGAACGGTCCGATGCGGGTGCTCGGCGAATGGATTCTCGAACACGGCGACGCGCTGCTGAAAGCACAGGAAGATCAGGAAGCACAGGAAGCACAGGAGAACGCACTCCCTGCCACCTCTAACATATAGCAGGCTAAGGGGCTTGTCGCAAGACCCGGGTCGTGCCGCACAATCGTCGGCCGGGCCACGATCAGACGGGGCCATGGGCGCGATGCGCGTGTCGATGTCGACCGGTAGGGGACGCGGTGAGCGATCAGAACGTGGTGGGGCTGCACGAGGTCGACGAGGGTCAGCTGGCGCTCGTGGGCGGTAAGGGCGCGCGGGTGGGCGCGCTGTCGCGGATCGAGGGCGTGCACGTGCCGGCCGGTTTCTGCGTGACGACGAACGCCTTTCGGCGGATCCTTTCGGCGACGCCCGCGACCGCGGATCTGCTCGACCGGCTGTCGCACGCGAACCCGGACGACCGGGTGGCGATCGGTTCGCTCAGCGCGCGGCTGCGCCGCACCATCGAAGGCACCGCCATCCCGGCCGATCTGGCGTCAGCGATCACACGAGCGCACGCGGGGCTCGGTGAGCGGGCCGGCTACGCGGTGCGCTCCAGCGCGACAGCCGAGGACCTGCCGACGGCCTCCTTCGCCGGCCAGCAGGACACGTACCTGAACGTCGTGGGAGCCGCGGCGCTCCTCGCGCACATCAGCCGGGCCTGGGCCTCGCTGTTCACCGAGCGGGCCGTGACCTACCGCCAGCACCACGGTATCGATCACCGCCAGGTCGCGATGGCCGTGCTCGTGCAGCGGATGGTCCTCCCGCGAGCGGCCGGCGTGCTGTTCACCGCCGACCCCGTCACGTCCAACCGGAAGGTCGCCTCGGTGGAGGCCAGTTTCGGCCTCGGTGAGGCCGTGGTCTCCGGGCTGGTGAACCCGGATGTCCTCACGGTGCGCGATGGCGAGATCAGCACCAGGACCATCTCCGTCAAGCGGCGCGCGGTGTACGCCCTGCCAGGGGGCGGGACGCGGGACCAGGAGATCGACCCGGAGCACCAGGAACAACCCGCGCTGACGGACACGCAGGTGCTGGAACTCGTGCGGCTCGGCCGGCGGATCGAAACGCACTTCGGGTGTCCCCAGGACATCGAATGGTGCCTGGTGGACGGCGATTTCCGGATTGTGCAGAGTCGGCCGATCACGACGCTCTTCCCCGTCCCGCGGGTCAGCGACGGGGAGAACCATGTGTATGTCTCCGTCGGTCATCAGCAGATGATGACCGATCCCATGAAACCGCTGGGGCTTTCCTTCTGGCAGTTGACGACCCCCGCGCCCATGGCCGAGGCCGGTGGCCGGCTGTTCGTCGATGTCACCGCGAGAGTGGCCGCGCCGACCGACCGCGCCAACCTGCTGGAGCTGATGGGCAGATCCGATCCGCTGACCCGCGACGCGCTGCGGACCGTCCTTGACCGGGACGGTTTCATCCGGTCACGGCCGGACGGTGCTGCGCCCACGCCGCTGGCCGGCGGCCCACCAGCGCCGATCGAGACCGACGCGGCCATCGTCACCGAGCTGATCGCGAGCAGCGAGGCGTCCATCGCCGCCGTGGAACGTGAGATCCGGACCAGGTCCGGGGTGGCGCTGCTCGACTTCATCCGGACCGACCTCCAGGAGTTGCGGCGCATCCTGTTCGATCGGCGTAGCCATCAGGTGTTCATGTCGGCGATGGACGCCACGTGGTGGCTCAACGAGCGGCTGGCCGCCTGGCTGGGTGAGAAGAACGCGGCGGACACGCTCACGAAGTCCGTGCCCCACAATGTCACCTCGGAGATGGGACTGGCGCTGCTCGACGTCGCCGACGTGATCCGTGCGCACCCCGACGTGGTGGCGTTCCTGCGTCGCGTCGCGGACGAGGGTTTCACGGGCGGCGGTTTTCTGGCCGAACTACCCGGGCTCGCGGGCGGACGGGAGACACACGACGCTTTCACGGCCTGGCTTGACCGGTACGGAATGCGCTGCGCCGGCGAGATCGACATCACCCGGCCGCGGTGGAACGAGAATCCCGCCGCCCTGCTGCCCGTGCTCCTCGGCCACGTCCGCAACGTCGAACCGGGTGAGAGCCGGCGGCGTTTCGACCAGGGCCGCGCCGAGGCCGAACGCAAGGAGCAGGACCTGCTGGCGCGCCTACGAGTCGGGCCGGACGGGCAGCGCCGAGCCGCGGAGACCAAGCGGATGATCGACCGGGTCCGGACCTTCATCGGATACCGGGAGTATCCGAAGTACGGCATGATCAGCCGCTACTTCGTGTACAAGCGGGCCCTGCTGGCCGAGGCCGGACGGCTCGAGAAGGCCCACGTACTGCGCGAGCCGGCGGACATCTTCTACCTCACGTTCGAGGAGCTGTACGACGTCGTGCGCACGAACCACGTGGACGACCAGCTCATCCTCCGACGCAGGGAGGCGTTCAGGTCGTATCAGGGGCTCACCCCACCCCGGGTGCTCACCTCCGAGGGGGAGTGCGTCGCCGGGGCGCATCGACGCGACGACACACCGCCCGGCGCGCTGATCGGCCTGCCGGTCAGCACCGGAACGGTGGAAGGGCGCGCCCGCGTCATCCTGGACCTGGCCCAGGCGGTGCTGGAGCCGGGCGACATTCTCGTCACCGCCCACACCGACCCCAGCTGGACGCCTCTGTTCGTCGCCGCCGCGGGCCTGGTGACGGAGGTCGGCGGGCTGATGACCCACGGCTCGGTGATCGCCCGGGAGTACGGGCTACCGGCGGTCGTCGGCGTGGTCGAGGCCACCCGACGTATCTCCGACGGGCAGCGCATCCGCGTCCACGGAGCCGACGGCTACGTCGAACTACTGCCCGCGGATCCGCCGCCCGCACCTTCCGCGGACCTGACCGACTAGGCGCGGAGTTCCTCGTTCATGGCGACGAGCCGCTCATGGGCGAGGGCGAGTGGCGGGACATCCCAGGCGAGGCGTTCCTCGTCGGTGGTAGCGGGGTCGACCGGGTAGAACTCCCATTCGGCCCCCTCCCTGAAGTACTGGGTGCCGAACCTCTGCGGCAGGCCTTTTCGGGTGAGCCAACGGTCCAGCGCGGCGGCCGCGAGCCAACGGGCATCCCGACAGCCGGCGTCCGCGGCTCGGCAAGCCAGTTCGAAACTCAGGTGATTGTGCTCCGGAAGGCTGCCGTGCTGAAAGACCATCGCCGCATGGTAGAAATCGGGGGCGGTCCGGACCTGGCCGTCTGCCAGCAGACTCATGACGGTGCGCTGGTGTTCCGAGTCCCGATCGACCGCCTCGGGTGGCAGCTCCCGCCCCTGGCGGTCAGCCTGATCGGCTTCGTAGAGCTCGCGGAGCCGAGGGTCGGCGTCACCGGGGCATGGTGACGGAAGCTTCCGAAGTAGCTCTGGCAGGTTGAACATCTCAACGGACACGGATCGAGTCTGGTCCGTGCTCGGGCGGGCCGTCCGGGGTCCACTCCCAGTGGGGCACCTCGCGGATCGGGTGCAGGTCGGCGTCGGTCTCGGCCCAGGAGTTCTGCTGGGCGACCTGCGCGCCGAACTCGATGTGCTCGCGCACCGCGGTGCGGAACGGGGCGTCGTCGGGCAGGCCGGCCTCGTCGAGCGCCCGCAGGTACGTTTCGACGAACCGGTCGCGCTGCTCGTCGGTGATCTGGAGATGACGGTGCACGTCGATCAGGTACTGAAAGCCGGTCTCGCGACTGAAGTCGTCGGGGCCGCCGAACGACTCCCCGGTGAACGAGGTCAGCCGGTCGACATGGGTCGCCACCCGCTCAGGGAAAAGCCTGCTCAGGACCGGATCGGCGAGCGCGCGTTCGTAGAACAGCTCCTCGAGTCGGTGCAGGGCGCTCGCACCACCGGCGTGCTCGTACAGCGACTCGGCCATGGTCGTCGGGATCCCCTCACCTGGACGCGTCGTGCACGCATCCCCGGCGTGCAACGCTAGGGCGATGTCCACCGCAGGGGAAACAGAAGTTTTCGGTGGCCCCACAGCCGCTGTCGGTCGATCGACGGCACCGACCGTACCGCCGTTCGCCGCCGTGCGGTTCGACCTTCGGCAGCTCGCCTACTTCCTGGCGGTCGCCGAGGAACTGAACTTCACCCGGGCGGCCCGGCGCCTCAACGTGGCCCAGCAGTCGTTGAGCAGCGCGATCGCACGGCTCGAATCGCATGTCGGGTTCGACCTGTTCGAGCGGGCCCCCCGGGCGGTGGCGCTGACCGAGCGCGGATCGGCCTGGCTGCCCTACGCCCGTGACCTTGTGGCCGTCGCGCAGCGGTGCGTGGACGCCGCGCACGAACTCAACGCCGGCTCCGGCCCCAGCCTGCGGATCGGGCTGGCCGCCACCGCGGCCGTCGACATCACGCCCAGGCTGCTGCACGCCCACGCCGAGCGGCATCCCGGCGTCCGCGTCACGACGAAGCACTACGGCCTCGAGGATCCGACCGGTGGCCTGCGCACCCACCACAGCGACATCGCGATCGTGCGCCCTCCGTTCACCAGCACGGGTCTGGACCTGGTCGTGGTGGCCTCCGAACCGCGGTTCGTCGCCCTCCACACCGGCCATCCCCTGGCAACCAGGCGGCACATCGAGTTCGTGGAGATCGCAGACCTGCCCTGGATCGACATCGTCGGTTCCGATCCCATCTGGTGCGCGTTCTGGCGGGTGAACGAGCGACGCGGCAGACCGGCGCGGCTCGGCGCACAGGGCCATACCCTCGACGATCTGCTCGAGGCGGCCCGCTCCGGCCAGGCGGTCGGTCTGGTACCCGCCTCGATCGCCCGCGCGCAGCGCTGGCCCGGCCTGACGTTCGTCGAGGTCACGGACATCCCGGCGGCCGACGTCGCCATCGCCTGGAACGCGAACGTCCCGCTGCCCAGCCCAGCCCGTGACTTCCTCGACCTCGCCACGACCCTCACCGCCGCCCAGCCGGAACGCTGAGTCCGCCCGGTGGCTATGCGGCTGTTCGTGTCGCCGGCGCGCGCCGGTCGAGGTGGGCGACCAGCAGATTCGGGTCGACGCGGGTGAAGAAGGCGCTGTTGGAGACGTAGACGGTGTCGCCGCGCAGCTGGACATGGGTGGGGTTGGACAGGCCGTCGGCGGCGGTCAGCACCACCCGTGGCTGCTGGCCCGGGCGGATCAGGACGATCTCGTTCGTCGCGATCAGCGGGGCGAGAATCGTGTCGTCCGGCCCGAAGACGGTGAAGTTGTCCACCCCACCGGTCAGCCCACTGACCATCGTCCGGATCGGTCCGGCCGCACCGCCGGCACCGATCGGAATCCGCATGATCGTGCCCCGATCGGTGTTGCTGACCCACACCTGGCCTCGATGGACGGTGATTCCGTTGGCGCCGAACAACGCGTCGCGGGTCAGCTCGGGGCCGCTGGCCCAGACCCTGGGCGTGCCGCCGGTCGTGGGTACCTTCCAGACCACGCCGAGGGCGGAGTCCGCGGCGTAGAGATCGCCGGTTCGCTCGTCCAGGGCGAGGCCGTTGGGAAACGCCTGCACGGGCAGGCGGGCGATCTGTTCCGGCGCGCCGCCGCGCCGAATCCGCCACACTCCGGAGTCGGCGTTGCCCGTGCAGTTGAGGACGTAGACCGTGCCGTCGGGCCCGCGGGCGATACCGGAACTGTAGGAGCCCCCGAGGATCGGGCAGGCACCGCTTCTGGGTAGCTGGCCGACCGGCTCCACCCGTCCGTCGCGGCGCACCCGCACGACCGCACTCGCGTTGGCCAGCGAGATCAGTGCCGATCCGGTCGGCTCCAGCGCGATGCCCTCGGGCGACTGCCCCGTGTTGACGTCGAAACGCGCGACGATGCGCGGGTTGGACACCACCCACGTCGCGGCGCTGGTCGGGCTGGTCGGGGTGGCCGCGGTGGCCGTGGTTGTGCCACAAGCGAGCAGGGAGGCACTCAGCGTGACCAAGGCGCCGAGTGTGCGGAGCCGTCTTCTCATCGGGGTCTTCGTCTCCAGGATCCGGGGAGGTGCGTCCGCCCGCGGCACTGTCGGCCGGGATGATGGACCGCACCTCGCGGGCCGAACTATCTCGGCTGTCAAAGTGTCTTGTGAAAACATATATCTCGGATAGGCGAGATACAAGGGGGTTGGGGACATGCCGGACGATCCGCCGCGCGGCGCGGTCCAGGTGCGGATCTTCGACTCGGTGGTGCGCATGATCGCGGGGGCGATCCTGCACAGTCACGAGGTCGCCGAGAAGGTCGGTCTCGGCCCGAGCGACGCCCAGTTCCTCACCCTGCTGCAGGTGCACGGGCCTCTGACACCCGGCCGGCTGGCGGAACTGAGCGGCCTGACGTCCGGCACCGTCACCGGTGTGGTCGATCGGCTGGAACGAGCCGGCTACGCCCGGCGGGACCGCTCGTCCGACGACCGTCGCAGGGTCGTGGTGTCCCGGGTCGAGGAGAAGGTGCGCCACGACATGGGTCCGCTGTACGAGGGGTACGGCCAGGCCCTGCACGAGCTGCTCGGGCGCTATGACGACGAGCAGCTCGCCGTCATAGCCGACTTCACCGCCCGGCTCGCCCACCCCTGACCGCGCGGCTAGCGCAGGCGGGACAGGTCGGCGTTCACGGCCTCGAGGTCGAACCATCGCGGGTCGAAATCGGTCGCCTCCGCCAGGCCGATCTCCGTCAGCCGCTCGTAGGACTCCTCGGAGTCGGGGTCGGCGTCCTCGCCCTCGAGGATCCGCAGGAACTCCTCGTAGACGTCCCAGCTCTGACAGCCTTCCGGCGGCGCCGCCCGCTGTCCGTCGAGGCATCGCGGATCACTCGCGCCGGTCGTGCGACCGCTGATCTTCGCCAGCTCGATGTCGAGCTCCCACTCGTTCTCGAGCAGGTACACACCGACGATCTGGCTGCCGACCCCGGTCAGGACCTGGCCCAGGGAGACGGTCCGGGTATCGGGCCAGTCGGGCGCGGGGCCGGGGAAGTCCGGGTCCGGACCATCGGGGTCGGGCGCGGTGAACGTGCCGAACGGCGTCTCGAACTCGTGCAGCTCGGACTCCTGCCAGCCGAACGCCGCCTGGATGACGGCGTGCAGCCTCGCCAGGGAGAGGTCCGCGGGGACCTCCAACCGGCGCCAGATCGGCTGCCGTGCCCCGCGCATGTTCACCGTGATCTGGTAGAGCGGCGCCGGGCCTTCCTGCCGCGCCCATCTCGCGGGCAGCGGCCCGGGGTGGCGCGTGGGGGATCGGCGCGCCACGATACGGATCAGTTCGTCGCAGGCCGCCGTGTGCGGCCTGGGTGGCTGGTGCCGAAGGGTCGGTAGCGCCTGGAGCCGACCGGTGAGCAGCAGCGCCGTGGCGTGGTATCCGGGCACGTCCTGACCGTGCGGATCGCTGCTGGGTCGAAAGCCGAGCAGCAGGTCCGCGGCCTCGTGCGCCGCCCGGATGGCCAGCGCTTCGCTGACCTCCCAGCGGAACTCGGCCGCGTCCAGCTCCTTCCCACCGAGACCGGCCGCGTCCCTCGTGGCACCGGCCTGGACCTGGGCGATCGCCCGGTCGAGGCCGAGGTCGGTGCGCAGGGTGACGATGCCGGCGGCCTCACCGCATCTCAGGGGGTTGAGCCTGACGGCGAGGATGTGCCGGCGGCCGGCCCGCACGAACTCACCGCAGAGGACGGCGGTCTTCCCGGCGGCGAGCCCGGTCGTCCTGCGAAGCAGCCGAAAGCCGGTGGCGGTGATCGGTTCGGCCAGTTCGTCGGCCCAGGACGGTGCGGGAACCCCCGCGGCGGCGAGGACCGTGGCACTTGTGCGGGCCGCCTCGCCCGTCGACTCCGGTGTCGCCGCGCCGATCGCCAGCAGGATCGCGAGCGCCTCGGTGTTGGCGGCAGCGGTGACGCGGGGTAGCACCTCGTCGACGAACAGCCTCGTGGGCTGCCCGTCGGGTCGTCGGTAGCGTGCCGCGATCACGGAGCCGGCGGCCTCCGCGTCCAGGGGATCGGTGCGTTCACGCAGCCATGCGCCCGTGCTGAGCAGCCCACTCACGATGGGCCCCGCCCCGGGTACGTCGTCGTTGGCGCACCGTGGGCAGAGGCAGAGCGGATGGGTGCCGGGCGAGTGGGGCCGCGATCCGAACCCGCGGGGGGTGGACCGCCGACCCGGATTTCCGTGGTTTCCCTTGCGGCGCCTGCGGCCGCGGCTTGTCGGACTCATGCGCAGATCGTCGACCGGCCCCGAACGCCGCATTCGGGTGCCCCGCCTGTCTTTTCACCCTCTGGACGTCGTCGTGGGGGTTCCGTCGCTTCCGTGGCCCACGGTCGAACATCCGCGCCGAGGTTGCGATGACATCAGGCCTGCTCTTTGCTGCCCAGCATGAATTCCTCCGTGGCGACTCGGCTTCGATCCGGCAGCCGCCGGCGATCGAGGAGGTTGGGCCCGCGCGGGCGCCGACACCGCGCCCAAGGCCTTGGCTTTCGGCTACAGCCGGATGGCGAGGTCGAGGCCGTCGTCGATGGGGACGGGCAGGCCGAGATAACCGTTCGCGGGGTCGTGGACGTACTCGAGATAGCCGTGGGTCTCCTGCGCGAACAGCGTCACGTCGTCGGCGACGACCAGGGCGCCGGGTGCGAGGTGGGGCTCGAGCACGCGCAGCAGCGGCAGGTAGAGCTGGTTCCAGCCGTCCAGCAGCAGCAGGTCGATCGGCCCGGGCAGATCCCGCAGGGTCTCGAGGGCGTCGCCGACCCGTAGGTCGACGAGGTCCGCCAGGCCCGCCTCGGCCAGGTTCGCGCGAGCCGCCGCCGCCTTCGTCGCCGCCAGCTCGGTCGTGATGACCCGGCCGCCGCCGTTGTCACGGACCGCCGCGGCCAGGTGGATCGTGGAGATCCCGAAGGACGTGCCGAACTCGACCACGAGCGCGGCGCCCCGCGCCCGGGTGAGCAGGTAGAGCAGCCGTCCGACCTCCGGGGCGACGGGCATGTAGATCTCTGCGGCGGCCTCGGCCACCGTCGCGGCCAGGGACACGTCGATCTCACCGCTGAACCGGTCGCGCAGCGCCAGCAGGGAGGGACCTTCCTGGGCTGCCGCCGTGAACAGGCGGTCAAGCACGGTGCGGGTGGCGTCATCCAGCAGTGTCGCGGGCATGGTGAAGGCACCTTTCGGGAGCGGTGGTGTCACAGCGAGATGCTGGTCAAAGCCTAGGCAGCGGACGATCTGTCTTCAAATGCAGGTGAAGCACTGAAAAGATGCGCGGCATGCATAGTTCTGATGCGCCGGCGTCCCCGTCCTCCCCGGCGGCAGGTGGGGCACGGCCGCTGTCCGGCATCGACCTCAACCTGCTCGTCGCCCTCGACGCGCTGCTCACCGAGCGCAGTGTCAGCGGTGCCGCCCGCCGCCTGCACCTGACCGAACCGGCGACCAGCCGTGCCCTCGGCCGGATCCGTCGCACCACCGGCGACCAGATCCTCGTCCGCTCCGGCCACACCATGGTCGCGACCCCGCGCGCCCTGGAGATCCAGGCGGAGGTCGCCGACCTGGTCCGCCGCGCCCACGGTGTGTTCGCACCGGTCGGCATGCCCGACCCCGCCGACCTCGACCGGACGTTCACCATCCTCAGCAGCGACATGCTCATCGCCGCCATCGGCCCCGACCTGCTCGGCCGGCTCGCCACCGCGGCCCCCGCCGTGCGGGTGCGCTTCCTGCCCGAACCGACCCCGGTCGCCGATCCGCTGCGCGACGGCACGGCCGACCTCGAGATCGGCGAGATCGACTCCACCGCGCCGGAGATCCGAGCCGAGACGCTCGGCACCGATGACGCCGTCCTCATCGTCCGCGCTGGCCATCCGTTCACCGCGGGTCCGGTCTCGCTGGACCAGGTCGCGGCGGCCCGGCACGTCGTCGCCTCCCGGCGCGGCCGCTTCCGCGGCCCCCTCGACGACGCCCTCGCGGCCCGGGGCCTGCGCCGTACGGTCGCCGTCGCCGTGCCGTCCCACACGGTCGCCCTGACGGTCATCGCCCAGAGCGACCTGGTCGGCATCGCCCCCCGTCGCCTCGGCCGGCCCGCCCTCGCCGCCGCGGGCCTCGCCGTCCTCGACCTCGATCTCGACCTGGCTCTGCCGCCGCTGCCCATCAGCCTCGCCTGGCATCCGCGCAACGATGCCGACGCTCCTCATCGCTGGCTGCGCGCCCACGTCCGCGACGCCCTCACCGCCGCACTGACCGGGCCGGGGCCGGGCGGCCCGTCGGGCACTGACCGCTGATTATCATCAGCCGGGTGGCCAGCCTCTTTGTTCTGGATCTTACGTATACCGCCGACCTGACCGAGGTCGACCGTCATATGGACGGTCATCGGGAGTTCCTGCGGCGCAACTATGATGCCGGAGTTTTCCTGGCGTCCGGACGGAAGGAGCCGCGCACGGGCGGAATCATCCTCGCGACAGGTGACCGTGCCGCGATCGAGGAGATCATCGAGAGCGACCCGTTCAAATACCACGGCGTCACCGCGTACTCCATTACCGAGTTTCTGCCCACCACGACCGGCCCCCAGCTCGAGGCGTTCCGACACCAGCTCTGACCAGACTGACGGCGATCATTGCCGTTTTTCGACAGCGCTGGGCTGGTCCCGGCGGTGAATCCGAGCACCGTGTTGAGCATCAGCGGGGTGCGTACCGCCGGTTCGATCGCCGGATGCGCAGACGAGCATCAGTTCAAGCCGCCGGTCCGGGATCGCGTCGACGTCGATGTCCTCGAGGTAGGCCCGTGAGTCCCGGTCGGCGTCCAGGGGCACGGTCCGCTGCGCCCGGGCGGATTTCCACTCGTCCCGCATCCGGTTGCGGGCGACGGTCAGCAGCCACGCGCTGGGATTACCCGGCACTCCCTGCGACGGCCATGTGCGCAGGGCCCGCTCGAAGGCGTCGGCCAACACGTCCTGCGCCGCGGCGAGATCGCCGGTGGAGGCGGCCAGCCGGCCGTAGCTGTCCCGGGCCGCGATGGCCGCGGCGCGGGCCGCCAGTCCCGGTTCACTCTCACTCTCACCGGCACCGGCACCGGCGGGTCGCCGGACGTCAGCGCGACCATCCGCCCTGGACGAAGGCGGTCGCGGTCGGGCGCACCTCGACCACATCCCACTGCGCCCCAGGGCACTTCTCGGCCCAGCCGATCGCCGCGTCCAGATCGGGTACCTCGAGCAGGAAGATCCCGGCCAGGGCCTCCTTCGTCTCGGCGAACGGTCCGTCCTGCACCCGCAGGCCGCCCTCCCGACGGGTCGCGGTCGTCGTCGCGGCGGACGGCTGGAGCACATCGGCCGACAGCAGCACCCCGGCGGACTCCAGGGCACGGCCGTAGGCGCCGAAGGCCTCCTTCGCCTCCTCGATCGTCTCCTCGCTGATCTCCCCTTCGCCGGGCTCTCCGTAGTGCATCAGCAGCGCGTAACGCATCGTTGGCCTCCTCCGCCGGGGTCGCGCCGGTCGCGACACCCACATCGAGTTGACGTCCTCCCCTGCCTGAAGGCGGGAGATTCCAACTCCTACACACCCGTCAGAAGAGGAGGTGCGCGGTGTTGGGGTTCGCGGTTCGCGGGCTCCGGCGACCCGGTGCCTCCCCGCGCGGTCACGGCCCGTCCGGCCGCGATGTTCCTAGCCGCGTTCACGTCGGCGTTGGCCGTGTGCCCGCAGGCGACGCACCGGAACACCGCTTGGCTCTCACGGTTCCCGGACGCCACCTGCCCGCAGGTCGAGCAACGCTGACTCGTCAAAGCGGCCGGGATCCTCTCGACCCGGCCGGGGGCTTTCTGTTCCAGGCGTCGGACGAGCAGTCCCCAGCCGTGGGCGAGGATGGCCCGGTTCAGGCCGGCTTTCTGTCGGACCTGTTTCCCAGGTTTCTCGACCGTGCCGCGCGCCGAGCGGGTCATGTTCTTCACCCGCAGATCCTCGACGCGGATCACGTCGAACCGCCGGGCGAGATCGGTCGAGGTCTTCTCGACCCAGTCTTTCCGCCGGTCGGCTTCCCGTGCCTTCAGCCGGGCGATCCGGCCTTGGATCCGCCCGCGACGGTT
>NZ_JALKFT010000139.1:0-256 GCF_023242945.1 Frankia umida
CGTCATAGGCCAGACGTTGGCGCACCGGCGCGTCGGGCGTCAGGTCCAGTTCGCCAGTCGGCGCATGAAGGGCGTCAAGCGCGACGCGCCAGCCCAGCCAGTTCTGCTTCTTCAGCCAGGCGGCGTCCTGCCATTCCGGCAGGTCGGGGGCGGCGGGCAGGGCGGTCTGAACCAGTTTGCGCAGCTGGCGGGAGGTCAGGCCCTGTGTCGCGGGATAGACCGGCTCTGACGATGGGATGTCCGTCGCCTTGTCCAC
>NZ_JALKFT010000140.1:0-252 GCF_023242945.1 Frankia umida
CCTCGCTGGAGACAGCGCGCATCACTGGAACATCATCAAGGGCACCAGCAAGATCGGGAAACACGCTTTGTTTGGGTGCGCCCATGTCGATGTGGCGGCAGCGGAAGAGCATCTGGAGAGGATCCGTACGCTTATGAGGGAGAATCCGAGGGTGCGGGTTTTGCTGGCGCACGATGAACCATGGTATAGCACGAACAAGGATGGGCCGGCGTTTTGGCCTGGGACTCTCGAGTCACTTTAACGAGGTGCATG
>NZ_JALKFT010000141.1:0-251 GCF_023242945.1 Frankia umida
GGCCAGAACGGGGCCAATCTGAAGACCAAGCTTCTGGTCGCCCAACAGCGCGATCCCTCGACCATCTGGACCGCCACGCCGCTCAACTGAGCCGCATCAACCTTGAGGCCGCAATGCAAAAGGGCGTCCCGGCCGGGACGCCCTTTCGTCTGTCCGCCTGACGGCGCCGGCCCTACCAGCGCACGTCCAGCTTGATCGACCAGAAGGCGCCCTCGGCCCCGATGGCGCCGTTGTTGCCGTAGCTCCACAGC
>NZ_JALKFT010000142.1:0-248 GCF_023242945.1 Frankia umida
CGGGCCGCAACCGCCCGGCCCCCGGGGCGGGGGGGGGGGGGGGGGGGCCCCCCCCCCCCCGCCCCCGCGCCCCCGCGGGCACCGGGCGCAGGGTCAGCGCGCCGACGGAGACGACGGTCCGGCCGGCGACGTCGGCGGCGAGCAGGGACACCACGTCGTCTTCCTGCGGGGTGAGCCGGACCCGCAGGGTGGTGGCCCCGGTGGCGTGCAGCTGGACCTCGGACCACGAGAACGGCAGCCGGCCGGCT
>NZ_JALKFT010000143.1:0-247 GCF_023242945.1 Frankia umida
GGTTGCTCCTTGCCCTTGAAGACCAGGTCACAGGCGGCCTGGTAGGCCATCGAGGTGTCGAAGTGGCCGGCCATGGGCTTGTACAGTGCATCGCCCGCGTTCTGCTGGTCAACCACGGCGGCCATGCGCTCGAAGGTCTCGCGCACCTGGGCCTCGGTCACGATGCCGTGCTGCAGCCAGTTGGCGATGTGCTGGCTGGAGATGCGCAGCGTGGCGCGGTCTTCCATCAGGCCCACATTGTGGATGT
>NZ_JALKFT010000144.1:0-244 GCF_023242945.1 Frankia umida
TCGTAGCAGTAATGACAGCGGCTTGCGGCGGCCGCTGCGGCAGTCGGATCGAGCAGCGGCGCGATATCGGCGAATTCGCACGAGAGTTGCGTGGACGACAGGCGATGCGCGGCGATATCGCCGGTTGGCTGGGTGGTCATACGCGTTCCTTCGACTGGGTGGAGACTAAGCCGTCCCCGCCGGCTGCGGATGCACAGTCGGGGCGGTCGTGCTTAGGAATGCAAATATCTGACGTGATGCAGCC
>NZ_JALKFT010000145.1:0-241 GCF_023242945.1 Frankia umida
GAGGTGGGCTTCACGCCACCGGCCAGTGATGGCGCCAGCACCATCACCCGCTACACGGTGACTGCCACACCTGGCGGCGCATCCTGCACGGCGACACCACCCGCCACGTCGTGCGTGTTCACGGGCTTGACGCCCGGCGTTTCCTATACGTTCGTTGCCGTGGCAACCAATGGCGTGGGCAACAGCGTCCCATCGGCCACATCGCCGCCGGTCACACCGCAGATGGTGAACGACCCGGCGG
>NZ_JALKFT010000146.1:0-238 GCF_023242945.1 Frankia umida
CTGGGAAGCCCTCGAACACGCCCACCTCGACCCCGACACCCTCCGCGGCACCCCCACCGGCGTCTTCAGCGGCCTGACGGCGATGGATTACGGGCCTCGGCTGTACGAGGGCAGCGGGCAGACCGGCGGTTATGTGCTGACCGGCAGTGCGAGCAGTGTGGCGTCGGGCCGGGTGTCCTATGTCTTTGGTTTCGAAGGTCCGGCGGTCACCGTCGACACCGCCTGCTCCTCATCCCTG
>NZ_JALKFT010000147.1:0-236 GCF_023242945.1 Frankia umida
CAGGGATGAGGAGCAGGCGGTGTCGACGGTGACCGCCGGACCTTCGAAACCAAAGACATAGGACACCCGGCCCGACGTGACGCTGCCGCTGTTACCGGTGCCGACATACCCCTCGAGGTCCGACGGACCGGCCGGCAGTCGGGAGGCGTAGTCGTGATGCATCAGGCCGCTGAAGACGCCGGTGGGGGTGCCGCGGAGGGTGTCGGGGTCGAGGTGGGCGTGTTCGAGGGCTTCCC
>NZ_JALKFT010000148.1:0-236 GCF_023242945.1 Frankia umida
GTCTGGTGATGGTCAACTCGTACGGAGAGGCGGTCGCCTTCGATCCGAAGACGGGTGTGGCCCAGACGACCTTGAAGCTGGGCGCGCCAGCCTATATCGCTCCCGCCGCCTATAATGGCGCGCTCTATGTGCTGACCGACAATGGTCAGTTGATCTGCATCCGCTGATTTTCAGCCTGAATTAAGCTAGAAAGCCGACATGGCTCTAAAGGTCGCCATCGTCGGCCGCCCCAATGT
>NZ_JALKFT010000014.1:0-30485 GCF_023242945.1 Frankia umida
ATCCACACCCCCCACCACACCCACCACCCCACCACCCCCCTCGACCTCCTCGGCGAATAACACCCACCACCCGCGCCACCGCGGACACAGCGCCACAGCCAGCCCGCCGGGCAGGTCGGGTGCGTGGTCGTCCGTCCGCGGTGTGCGAGGGAGACCCCGAGATCCCTGTACGCTCGCCGGCATGAGTTCTGGGCGGGTACGGGTCCGGTTCGCGCCGTCTCCCACCGGCATCTTTCATGTCGGTGGGGCGCGTTCGGCGCTGTTCAACTGGCTGGTGGCGCTGCGCGCAGGCGGCGACTTCGTGCTGCGCGTCGAGGACACCGACGCCTCCCGCAACCGGCCGGAATGGACCGACGGCATCATCAGCGCCCTCGACTGGCTGGGTATCAGCCCCGGCCGGTACGAAGGCCCCGTCCTGCAGTCGTCGCGGGCGCAGGCCCATCGGGACGCCGCCGCCCGCCTCCAGCAGGCTGGCCTGGCCTACTTCTGCGACTGCACCCGTGAGCTGCTCGCCGAGCGCACCGGCAACCCCCAGCGCGGGTACGACGGCCACTGCCGTGACCGGGGCCTGACCGCCGGCCCCGGGCGGGCACTGCGGTTCCGCACCCCCGACGAGGGCGTGACGGTCGTGCGGGACCTCATCCGCGGCGAGCCGCAGTTCGCCAACGACACCCTTGAGGACTTCGTCATCGCCCGGGCCGACGGCTCGGCGGTGTTCCTGCTCGCCAACGTCGTCGACGACCTCGAGATGGGCATCACCCACGTCATCCGGGGTGAGGAGCACCTGCCGAACACCCCCAAGCAGCAGCTGCTGTGGGCGGCCCTCGGCGCACCCGAACCGCCGGTGTGGGCGCATGTCCCCGTCATCGTCAACGAGAAGCGGCAGAAGCTGTCCAAGCGTCGCGACAAGGTGGCGCTCGAGTCCTACCGCAACGAGGGCTACCTGCCCGCGGCGATGAAGAACTACCTGATGCTGCTCGGCTGGGCACCGCCCGGCGACCAGGAGATCGTCGCCTGGGAGACCATCGAGACCACCTTCGACCTGGCCGATGTCAAGCCGTCGCCGGCGTTCTTCGACGAGAAGAAGCTGCGGGCGTTCAACGGCGAGTACATCCGGGCCCTCACGGTGGACGAGTTCGCCGCCGCCGTCCGGCCGTGGCTGAGCGCGCCGGCGGCGCCCTGGCCGGCCGACGCGTTCGACCCGAAGGTGTTCGCGGCCGTGGCCGAGCTCGCGCAGTCCCGGCTGTCGGTGCTCGCCGAGATCGTTCCCATGGTCGACTTCCTCTTCCTTCCCGAGGCCCCCGTGGACGACGCGGCCTGGGCGAAGGCGATGAAGGGTCCCGCCGCGGCGCTGCTCGCCGACGTCCACGAACACTTCGGCACTGTCTCCTGGACGGCGGACGCGCTGAAGTCGGCGCTGCTGGAGATCGGCGAGCGGCACGGCCTGAAGCTCGCCAAGGCCCAGGCCCCCGTGCGCGTCGCCGTGACCGGGCGCTCCGTCGGCCTGCCCCTGTTCGAGTCCCTCGAGCTCCTCGGCCGGGACGCCACCCGCGACCGCCTCGCCACCGCCCGCGCCCGCCTCGCCGACACCGCGGCCGCCACCACCGACTGAGCCCCGGGCCTGAGGGCTGGGGCTGGCCATCGTCCGGCGGCGCGCTCCGGGCGCGCTGATTGACCCGGATGGTTCGTCAATGCGGCCGGCTGGTCACGGCATGAGAACAGTCGAGCGCCGAATGTGTTGAACGTTCCGTAATAAGTGAGGCAATCGGGGCTCGATGCCGAAAGACCGCCGGAAAGGACTTGAGCCCGGGTCGCGGCTGGGACGGGCCGCGACCCGGGCTGGGCACACCCACCGAAGGTCGGGGTTACCTTCGCCGGGTGGAGCTCTGGTCGGCCGGATCGACGGGGAGCAGCACCAGTGCGCCATGGCCTCGGGGGTTCCGCTGGCGCTCCCGCGTCGAATCCGACAGACACAGCACATCTCCCGCGACCTAAAGGATTCTTAAGATCATCGAAAGACAAGCTGTGAACCCGTCATCACCGTTCGTCAAATAGGCGAACGCAATCCGTCATAATGCCCGCAAGCGCCACGCCTTCCAGGCACCACCATCGGGCCGCCCCGCGCCCGAGCGCTTCCCAGATCTTCCCCAGCGCCCCATCGGCTACAGATGGTTGCCAGATGGGCATCCTGGGTTCACGACTGACGCCTCTCGCTGGAGTCCGGCGGCGCCCCGGCCCCGGCGGCCCGGGACCGTCCGGCGGCCCGGGGACCGTCCGGGGGCGTCAGGGCTCGTCGTAACCGCGATCGGCGGCGCCACGTGGGACGCGCTGGCGAGGCCGCAACCCCGCCCACTCGTCGGCCCAGGCCGCCAGTGGCTCGATGACTCCCTGCAGCCGCCGGCCGTGCGCGGTGAGCCGGTACTCGCCGACCTCGTCCACTTCGACGATCCCGCCCTCGCGCAGCTCTCGCAGCCGCTGGGTGAGCTGCGCCGCGGGTGCGTCCAACCGGGCCTCGAGCGTGCGGAACGACTCCGCCCCGGCCCGTAGCCGCCAGTAGACGCCCAGCGCGTACCGGCGCCCCAGCAGTTCCACCAGGGCGGCCAACGCCACCGGCGCCCCCACCCCAGCAGGCGGCCCGCCAGCGGGCGATCCGCCACCGGAGGGCCTCCCGCCGGCTGGCTCCCCCGCGTTCCCCTGTCCCCCGCGGCGTCCGCCGCCCCGTCCACCTGGACTCAACGGGTATCCATCCCTACTCGCCGTCCCGACACCAGCGCCGCTCCCGGCCACCGACCTCACCGAGCGTGCGGCGTCTCCGGAGACCAGATGGTCGCAGAAAGCCATGCGGGTCGCGACAGGGCCAATCGCGTCCGATCTGCCCCCCACGACGGCCCGGGTAGCCGCCCGCCGCTCTTCTCGACCGGGAGCGACCGTCCTGATGGGTGCGCAGCGTCACAACGATCGCGGTGCCGGCGGGGAAGGGGCGAGCGCCGCGGGGCACCTGGGCGGGGCCCCGCCCGCGGCCCGGTCGGGTCAGTCGACCATCAATGGGTACTCACGGAGCTGACACCGTTGGAGCTATGTGCCGCCAGCGGACGGAACGGGAGCGTCCTGGGCGGCTCGGGCTCGATGCCGAGCAGGCCACGCGCCCGCTGGAAGGCCGCACCAGCCTGCGCGGAGATCAGACCGGCCGCGCCCTGGACCTCGGGCCGCTCACGGATCTCCCGCGCCTGACGCATAATCGCGTCATACTGCTCCCGCCCAGCTCGGGCGCCGAGGACGTAACCGACGCCAAGTGCGATGACGACGCTGGGCCTGATCCGCATGTTGCCTCCCAGAAGACCGAGGGACGTGCCGGCGGTGATCTACCGGCCGGGTGGCGTTGGGACACCAGATCGATTCCTACCCCATGCCCAGGACGGCCTGAACCTCAGGTAGGCTGACTGCGTCAGGTGCTGCGGCACCCGATCCCGCGTAGCTCAATTGGCAGAGCAGCCGGCTGTTAACCGGCAGGTTAGAGGTTCGAGTCCTCTCGCGGGAGCACATTTTCCCAGGTCAGGGGCCAGTTAAGCAAGATCCTAAGGATCTTGAAGTGAAGATCACCTCCACTTTGCCTCCATGATTCTTTTCGTATCCGGGTCTGTCTGTATGACGTCATCCGTCCGTGCGCGTGCCATACGCGGTCTTGACGGTCCCGGGCAGCCGGAGAACGGACGCGCTCCTCAGGGCACCCGGAGGACGTACCCGTTCCGGGCCCGTTGAGGCGTCTCGCAGTCAGCCTCCAGCGGCGCGGGAGAGGGACGTGGACCCGCCCCGGAGCCGAGTTCCGGGTCTTCGCCCGAACCCCTGCTAGGCACTAGGGGCCCAGGTCAGGGCCAATTTTCGGCGCTAGAGGTCCTGCTAAACCTAGCGGGCAGGGGTGCTAGTGAGGTGCTGTGCTCCGGATCGGGGGAGTCGGACAGCAGCAGCGCGGTCGCGAGGTCGAGGCGGACGAGGCAACGACTCCACATCGACGGGGATCGGTCTGCGACCTGGGCGGCCATGTCCGCATACTCCCGCACCCGACCGGGTTCGCCCAAGTCGAACGCTTCGCCCACGGATCGGTCCACACCCGCGCGGTCACCGAGCCGACCGAGGTCTCGGCCGGCCGGATCTTACCGATCGCGGTCTCCCCGGTGGGTAGAACGAGCTGGGAGCGCCTCTGCCAGCGATCGCGGCGCCGTCAGCTCAGGCGGCCGACACATCGATCATCACCTCGTATCGGCCATCTCGAACTCGCCGGACATGCGGGTGGGCGGCCCGGCGCAGTGATCCCCACCATGCCGGGCCCCGCGGTCACCTCGGGCACGGTCCCGGGGTCTCGCGACCAGCGGTGTGCCGATACGCGCCGGGCAACGGATCAGGAGACGCCGATCGACGCCGTGTCCACCTCGACGGCGCCGACCGCACCGGTCTGACGCCGCTGTCGGAGCTGGGCGTACCCGACGAGACCGAGCAGCAGCGCCAGCAGGATCGTCGACGACCCGAGGGTGCCCAGGGCGAGCCCACCCTTGGCCACCGGCTTGGTCAGGAAGTCGCCGGCGGTCGCGCCGAGGGGGCGGGTGAGCACGAAGGCGAGCCAGAACAGCAGCACGTTCGACACCGCCGGCTGCCAGCGCAGCGCGAGCAGCAGACCCAGCAGCCCGACGATCAGCAGCGCGCTCCCCGCGTAGCCGAGGCCCGAACTGTCCGCGAGGAAGTCCCCCATCGAGGTGCCGAGCGTGTTCGACACCAGGATCGCCGACCAGAAGAACGTCTCACCGCGCAGCGTGTCGATACTGCCGATCGCGAAGGGCAGTCCGCTGCGCCGCCAGACCACGAAGATGGCGACCAGCAGCGCGGACAGAATGGCCGCGCCCACCGGGTAACCCAGACCGAGGCCCTGCGGGCCCCATCCCAACGAGCCGGTTCCCGCCGCCAGGTACCTCCCACTGGCATCGCGGTTCATGAAGTCGGAGATCGTGGTGCCCGCCGTGCTGGTGGACAGAATGACCGTCCAGTAGAAGAACGGGTTGTACGACCGCGCCCGCAACTGCACGGCCAGCGTGACCACGAAGACAAGTGCGAGGATCACCGTGGTCAGGAAGTAGCCGAGACCGAGGGTCTGGGCGAGCAGATCCCCCGCCGTCTCGCCCAGGGTCGTCGCCGCGACCTTCATGACCCAGAACGCGAGCGTGATCTCCGGCAGTTTCTTCGCCACATACCGGACGTCCAGGATCCGATCCGTTCCGGCGGTACTTTCCCACCCGTCCATAGAACCTCCCACATCCGCGCTTCTCGGAAAATTCCGCGTCCTGGTGCCACCCCCGGAGCCCCGGAATCTCCGGTATCCATCGCGGAAGGTAGGCGCACCCAGATGTGAGAACGGTGTGAGGGAGACCTTCAGTCACCCATAACGGGTGGTGCGATGCTTTGGGCGCCTTTCAGTCGTCACCCGAAGAATCCGGACGGATTCGATGCAGTACCGCTGCCAGTGCCGGTAGGCAGATGCAGGCCACAAGGGTGCCGAGCAGCCATCCCGCGAGAACATCCGTGGTCCAGTGGACGCCAAGAAGGACCCGGCTGGCACCCACCGAGAACGCCCACAGGCCCGGAATGACCACGGCGGCGACGCGGGTGGCGGGCCGCCCGGCCCGGCGATGCAGGACCACGGCCACACCGATGGCCAACAGGGTCGAGGTGGTGGTGTGCCCGGACGGGAAGGCCTGGCCAGAAGGATGAGTGATCCAGTCGGCCGCCGGGGGGCGGGCCCTGCCCACGAGGGCGGCCAGGCCGGTCCGGAGCGCCTGCCCCACCAGCAACGCCGCCATCGCGACGAGGGCCGCCGGCCACCAGCGCCAGGGCCAGGGCCGCCGCAGCGCCAGGGCGCCACCGGCCGCGGCCAGACCGTAGGCGCAGACCCCGGCCCCGGTCCGCGTCACCGTCACGGCGAGGTCGGTCAGCGCGCGACCGCGATGGTCGAGGACCCATCGATGGCAGGCGGTGTCCAGCGCGAACGGGGCCCCGCCCCTGAGCAGGACGGCGCACAGCAGGGCCGCGAGGAGCAGGCCCGACACCGCGCCGACGATGCGGCGCGATGTCGCCACATGGGTCACGAGAAGGCATGGTAGAAGCCGGCGCATGTGAAAAAGATGTGGCTCGTCCGATCCTCTCTCCCGGCCTGGTCGTGCTGGTTTTTCACCCGACGACCGGACCGCGTCCCGCGCCTCGAGGCAGCACCACCGGTCACATCCTCCCTACATGAAACGTGGCGCAGGCTGTCGACGGCACGTGGTGCCCGGCGGCAATGAGGTGGACGCCCACGCCGGCTCCTCGGCGGCGACCCGGTCACCGCGACCGACGGATCGGAAGAGAGAGGCATGCCTTCACAACACGACCTTGCCACCCCGGGCGGCGTCTTCGCGCCGGCTCGCCGGCCGCTCAGCAGGGTCCCGGAGGTCACCGCCTTCTTCTGGATCGTCAAGGTGCTCTGCACGACGGTCGGAGAATCCGCCGCCGACTTCCTGAACGTCAATCTGCATTTCGGCCTCACCGGCACGTCCGTCGTCACCGGGGTGCTGCTCGCCGGTGCCCTGGCCCTCCAGTTCTCCGCGGGGCGATACGTACCGGCCCGGTACTGGCTCGCCGTCGCTCTTGTGAGCGTCTTCGGCACACTGGTGACGGACAACCTGACCGACAGCCTCGGCGTGCCGCTGGAAACCAGCGCGCTGGTCTTCGGTTCCCTTCTCGCGCTCACGTTTCTTGCGTGGTATCTGGTCGAGCGGGATCTTTCCATTCACTCGATCCACACCCGGCGCCGCGAGGCCTTCTACTGGCTGACCATCTTCGTCACCTTTGCGCTCGGCACGGCAACCGGTGATCTCATGGCCGAGGTGCTCGGCATCGGATACCTGATGACAGGTGTCATCATGGTGACCTCGACCGCGCTGCTGGGGATCGGATGGAGACTCGGGCTCAATCCCGTCCTCGCCTTCTGGCTCATCTACATCCTGACCCGGCCGCTCGGTGCCTCGATCGGCGACTACCTCTCCCAGTCCCCGGATGCGGGTGGGCTCGGGCTGGGTGCCACGACGACGAGCCTGATCTTCGTTGCCGGAATCGCCGCGGTCGTCGCCTACCTGTCGGTGACGAAGGTCGACGCCATCCCGGCCGTTTCGACCGGCGGGCACGATCCCGCACCGCCACGGGGCGGGCTCGTACAGACGGTCGTCGTTCTGCTGCTCGTACTCGTGACCGCGGGAACGGGATACGTCCTGCGAAGGTCCGCGTTGCACAACGACGCACCGGCCGTGGCCGCGACCGGCGACCATCCGAGCGTGGCCACGGCCCTCGGGGACCTGACCAGGTTCCGCACGATCACGCAGGACACCCTGGATCGCCTCGACCGCGGCCGCCAGGGCGCCGCCACGTCCCGCGTCGGCGATCTCGAGGCCGCCTGGGACAACGCCACCGCACGCCTGAAGGCACGGAACGGGTCCGCCTGGACCGAGGTCGACGACCGGATCGACACGGCGCTGCGCGCGCTGCGTTCCTCGAACCCGGACGTCGGTCAGGAAAGGACGGCTCTCTCCGCGCTCCTGTCCGTTCTCGGGCCGGATACCGGCAGGTGATCGGCCTCCCGACAGATGCCTGTTCTCGGTGCCCGCCCGGAGGACGACCGGCGCGCCGAGGGATCAGACGAGAGCGCGGTCACCATGCGACCTGACGGCCGGTGGTGCGGCGTCCGCGCAGCCGGACGGCCAGCGGGACAACCGCCCACAGGACCACCAGCAGCACGAGGGCCATGGCACCGGCGATGATCGCGGCCGTGCGTCCCTCGACGACATCGAAGATCAGCGCGACGACGCCGGAGAGGGCCAGGGCGAGCAGGGCGATACCCGCCTGGGCGACCCGGCTCGCGATGTGGACCAGCGCCCCCTTCTCCCGACGGCCGAACACCGCCCGGTGCATGCTAACCGGCATCACGAGCAGGCCGGTGGCGCCGGCCGACAGCACGACGATGACCAGGTACAGCACACGCTGTTCGTGGTTCAGCGTCGTGAACCGTTGTTGGAACGGCAGGGAGAGCAGGAAGGCGGTCAGTACCTGCACACCGGTCTGGGCGACGCGCAGCTCCTGGAGCAGTTCGCCCCAGTTGCGGTCGGCCCGTTCGGCCAACGTCTCGCCCCGGGCCTGCGCGGCGTCCTCGGTGTCGGGCGCTTTGTCCTGCGTCATCGCCGCACCGTAACCTCACGCGGCGAACTCCGGCCAGGCTCCGGGCGGCGGACTGCCCGACCGATCGGGCGCTCATGGTCCGCGACCGCCGACACGGGACGAGGTGGCCCGCCAGTGCGCGCGGGCGTCACACGGGCCACTGTCGGCGGCGGGACGGACGCGGCAGCGCTGGTCGGGATGCCCGGCCGAAACGCAGGCTGTTCGCCGTGGCACTCGACGATCCGGGGCATCCCGGCCGGGCCCGGCTCAGGGTCAGGTCCGGAAGGTGAGGACGCTCGCGTCGAAGGAGGTGTAGGCGGAGTAGTCGAGCAGTTCGTAGAGACGGGCGCGGGTCTGCATGTGTTCGACGAGGCCGGCCTGGGTGCCCTCGGTGGCGATGCGGCGCAGTCCGTCCTCGACGGCCCCCATGGCGATGCGCAGCAGGGTCACCGGGTAGAGGACGAGGTTCACCCCGACCGATTCCAGGGTGCTGGTGGTGAGCAGTTCGCTTTTGCCGAACTCGGTCATGTTCGCGAGGATCGGCACGTCCACGGCCCCGCGCAACGCCTCGAACTCGCTGGCATCCGCCAGCGCCTCGGGGAAGATCAGGTCGGCGCCGGCGTCGACGTAGGCGCGGGCCCGCTCGATCGCGCCGGTCAGGCCCTCGAGGGCACGGGCGTCGGTGCGGGCACACAGCAGGAAGTTCGGGTCGCGGCGGGCGGCGACGGCGGCGCGCAGGCGGCGGAGCATCTCCTCGGTCGGGACGACCGTCTTGCCGTCGAGATGGCCGCAGCGTTTGGGGTTGACCTGGTCCTCGAGGTGGCAGCCGGCCAGACCCGCGTCCTCCAGGGTCTGGATGGTGCGGGCGACGTTCATCGGCTCACCGAAGCCGGTGTCGGCGTCGACGAGAGTGGGCAGGTCGGTGACCCGGGCGATCTGCCCGGCGCGGGTGGCGACCTCGGTGAGCGTGGTCAGGCCGATGTCGGGCAGCGCCAGGTCGGCGGCGAGCACGGCGCCGGAGACGTAGACCCCGTCGAAACCGAGCTCGGTGATCAGCACCGCGCTCAGCGGGTTGAACGCACCGGGAAACCGCAGCAGCCGGCCCGAGCGCAACGCCGCCCGCAACGCGGCACGACGCTCGTGGACGGGGACGCGCGCGTGCAGCATCAGAAGATGCCGTCGGTGCCGCTGGCGGTCAGCGGCGGGGCGGGCGTCAGGGTGAGGCCGGCGAGTTCATCGGGGCGCAGCTGCGGCAGACGGGTGGCGACCTCGAGGAAACGGTCCTGTTCCTCGGCGGGCAGGACACTTCCGGCGAGACGGCGGAACTTCGCGAGGTACTCGGCGCGTCCGAACGGGCGGGCGCCGAGTGGATGGGCGTCGGCGACGGCGATCTCGTCGATCAGCGTCGAACCGTCGGTGCGGGTGACCACGACCCGCCCTCCGAACGCCTTCTCAGCGGGATCGGAGCAATGGTAGCGGCGGGTCCAGTCCGGGTCCTCCACCGTGGTGATCTTCTGCCAGAGCTCGATCGTGTCCGGCCGGCTGGCCCGCGCGGGGGCGTAGGAACGTTCGTGATGCCAGTCGCCGTCCTGCAGGGCCACCGCGAAGATGTAGGGGATCGAATGGTCGAGGGTCTCCCGGGTGGCCCGCGGGTCGTACTTCTGCGGATCACCGGACCCGGAGCCGATCACGGCGTGGGTGTGGTGGCTGGTGTGCAGCACGATCGACGTGACCTGGGTGAGGTCCCCGACCGCCGGGCCGAGCCGGCGGGCCAGATCGATCAGCGCCTGGCTCTGGTACTCGGCGGAATGTTCCTTGGTGTAGGTGTCGAGAATCCCCCGCCTGGCCTCCCCTGCCGCGGGCAGCGACACGACATGGGCGGCGTCCGGGCCGTCGAGCAGCCGCGCGATCACACCGTCGGCGCCCTCGTAGACGGGGGCGGGCGCACCCTGGCCACGCAGCGCGCGGTCGACCGCCTCGATGGCGATCTTGCCGGCGAACGCCGGCGCGTACGCCTTCCAGCTCGAGATCGTGCCCTTGCGGGACTGCCGGGTGGTCGTCGTGGTGTGCAGCGCCTGCCCGATCGCCTGGTAGATCGTCTCCACCGGCAGACCGAGCAGCGTGCCGATGCCGGCCGCGGCCGACGGACCCAGATGGGCGATGTGGTCGATCCGGTGGGCGTGCAGGCAGATGCCCCGCACCAGGGCCACCTGGATCTCGTAGCCCGTGGCGATGGCGCGCACCAGCTCCCGTCCACCCAGGCCCAGCTGCTGGGCCACGGCGAGGATCGGCGGGATGTTGTCGCCGGGATGGGAGTAGTCGGCGGCCAGATAGGTGTCGTGGAAGTCCAGCTCACGCACGGCGACCCCGTTCGCCCACGCAGCCCACTCCGGCGAGACGCGCACCCGCGCCGGCAGCCCGAACACCGTCGCCCCGGCCCGCCCGGGCGCCGGGGCGTGCCGCAGCGCCTGGTCGCGGGCGGCCACCACCGGGCCACGCTCCAGCGATGCCGCTGCCACCCCGGCGTTGTCGATCACCCGGTTGATCACCATCTCGGTGACGTCGTCGGGCACGGCCACCGGATCGGCGGCCACCTCCGCGAGCTTCCAGGCCAGTTCGGCGGACCGGGCGACCTGCTCTCCGCTACCGAACACGCGCACCTGGTGCTCGATCATGGCTGGGTACCTGCCGACCTTCTCGACGTTCGATGCTCGCTGTCGTGCGCACCGATGACCGGGCGACCCGGCGGCCCGTCCACCCTGGCGTGGCCAGGATATCGGCCCGTCCGAGGGGCCGCGACGTTCCAGCACAAACACGAAAACGAACACACTGAGAAATTCTTTCGCTACTTTGGGTTCATAATCGGGTAGGGTGCGGTCGTCGCCGATGTCCGTTTGCGCCGGTGCGCCGGCCCGCCCCGGGCTGGCCGGGCCGGGCCGGCGCACCGTCCGGCACCCGGACCCCGCGCCGCGTGCCCCTGTCCTCGACGAGGTGAGCCATGTCGACGGCCACCGCCATGGTGACCGCGGGTCTGTGTCTCGCGGGGGTGGGGGTCGCGGCGGGCGGCGGCGCTCCCGGGCTGGTCTGCCTGGTGATCGCCCTGCTTGGCTTCGTCTCCCTGCTGCGGACACTGTCCCGACTGGTGATCGTCTACGTGACCGTCGTGACGATCACGATGGTCGTGGCCGGCCGGATCGTGTCGGCGAACGCGCTGCTGGTCCCGAGCGCCATCCCGGCGCCCCGCGACGATCTCGGCGCCTGGGTGCTGGTCCTGGACACCATGTTCCGCGCGGCCGGGCGGGGACGATCGGTGGCGGCGTGCGCGCTGCGCATCATGGTGCTGCAGGCGGCGTTCGACACCGCCACGCCGCCGATCATGCAGCTGGCCACCTCCCTGCGCGCTCTGGGCATCCTGGGTCTTCTGCTGGCGACCCTGGCCATGCTCACCCGCCGAATCCGCCCGGCCACCGCGTCCGCTTCCCAGCCGGGCGTGGTGGCCGCTCACCCGACATCCCGCGCGGTCTCACCGCCGGTTCCGGCTGTCCGGGCCGGTGCCGCAGCGGTGCCCACGGGCGGACGAGGACCGTCGTCGGCGACCCGACGACCCGCCCTGTGGCCGGCATGGCCCACGCAGCGGGGCGCCACCGACGCCCACCCGGGCCGTTCCGGGACGGCGACGGAGAGAGATCACGCGCAGAAATGGTAAGACCGTCTCCGAGAACGGTGGTGGCCGCGGGGTAACGGGAGGTGCAGTGCCGGATTCGGCGCCCGCCGAGATTCTTCTGGTGGAGGACGATCCAGGCGACGCCCTGATGGTCGAGATCGTCCTGGCGGACCAGGGCGTGCCGGCCCGCCTGAGGGTGGTCACCGACGGGGTGTCGGCGCTGGCCTACCTGCGCGGTGCGGTCAGCGCCGCGCCCACGTCACGACCGAGCCTGATTCTGCTGGATCTCCACCTACCCCGGCAGGACGGCCGGGCGCTGCTCGCCGAACTCAAGGCGGACGCCAAGCTGCGCTCCATTCCGGTCGTCGTGCTGACCGGCTCCGCATCGAGCGCGGACATCACTGCCTGTTACGACCTGCAGGCCAGCGCCTTCGTGACGAAGCCGACCGACCTGCACCAGTTCGCACACGTGATTCGACGGATCGAACGGTTCTTTCTCACCGAGGTCCGCCTGCCGATACAGGGCTCGAGCGAACAGTCTTCGACCGTCGGCCGCACCACCGCACCTTTCGACCGCCACGCTCGATGAGGAGACACCACCCACCACGCCCACCTGCGGCGTGACACCCCTACGAGCAGGGCGGCAGGCGGAAAAGGGCCCCGGTCACAGCGGCGTCGCCCCTACCTGAAGGTGGTGGAGGCTGGTAGCACCCCCCCGCAGCAGGCTTTATCGTCAGGACTCGTCCAACCCAATCCAGAAATCGCATCAATGACCACTGGAGCGATCCGGGGCGAGACCATCCGACAACATAACCAGGGAGTCGCCATGCCCAGAAAAGCGCGACTTTCCACTTTGGCGCCACCATTGACAGCGTCGCCGGAGAGTTTATCCGGGATACCAGGCGGCACCGCGGCGAAAGTCTTTCCAGCGTCCACCAGAACATGTGCGTTCTCCTGTCGATCCGCTTCACCGCGACGACAACACCTTCAGAGGAGAAACAAGATGCTCCGACGGACACGATTCGGCACCATGGCAACCGGCCTGGCTCTGGTAATGGCCACCGCAGCGGCCTGCGCACCCGGATCCGACCGCACCGTCGCGACAGGTGCGACCACCTCTTCCACCGCCACGGCCACGGCCACGGCCACCACGAATCCGCATGTCACCCAGCATGCATACCGCGCAGGCGAGTCGTTCACCTACTTCTATGACTCCACGGCCGCCACCTATGCGACACAGCAGGCCCAGAACGGCCAGGTCGTCCGGGTGACTGACCTGCAGACGATCTCCGATGTGCGAGCCATGGTCCGCTTTTCCGTCGTGAACCAGAACGGCACGCTCGCGAAGAAGGTCGAGCTGCTTGACACCCGTTTCCGGGACATCAGTAAGGACGCCGCCCAGCCCGGCCAGCCAGCCATTCCCTTCAAGAAGATCCAGACCGCGGCACCCAACTTCCCGGCGACTTTCAGTTACACGTATCCGCTCAACGGTGAGAACGACGTCGCGAGGAACCTGAACACCATCTTCAAGGACTACCCCGACCCCCACCTGGTCCAGCTGATCGACATCTTCAGCCTGTTCGGTGCGCCCGCCTCAATCCCGTCCACCGTCGGAGTGGGGCAGGTCACCAGCACGCCCGGAGTCGACGTCGACCTGCTCGGTACCACCTATCACAGCGCCGGCCAGGTGCTGCTGTTCGAGCGAGTCGACCGGAAGGGCACGACGAACCAGGCCTACTTCAAGAACCAGGGCCTGGGAAACTACTTCAACGACTACGGGGTCGACACGAATGTTCACTCCACCTACCATGTGGCGCTGAACGGCCCTGCGAGCGGTCTGCTCGCCGGTGGCGATCTCTCGGAGACCGCGATCCAGGGTGGTGTCGGCGGTGCTCCCAGGACCGCCACCCAGCGGCAGGTCTCGTTGACGCTGCAGAACCTCGACACGCGTAGCGCGGTCGACTCCTACGGGCCGGACCTGAAGCCGATCTCGTAACGACGTCCACCGCAGCGCACCGCTCCGGGTTTCGCCACCAGGTGCGGTGCGTCTGTGCCGACCAGATCTTGTGCCGGCCATGCGAACCGCACCCGGTGGCGGCCGTCGGATCAGCCGTGGTCGATGTTCTGACCGTCGAGGTGCGCGCCGGTCGTGGCCACGACGTGGTCGGGAACCTCGTCGTGCCGGTCGCCGACCGTCAGCGTGCCGGTCGGCTCGATCAGCAGGATCTCCGTCTCCCCCGCAGCGACCGGCCGGTGCTCGACGCCGCGGGGCACCACATGAACGGCGCCCCGCGGAAGGGTCACCACCCGCTCCGACCCGTTCTCCCGCAGCCAGATGTCCAGGCTTCCGCTGATGACGAGAAAGAACTCGTCGGTGTGCTCGTGGGAGTGCCACAGATATTCGCCGTGCACCTTCGCAACGCGAACATCGTAGTCGTTGACCTGCGCCAGGATGCGCGGATGCCAGAAATCATCGAAGGAGTCCAGCACCTGGCGGACGAAGATCGACTCGGCCACATTCCTCATACCGACCATGATGCGACAGAAAGCCGCGGAACCAGGCGACGTCGAGGTGACTCGGACGGCCTCGAGGTCGCCGAACTCGCCAACCGCACCGGCAACGTCCTCAGAGGCCGGCGAGCATGCCACCATCGACCACGACGGACGTCCCGGTGAGGAAACTCAGCTCCGGGGAGGCGAGGGCGAGCGCGGTCGCGGCCATTTCCTCGGGCCGTGCCATCCGGCGCAGTGCGTCGACGTTGTCCCGGCCGAACTGGGCCTTGCCGGCCGCCCACTGCGCGTCGGTGATGTTCGGGGGCCGGCGGGCATCGACCAGGCCGGTGTCCGTCGTTCCCGGGGACAGGGCGACGACCCGGATGTTGTCGGCGCCGTAGTCGAGAGCGGCGGCGCGGACCAGCCCGGTGACACCGCCCTTGCTGGCCGAGTAGGCGCCGAGCCCCGGTCGGCTCGCGAACTCGTTCGCCGACCCGGTGACGAGGATGACTCCTCCGCCGGCCCGGCGTATCGGTGGCACCTGGTACTTGATGCCGAGGAAGACACCGCGGGTGTTGGTGTGCGCGGTGTCGTCCCACTCCTCGACGGTCATCTCGTGCAGCGGTTTCACCGTCTGCACCCCGGCGTTGTTCAGCGCTATGTGCAACGCGCCGTACTTCTTCACCACCGCGGCGACGAACGACTCCATCTGCGCCGGGACGCGGACGTCCGCACGGATGTAGGTGGCTTCTCCTGCGGCGGCGCGGATCTCCCGCTCCACCTGGCGTCCCAGGTTCTCCCGCCGCCCGCAGAACCCGACCTTCGCGCCCTCCCGGGCGAAGGCGATGGCCGTGGCCCGCCCGATACCCGACGTCGCCCCGGTGACCAGGACGACCTTGCCCGCGAACCGGCGCCCCGACCCCGGCCCCGGGGTCGCGGCCGTCGCGGCCGGCGCTGCCAGGAAGGTCGTCGCCGCGGCGGCTGTTCCCGCCGCGGCACCCGCGAGAAGGAAACGGCGGCCCATCGGATGCGGGTCGTGCTCGGAGCTCGACATCGAGATGCCTTTCCGAAGGAAACGGAATGTGGACAGCCCGATTGAGTCATGCGCGGCCATGGGTGGGCATCGGCCGGCGGTCCATCGAGGGTGGGCTGACGGAACGACCCGCGCCCTGTGCCAGGGTCCCATCGCGCGGTGCCGTCGCGCGGTGCCGTTACGCGGTTCAGGGCCGGTGCTGGCCGAACCGGGCCGTCGTGAGCCCGGCGTCGTAGGCGAACACGATCGCGCCAGCCCGGTCCCGCACCTCGAGCTTGCTGAAGATGCTGCCGACGTGCGCCTTCACCGTGCGCTCGCTCACCCGCAGGTCGGCGGCGATCTCGGCGTTCGTGGCGCCGCGGCTCATCGCGCGCAGCACCTGCCGTTCCCGGTCGGAGAGCCGTCCGAGCCGACGGGCCAGGGACGGATCGGCCGGTGGGGTGGTACGCAGGGCCGCGAGCAGCCGGGGGCTGGCCGACGGGTCGAGCCAGGAACCACCGGCCGCGACGAGGCGGACCGCCCGCACGATGTCCTCGGCGGGACGGTCCTTGAGCAGGAAACCCGCGGCGCCGGCAGCCATCGCCGCCCACAGCACCTCGTCGTCGCTGAACGTCGTGAGCACCAGGACGGGTACCGCGTGACCTGTCCGGTGCAGTGCGCGCATCGCGTCCGTCCCGTCCATCCGGGCCATGCGCACGTCGAGCAGGACGAGGTCGGGGCGCAGGTCACGCACGGCGGCGACGACCTCGTCCCCGTCGCCGCGCTCCCCGACGATCTCGATACCGGGTTCGCTGCCCAGGATCAGCGCGATTCCCTTGCGCACCAGCTCCTGGTCGTCGACGACGAGGACCCGCACGGTCGACGCGTCAGCCACCGGCGTCACCCGAGGCCGCCGCCAGCGGTGTCGGGACGCGCGGGATCACGGCGGCAAGCTGCCAGGCACCGTCGTCGGCACCGGCGCTGACGGTGCCTCCCAGGGCGTTCACCCGTTCGACGACGCCGGTCAGACCCAGACCGCGCCGCTGCGAACGCCGTTGCCAGCCCGGTGGCAGCGGATTGGTCACGGCGACCCGCACGGACCCGGCGGCCACCCCGATCTCGATGTCGGTGACGGCGCCCGCGGCGTGATGCGAGACGTTGGCAAGCGCCTCCCGCACGGTACGGAACAGCACCGATCCGGCCACCGCGTCCAGGCCGTCCAGCGAGCCGTCGATGCGCAGCTCGACCGGCAGGCCGCCGGCCCGGTATCCGTCGATCAGGGCCACCAGGTCATGGGCGTCGGGCAGTGGTCCCACGCCCGGACCGGCATCCGCCCCTGTCGCGCCGGGCGGCCGGGGATCGACGTGGCCGTCCTCCCGGAGCAGGCCGACGACCTGGCGGATGCCGTTGAGGCTCTCCCGTCCGACCGCCTCGGCGCGGGCAAGCGCCTCGTCGGCCAGCGCCGGATCGCGCCGCATCGTCCGGCGGGCCCCGGTCACGTTGAGCAACGCCACGGCAAGCGAATGCGCGACGAGATCGTGCACGTCCTGGGCGATCCGGCGTCGTTCCTCGGACGCCGCGGTGGTGACGATCCGGTGCTGGGCGCGGGCCAGCTCCTCGGCGAGTTCCCCGGTGCGGCGCAGGATGTAGCCGCTCGCGGTGCCGTATCCGGCCGCCGCCGCCCACACGACGCTGCCAGAGGAGATGTAGTTCCCCGCGGGTGCCGGCTCCACGGAGACGAACCACAGCACGGACAGACCGACCGTTCCGACCAGGTAGACCGCGTTGACCAGCGCCGACGACGAGCGCAACGCGACCCAGGCCGCCATGGCGACCGGGATCAGCAGCACCATCTTGGGTGTCCCGACGCCCTGCGCGGCACCGATCGCCGCGAGCGTCACCAGCCCGCCCACCAGCGGCGGCACCCGTACTCCCGCGCCCTCCACGGCCAGTGGTGCGACCGAGGCGGCGATCAGGGCGAGCGCCCACGGGTCCGCACCGGTCATCACGCCCAGCCCCGCGGCGACGGCCACCATCGCGTACACGACGGCGTTCGCGGAACGAGCCATCCGGGCCATCGGATCGGTGCCGGCCGTCAGCTGGCCGGTCCGGTCGCTGTCACGCATACCGGCCCACGATAGATCGTCGTCGCGGCCGTCGCCTCGTACCACGGTCCAGGTCAGGGGTGCACCGCGGACCAGCATCGCCGCTGGTCCGCGCGCCGTTCGGCGATGGACGCCGACCCGATGTGCTCCTGCGCCGCACATGGCCTACTCGGAGTCACCTTCCTGCGGTTCGTCCGCTTCTCCAGCGACGTCCCAGCCGGCCTTCTCCCCGACGAGGTGACCTCGATCGTGACTGGCACAGCCGTACGACCACCGCGGCCGCACGCCGGCGGCGACCATCCTCCGCCCAGGCTCGCGAGGTGGGTGGTGCTCCGCCGACGACAGGTACTCGCCCTGGCGCTGCTCGCCCTGATCGGCCTGCTCGGCACGCGCGTCGCCGTCGGCGCACAGCTGTCCGGCGGTGGGTTCGTACCGCCGGACAGCGAGTCGGCGCGAGCCGCCGACGTCCTCGAACAGCGGTTCGCCGTTGTCGCGACCGGCCTGGTCCTCGTGGTCGGCAGCCGATCGGGAGACGTCGACGCACCGGTGGTCTCCGCCGCCGCGGCCCGGCTCACCGAACGCCTGGCCGCCGAACCCGGCGTCCGTTCCGTCACCTCCTACTGGTCGGCCCGGGCCGCCACGCTGCGCTCCGGCGACGGACGGTACGCCCTCGTCCTCGCGACCCTCGACGGCGATGACCCGACCAGAAGCGACCGGGCCGGCGTGCTGGCCGGGCAGCTGCGCGACGTCGACGGGCCGATCACGGTCGGGGTGACCGGCCAGGATGTCGTGGCCGCCGAGACCGACGAACGGATCTCCGCCGATCTGCTGCGCGCCGAGCTGGTCGCCTTTCCCGCGATGATGCTGCTGCTCGGCCTGTTCCTGCGCCGGGTCCGCCTCGCGCTCGTGCCGGTGCTGGTGGGCATGCTGGCGGTCGTCGGCGGCGTCGCCGTGGTCGGGCTGCTGGCCGCCGTGACCGACATGTCGACCTTCACCACCAACATCGTCGTCGGGCTGGGGCTCGGCCTGTCGATCGACTACGCGCTGCTGGTGATCTACCGTTATCGCGAGGAACTGGGCGGACCCACCGCCCCGCGCGGCCGCACCGAGGCCGGGACCGGGACCGGGGTCACGCGGGAGAGCAGGGACGCCGCGCTTGCCCGGGCGTGGGCGGCGAGCGGACGGACCGTCGGGTTCTCCGCGGCGACGGTCGCGGTCTCGCTGCTGGGACTCGCGGTGTTCCCGATCCCGTTCCTGCGTTCGATGGCCCTCGCCGGTGTCGCCGCCACGGTGTTCGCGGCCGTCCTGTCGTTGCTGGTGCTGCCGGCGGTGCTCGCCGCGTTCGGCACCGGAGTGCTCCCCCGCCGCCGGCCTGCCGGCGAACGGCACACGACGTTGCCGGCGCACAGTGCCTGGTACCGCCTCGCACGGCTGGTCGGACGGCGTCCGCTGCTGTGGGGTGGTGCGGTCACCGCTGTTCTGGTCGTGCTGGCGCTGCCCCTGGGCGGTGTGTCGCTGGGCGTCAACGACGACCGGAACCTGCCGGCCTCCAGCGAGTCCCGGCAGGCCGCGGAGATTTTGCGGACGGGCTTCGACGGCCGCGAGTCCAGCCCGCTGCGCGTCGTCGCGACCGGCACCGCCAGGGCCGCCGGAACCGACCAGAGCCTTTCGGACTACGCGGTGGCGCTGTCCGAGGTGCGCGGCGTCACCAGGGTGGACGGGCCAACCGGAACGTTCGCGGACGGCGTGCGGGCCGGGGAACCCACTGCGGCCACGAGCCGTCAGCGCGCCGGTGACGCGGCGTTCTGGACGGTCATTCCGGCGGTGGAGCCGATCTCGGCCGCCGGGGAGCGCCTCGTCGCCGATCTGCGCGCGGTACCGAGCCCGTTCACGGTCCGGGTCGGTGGAGCGGCCGCCGATCATGTGGACACCTATGACACGTTGATGTCCCGGCTGCCGTACGCGGCGGGGTTCATCGCGGTCGTCACCTTCCTGGCGCTGCTGGCCATGTTCGGCTCCGTCGTGATCCCCCTGCAGGCGCTGATGGTCAACCTGCTGTCGCTGTCGGCGACGTTCGGGGTGCTGGTCTGGGTGTTCCAGGATGGCCATCTGTCGGGCCCGCTCGACTTCACCGCGACCGGCAGCATCCCCGCCGCCATGCCGGTGCTGGTCTTCTGCGTCGCCTTCGGCGTCTCGATGGACTACGGGGTGTTCCTGCTGGCCCGGATCAAGGAGCATCACGACCGGACCGGCGACCACGCGGGCGCCATCCTGCACGGCATCGACCGGACCGGCGCCATCGTGACGTTCGCGGCCCTGCTGCTGGCCACCGTGTTCGCCGGGTTCGTCACGTCGTCCGTGACCGCGATCAAACTGCTCGGTTTCGGTCTGGCACTGGCGGTGCTGCTCGACGCCTGTGTCGTACGCGGGGTGCTCGTCCCGGCGGTGTTGCGCCTGTGTGGCCGGGCGACCTGGTGGGCACCCCGCCCACTGCGGCGACCGCACGCCCACCCCGACCCCGAACCGCACGCACCTCGGGTCGGGACGGGATGAGCGCGGTGCCGGCGGCGGCAGGAACCACAGTCCCGAGACCGGCGCTGCTGTCGACACTGAGGTCGACCATGATCGCAGCGATGGTGGGGGTGGCCGCGACAGGGCTGGCGGTGGTCCTGACCGGCTGCCTGGTGCCGGTCAGCGCAGGACACGGCGGTGCGGACCGCGGCAGGGCACCGCTCGGATCCGCCGCCGACCGTCCGCGGGTGCTGCTGTGGGGCGACTCGCTCGCCTGGGAGAGCCAGGAGGTGTTCGTGCACGCCGCGCGGGCAGAGGGTGCCGACGCGCGGGTACGCACCTTCGGTGGCACGGCGCTGTGCGACTGGCTCACCGACATCGACCGTCAGACCCGCGAGTGGGCTCCGACGACCGCGGTGCTGGCGTTCTCGGGCAATGCGGCGACGCCCTGCATGCGGGGACGTGACCTGATGGCCGCCTATCGCGCCGACGCGACCACGGCCGCATCCCGGCTGGCCGCCGCCGGCACGCACGTGGTGTTCGCGGTGGCACCGCCCCGTCGCGACCAGCCGGTGTCCGCCGATGGCGCCACCGAACTGGAACACGTGTGGCGCCAGGTCGTCGCCAGTGTCGGCGCCGGATCGGTCACGCGGGCCGGGCTTGCCGTCACCGCCGCCGGGCGCTGGACCGACCGGCTGCCATGCAGGGCAGGCGAGCTGTGCCGGCCCGACGGCACCGTCGTGGTGCGGGGACCGGACGGTGTGCACTTCTGTCCGATAGCGCTGCCCGCGGCCACAGCCTGCCCGGTGTTCGCCGCGGGGGCGGTGCGGTATGGCACCTCGCTGGCCGCGGCCGCGCTGGGCGGCGGCGAGCTGGCCATCACCGGGGCGGGTCAGGCGTCCCGTCGGGCGAACCGGATCCCGGCGGCGCCCAGCGGGATGGCGAGCCAGACCACGATGACCAGCACCGCGGTGGCGACGCCGAGCTGCGACGACGCATCGGGTGGATGCGCGAACGACAGGCTGTCGCTGGCAGGACCCGGGGTGTAGTACAGCACCGTGCGCCAGCTCTCCGGCAGGAAGGCGGCGATGACGGCGGGGGCGAACAGCAGGACGAGGACGCCGGTCAGCGGAACCACGGCCGAGCGGGCCAGGACGGCCAGGGCCGCTCCGATCAGCGGATACACCGGCGTCACCAGCGCCCCCACCAGCAGGGCGCGCAGCGCGACCTCGTCGGTGAGGCCGACGGTGGGAAGATCGTAGGCGCCGAAGACGAGCTGCCCGGTGCCGAAGGCGGCCAGACTCGTCACCAGGCCGGCCGCCGCGGTCACGAACGCCGCCACGATCATCTTGGCGGCGAACACCCGCTCGCGTTTCGGCGTGGCCGCCAGCGTCCACCGGATCATCGCGCTGGGGTACTCCGACGACACGACCCGGATCGCCAGCAGGACGGCGAGAATTCCGCTGAGGATCAGGCCGAGACTGCTGTAGATGACCGGGTCGAAGTCGGCTCGGTCCTCGGCGCTCCAGTGCTCCCAGGTGGCACCGACGGCCACCGCGACGAGCGCCGTCACGGCGATCGCGAGCACGAACCCGGTCCCGAGGATCACATAGGTGGAACGCCGAGCGGCGAGCTTCACCCACTCGGATCGGACGGTGTCGGCCAGGCGAGGCCCGGAGTCCGCCGTGGCGACCGTCGTCGATGCCTTGACCGTCGTCGATGCCTTGACCGTGGTCGATGCCTTGACCGTGGTCGATGCCTCGGCCGCGGTCGGCGCCTCGGCCGCGGTCATCGCGCGGGCTCGGGGCGGTACTGGACGCTGTTCTGGGTGATTTCCATGAAGGCCTCCTCGAGGCTCGCCGCGCGTTCGACCAGGGTGTGCAGGGCTATCCCGGCGGTCAGTGCCAGGTCCCCGACCTGCTCCACCGTGAGCCCAGTGATCTTCAGTACCGTCCCGCTCGGGCCACCCGGGCCGCCCGGATCAGCCGGTTTCACCTGGGCGCCGGCCGCGGTCAGGTGCGCGGCGAGCTCGTCCGCCCGCGGGGAGACGACCTCGACGTGGGTGGCCGAACCACGGCGGGTGAAATCACGGATGCTGCCGTCGGCGACGATCCGGCCGCGCCCCATCACGATCACCTGGTCGACGGTGCCCTCCACCTCACTCATCAGATGGCTGGAGACCAGGATCGTGCGGCCCTCCCCGGCCAGGCGGCGGATCAGGACCCGAATCCAGCGGATGCCCTCCGGGTCGAGGCCGTTCGCCGGCTCGTCGAAGATCAGCACGGCGGGGTCGCCGAGCAGCGCAGCCGCGATCCCCAGCCGCTGGGACATCCCCAACGAGAAACCCCGCACCCGGGTGCGGGCCACACTGGTCAGGCCCGCCTCGGCCAGCGCCTCGTCCACCCGGGCGGCCGGCAGCCCACCGGCGCGGGCCAGCCAGCGCAGGTGGGCGCGTGCGGTGAGCGCACCGTCGAACGCCCGCGCGTCGAGCAGCGCGCCGACCTCACGCATGGGGGCGGGTGCCTGCCGCAACGACCGGCCGCCGACGGTCACCGTGCCGGCGCTCGGGACGTCCAACCCCACGATCATGCGCATCAGCGTCGACTTTCCCGCGCCGTTCGGTCCGAGCAGGCCGGTCACGGAGCCGGACGTCAGGGTGAAGGTGAGATCGTCGACGGCGGCGGTGAAGCCGTACCGTTTCGTCAGACCACGAGCTTCGATCATGCCTGGGACGCTAGCGATCAGGCCGATGGCTCCGCATCCGGCGCAGGACGGATCCTCGCGTTCCTCCCTGAGGAGGAATCAGGTGCGGGGGCGGGGACGGACCAGGCCGGCGTCGTAGGCGCACACGACGGCCTGAACCCGGTCGCGCAGACCCAGTTTGCGCAGCACCGCCGAGACATGGCTTTTCACCGTGGCCTCGGTGAGCACGAGGCGCGCCGCGATCTCGGCGTTGGACAGCGCCAGCGCGACGAGCCGCAGCACCTGCACCTCACGCTCGCTGAGCGCGGCCAGGTCCGGCGGTCGGACGGGCCGCTCGGGCAGGGTGTCGAGGAAATGGTCCAGCAGCCGGCGGGTGACCGTGGGCGCGAGCAGCGCCTCACCGCGGGCGACGATCCGCACCGCGTCGACCATGTCCGCCGGGCGCACGTCCTTGAGCAGAAACCCGCTCGCACCCGCCCGCAGCGCCGCGAAGACGTACTCGTCGACGTCGTAGGTCGTGAGGATGATGATCCGCGCGGACCCGCCGGCGTCGACGATCCGCCGGGTGGCCTCGACCCCGTCCAGGTGGGGCATGCGCACATCCATCAGGATGACGTCCGGCCGCAGGCGCCCGGCGAGCTCGACCGCCGCAGCGCCGTCGGCCGCCTCGCCGACGACCTCGATGTCCGCCCGCGCCTCGAGGATCATCCGGAACCCCCCGCGGACCAGCGCCTGATCGTCCACCAGCAGCACCCGCACGGCCGGCTCGGACGGCGACCCCGCCTCGTCCGACCGCGGGTGACGGGACGGCTGTGGGTGATGGGACGGCCGCGGGTCGGGCCGTGGGTGCGCGCCGCCAGCGGGGAATGTCATCGCGGGCCGCCCAGGGGAAGCGTGGCGCGGACATGGAAGCCGCCCCGCGCCTGCCGAGCCGCCTCCAGCTGGCCGCCGACCATCGCGGCCCGCTCACGCATCCCGGTGATCCCATGCCCGGCGGACGGTAGGGGCCAAGCGCTCGCCGTGACCCGCGTGGGCTCGTCGGAGGCCGGGCCGCCGGTGCCGTTGTCGGCGACGCGGAGCTCCAGCACGTCACGATCATAGTGAAGTGTCACGACAACCCGGGTCGCCGCGGCATGGCGCAGGGCGTTGGTGAGGGCTTCCTGGACGATCCGGTAGGCCGCCAGGTCGACGCCGGCGGGCAGCGGCCGGGCGGCACCGTCCACCCGCAGGTCGACGGCGACCCCGGCGGCACGCAGCGGCGCGGCGAGCTCCTCGACCTCGCGCAGCCCCGGCTGTGGACGCCTCGGGAGCGCCGCCGGACGCGCGGGGTCCACGGGGTCCGCGGGCCGTGGGGCGTCATCGGCGGGGTTCGAGGGCCCGTCCTGGTCGCCGGGGCGGACGGCGGCCAGCAGGTGGCGCAGTTCGGCGAGCACGTCGCGGCTGGTCGTCTCGATCGTGCGCAGCGCGGCACGGGCCTTGTCCGGCGCCACGTCGAAGACATCGTCGGCGGCACTGGCCTGCACGATGATCGCCGACATGCTGTGCGCCAGCACGTCGTGCATCTCACGGGCGATACGCATCCGCTCCTCGGCAACAGCCCGGGCCGCCTCGACCACCAGCGCCGCCCGCCGGTTACGCACCGCCTCCCCCAGCGCCCACGGCACCACCGCGATCGCCATGACGAACCAGGTGTCGACGGCGGACGCGGTGAAGAAGTTCAGCGCGGCCACCCCGCACAACAGCGCCAACGCCGACAGGGAGACAAGCGGCGGCCGGGCGGCCGCCAACGACACGATCGCCACCATCGCGGCGTAGGGAAAGGTCATCTCCGGATTGACGAGCTGACTGATCGCGCCGCCCACGAGGGTGATCGCCATCACCGCGACCGGATACCGCCCCCGCCACCACAACGCCGCACCCTGCCCGAGGCCCACCACGACGCCGACCAGGCACCACGGCGCCCACAGCCCAGGCCGGTCAAAAGCCAGCGCCACCAGAAACAGACCCACCAGCACCGGCAGCGCCACGTTCCCAGCCCGCCGCCACCGCCGCGACCGCGAAGCCTCCCGACCGGGCCGGCCCACGTCAGCCCGATCAGCTCGCGTGATCACTACGCGACCGCCACCGCTCCGCTGTTCGCACCGCCCAGCCGCCTGTGGTCTCATCCAGACCCGCCCTGGCGCCAAATGTAACTCGCGCGACCAACTGTAACTGCGCAGTGGTTACATGTGCGAGGTGCCGCGTGACGTGAGCCAGATCATCGCCTCCCTACGTGCCGCTGGCGGAGACACCACCGACGTTGAGGTCAAGTCGGCGGCTCGGCAGCCGCCCCTCTTCGATCGTTCGACGGTAGATGACGCCACTTTTGACGACCTGGACAACGAAATTGTCGACGCGTACCTGAATTCCGTCCGTGAGCGCGACCCCTTCGGGCTTGGCCGCTTCGACGAGGACAGCGAACTTCTTCGTCGGTCCGGGGTCGTGGACTCCAACGAAAAGCCCACCGTGGCAGGCATTCTCGCCCTCGGCCTCTACCCCCAGCAGTGGTTCCCGCGTTATATTATTCAGGCCGCGGCACATCCACTGGCTGGCGATTCTCCCGCTACCAGGGCGCGCAACCAGGTCACCCTCAGCGGGCCGATCCCGCGAATGCTGGACGGAGCGCTGTCGTGGGCCCGCAGAACCTTCGACACCGCAATCGTCGCGGAACTCGACGGCTCCGTCCACGACCGGCTGGCCTACCCGCTGATCGCATTCCGCGAGCTGGTCGCCAACGCGCTGATCCACCGCGATCTCGACCACTGGTCCACCGGGCGCTTGCCGTCGAGGTGCGCCTGCTGCGGGACCGTCTCATCGTCGGTAATCCCGGCGGACTGTTCGACATCACCGTCGACCGCCTCGGCCGCGACGCCGTCACCTCGCCCCGAAACTCCCGGCTCGTCGCGATCTGCCAGCACGTTCGATCCCCCCAGACCGGCGCTCGGGTCATCGAAGGCCTCGCCACCGGTATCCCCACCGTGACCGAGGCCCTCGCCAACCAGGGGCTTCCGCCAGCCCACTATGTCGACAGCGGTATCCGCTTCACCGTTGTCCTCCATCAGTTCTCGCCTGCCGCCAGCTCCACGGTCGCCCCGACCGCCGGAAGTTCACCGACATCAACGACAGCCAAAGCGGCCGAGGCCGGCGAGGCAGCACTGTCAGCTACCCAGCGACGCGTCCACCAGGCGCTGACCGAACATGGACGTACCGTCCGCGAGCTCGCCGACACGCTTGGCCTGGCCGCTCCGAACCTCCGCAAAATCCTTCGAGATCTGCGTGCACGTGGCCTGGCCATCCAGGACGGTGGTCAGGGACGAGCGACCACCCACCGGCGGGCCAAGCCTCCGGGCAGCGCGCGGTGACCCCTTCGAGTTCCCCCTGAGGGCGAAGGTCTGCGGCGATACCGCACGGCGCGGCTTGGACAGTGACCCGGCACAGACAGTGACCCGGCACGGGCAGTGACTGGTGTTCCATTCGGCTTCCCTGGCATGGAGCACATTGATGCGCCCCACCGGAACGATCCGACGACGTCCGACCCGCGGGCCCGGAGAACCTCGACACTCTCACCTCCGCCACCCCGCCGCAGGACCGCCCGGCACCGGCACCGGTGCCTGGCCCTTCTCCCTCAGGGTCCCGGTCTGGTGGCACATCCCAGCGCCCTGGGTTGATGGCGTCTCCGGGACCTCCGGGGAGGTCCGGCCCGGCGGAGAATGTCGGTGGCGAAACCTACGATGCGACGGTGAACCGGACCGAACGGCTGTACGCGCTGGTGGAGGAGCTGCGGGCCAGTGCTCCCCGTCGGCGCTCCGCCCGGGAGCTCGCCGCGCACTACGAGGTCAGTGTCCGCACCATCGAACGGGATATCAGCGCGCTGCAGCAGGCCGGCGTGCCCGTCTTCGCCGACGTGGGGCGCCTCGGCGGGTACACGATCGATCCGGCGATGACCCTCCCGCCGCTGAACCTGACGCCCTCGGAGGCGGTGGCGATCGCCGTCGCCCTGCGCCAGGCCGACCTCGGGCCGTTCGGCCGCGCCGGCCAGGAGGCGATCCGCAAGATCCTCGCTGTGATGGCTCCAGGCGACGCGGCACCCACCCAGCAGCTCGCCGCAAGGGTGCGGTTCCTCGGGGCGGCCAGCGCGGGTGGTCCCGATCAGCCGCCCACGGCCACCGCGATACCGGGGGTGATCGAACGCGCGCTGCGCGGACGCCAGGTACTCGAGCTGTCCTATCTGGACAAGTCCGGGGAGGCGACGACGCGCGAGGTCGAACCCGTGACGTTCACGGTCCTCGAACAGCGCTGGTATCTCGTCGCGTGGTGCCGGCTGCGGGCGGACCTGCGCGTCTTCCGGCTGGACCGGATCGCCGGCGCCCGGGAGACCGGGCTACCCGCCCCCGAGCGGATCCCCGCCGACGAGGTGGCCCGCCGCTACGGGATCCCCCAGTCCACACCGCTGATGGCCTGACGTCCACCAGGCGGGCCACCACCGGTCGGACCGCTGCCGCTCGGGTCCCCGCCGCTCGGGTCCCCGCCGATCGAGGCGCTGCCGGTCGGGGCGCCGCCGAACGCGCCGAGAAAGTGCCTCGGAAACACCGACACAGGGTTGTCGCCAGCCACTGCGAACGTGGGGTCATCACGTTCCTCGACCGGCAGGAGACCCCATGTCCGACGCGGCACCGCCCTTCAACACCGTGGCCTGGTTCCAGATCAGCACCGACACCCCGGGCGTCGCGAAGTCCTTCTACAGCGATCTGTTCGGCTGGCGGTTCGCCCCCGACGACGCCATCGGCGGCTACGAAATGATCAGGTACGCCGGGGCCGACAAGCCCGGCGGTGGCCTGACCACACCCGACGGCGGCCATCCGAAGGGCGCGATCTTCAACGTGCTTGTCCGGGACGTCCCGGCGGTGTGCGCCGAAGCCGAGCGGCAGGGCGGGAAGGTCCACGTCCCCCCGGTCACCACCCCGGACGGTCTCGTCTTCGCCGAACTCACCGACCCCACCGGCAACATCTTCGGCGTCTTCACTCCCCCGGCCGGCTGACCGGCCCGCCCTACCTGCTGTGGCCCGGGCGGCAGACACCCGGGCCGCAGCAGGCATATTCCTCGCGGATCAGATCTGGCGTAGATCGACGGTGACAGCGAAGGGCGCTGCGACTGTCACCACGCCAGCAAACACTCCGCCGTCCCGGTAGACACCACCAGCAGAATCAAGCTGGTAGGTGTGAACCATCGGGGCCTCGCCCGCGACCTGCTCCACCCGCCAGCAGAAGGCGATACCCGCTTTGGCATACTGCTCAGGTTTCACGATCCGGTCGGTTGTCTCCGAGCCTGGCGAAACAATTTCCACGATCAGCAGAACATGCTGCGGCCTGGTCGGTGCGACATCAATCGTCTCCGCCCGGTAGACGACCACATCCGGGCGACGGTTGGACAGCGGAACATCCTGTAGCCGGACATCGAAGTCGATGTCGGCGTTCCATTCCGGCCCCGCGGCGGTGTCCAGCGCGTTGGCGAGTATTCGGGCGAGTCGGTTGTGACGCTTGGACGCGCTGGGACTCACCACCACCATCCCATCGACGATCTCGATGCCCGCGCACTGCTCCGCCGTCCAGGAGTCGTACTGCTCCGCCGTGATCTGCTCATGCATCCACGCGGGTGCCACCCTTTCGGCAGCCATGGCACACCTCCCCGGGCCGACCGGACAGGTCCGATCAGGCTGGCCCAAGGATATCGGCCCACGAACGGCCAGCATGTCTCCCGGACGTGGGCCCTGGCATCACGCGACACCTCCCCCGACGGTAGGTGTCGGAGCGGGTGCTGTCGGTGGGATGATGGTGGTATGACCGTCGGGGGTGCGGCATCGGCCGTGCAGGGGTTCTTCGTCTCGTACACGGCTGTCGACGTGCGCTGGGCGGAGTGGGCCGCGTGGACGTTGGAGGCCGAGGGCCATCAGGCGCTGATCCAGGCCTGGGATTTCGGCCCGGGTACGCATTTCATGACCGGGATGCAGCAGGCGCTGGCCGAGGAGGAACGGCGCCTCATCGTCGTGCTGTCGCAGGCCTACCTGGATTCGGTGTTCGGCGCGTTGGAATGGCAGGCCGCGTTGGTCGCCGATCCGACCGGCCGGAAGCGCCAGCTGGTCGTGCTTCGCGTGGAGGACTGCGCACGACCGGGATTGCTCAAGCAGATCGTGTCCGTCGACCTGTTCGGTGTTTCGGCGGAAGCGGCCCGGGAGCGGCTGCTGGACGCGATCGTCCTGAGTCGACGCAAGCCCACCACGCCGCCGGATTTCCCGGGCATGGCCGTCAGGCCGCACCCGGAGAGCTCGGCCGGAGCGGTTGCCGGGTCGACGAACGCGGCACCGGTGTTCCCGCTGGATCTGCCACCGGTGTGGAACGTGCCGCCGCGGTTGGCCCGGTTCGTCGGCCGGGAGGAGCAGCTGGCCGAGATCGCCACGGAACTGGCGGCACGGGGCAGCGCGGCGGTGTGCGCCGTGCAGGGCTCGGGCGGGGTGGGAAAAACCGCCCTCGCGGTGGAGTACGCGCACCGGCACAAGGGTCGCTACGACGTCGTCTGGTGGGTGCCCGCGCAGGACCCGGAGCTGATCGCCGGCCACATCAGCGCACTCGGCGCCGAACTCGGCCTGCCGCCGGAGCAGGCGAGCTGGCCAGCCGTCGCCGCGGCCCTGGCACGGCAGCGGCGCCGCTGGCTGCTCGTGCTGGACAACGTCGACGATCCCCAGCTGACCAGCCACTACCACCCTTCGGATCCGCGTGGGCGGCTGCTGGCCACCTCCCGCCTGACCGCGCTGGACGGCACGGGCGCCCCCGTGGAAGTCGGCGACTTCAGCCCGGCGGAAGCCGTCGAGCTGCTGGCGAAGCGAGTGGCCGGCATCGACGCCACCGTCGCCGAGCGGATCGCCGACCTGCTCGGTCACCTGCCCCTGGCGATCGAGCAGGCCGTGGGATACCTCCGCCAGAGCAAGATGCCACCGGCCGAGTACGCGACGCTGCTGGAGGGCCGTCTGGGCGACATGCTCGGCCGTGGAACAGTGGCCGGCCGGCCCGGAGTAACCGTGGCGAACCTCTGGGATCTGTCGATGGCCCGCCTGCGCGACGAGTCACCCGCCGCCGGCGAACTGCTGGAACTATGTGCGTTCTGCGCGCCCGACCCCATCCCGCTGGATCTGATCACCGAAGGCCTCACGAAGCTGGCTGGCCGTTCGACTGAGCCGCCCGACGACCCGCTGTCCCGCGCGGTGACCGATCCGGTGACGTGGGCGGACACGGTGAGTGCCCTCGTCGCCTACAGCCTCGTCCGCAGGGACGGCCCGACCCTCACCGTGCACCGCCTGATCGCCGCGGCGACCCGGGCAGGCATGGACCCCGCGGGCCAGAAGGGTGCCGACGTCACCCTTCTCGACCTGCTGGCCGCTGGTCTTCCCGCAAACATCCGAGATCCCGCCACCTGGCCACGGTGGCAGGCCCTTCTGCCGCATCTCCGGTCCGCTCTGGGCACCGCCGACTCCGACCGGGACGATCAGGCGCTTGAACTGGTGTCCTCCCTGGCTGACCGCATCGGCTCCTACCTGGAGCATCACGGCCGACCCGACACCGCGCTTCCCTACCATCTCCGCAGCCTGGCTCTCAATGAGCGCATCCTCGGCCCCGACCACCCCAACACCCTGACCTCCCGCCACAACCTCGCCTACGCCTACCAGACCGCGGGACG
>NZ_JALKFT010000014.1:30585-132413 GCF_023242945.1 Frankia umida
AACAGACCCTCACCGACCGCGTCCGCATCCTCGGCCCCGACCACCCCAACACCCTGACCTCCCGCCACAACCTCGCCGGCGCCTACCAGACCGCGGGACGCCTCACCGACGCCACCGACCTGTACGAACAGACCCTCACCGACTGCCGGCGCGTCCTTGGTTCTGACCATCCGCTGACACGTACCGTCGCGGCGAATCTCGCCCGCTGCATCGGCGGCGAAGGAACCACCGCGGATGCGTAGGTGATCCTCTTTTATGGCTGGTAGCGGTAGCCCATGCCGGGTTCGGTGGTGAGGTGGCGGGGGCGGGAGGGGTCGGGTTCGAGCTTGCGGCGTAGGCGGTTGACGTAGAGGCGCAGGCTGGAGGTGTCGTCGCCGTGGCCGGGGCCCCAGACCTGGTCGAGCAGCGCCCGCGTGGAGATCAGCTTGCCGGGCTCTCGGACCAGAACCTCCAGCAGCCGCCACTCCGTCGGTGTCAGGCGCAGGGAGCCCGACGGCTCTGCTCCGCCGGGTGCCCCGTCCACAAGGACGGTGGCGGTTTTGGTGGTGAAGTCGATGCGGTGGTGGCCGAGGGTGATGATGGGGGCGGTTTCGGTGGGAGTGGCGCGGCGGGTGACGGCGCGGATGCGGGCGAGCAATTCCTCGATGGAGAACGGTTTGGTCACGTAGTCGTCGGCGCCGGCGTCCAGGGCGGCGATCTTGTCGGGGCCGGAGGTGCGGCCGGAGAGAACGATGATGGGGACGCGGGTCCAGCCGCGCAGGCCGCGGATGACGTCGACGCCGTCCAGGTCGGGCAGGCCGAGGTCGAGGACGACCAGGTCGGGCGGGTGGCCGGCGGCCTCGGCGAGCGCCTGGGCGCCCCCGGTGGCGGCGCGGACCTCATGGCCGCGGCTGTGCAGGTTGATCCGCAGGGCGCGTAGCAGCTGCGGTTCGTCCTCGACGAGCAGAATCCGGGTCACCCGCGTCCCCTCCGTCCCGTTTCTACCGCTGCTTCTACTGCCGCGCCGGGGTGAGCGCGTCGAGTGCTCGGTTGAGGTTCAGCACGTTCACGGCCGGTTCGCCGAGGAAGCCGAGGGCCCGGCCGGTGGTGTGCGCGGCCACCAGAGACTGGACCCGCGCCGCGGGCAGCCCTCGGGTGCGGGCGACCCGGGCGATCTGCAGATCAGCGTAGGCGGTGCTGATCTGCGGGTCGAGGCCGCTGCCGGAGGCGGTCACCGCGTCGGCGGGCACGGCGGGACGCGCCGGGGCGTCGCCGCGGACGAGCACCTGCCGGCCGGCGGCGACATCATCGCCGAGTGTGCGGCAGCTGACCGTCACCCCGTCGTAGGTGGTGAGGAACGGCTTCGCGGGGCACAGTTCGTCCACGCTGATCACCCGGGTGATCGGGCCGGTGTAGCCGGGGCCGGCGTGGTAGACGGCGAGGACCGCGCCGACGCCGCCGGCGGTGCAGTAGGGGCGGCGGCCGTCGACGCCGTCGAACGCGCCGATGTCGTGGCTGCGGGCGCAGACCTGGGTGAGCAGGCTCTGTCGGGTCTCGTCGGCGTCGCGGGTGGCCGGGTCGTCGAAGGTGTCGACGACATCCTCGGGGCCGAGGTTCGACGCCGAGGTGGACGTCGGGTCATAACCGTCGCCGGCGGCCGACGGGCGGGACTGGAAATACCGCGGGATCGGGTTGCCGTCACCGTCGGTGAACGACTGGCCGATCAGCGCCGAGCCGACCGTGCGGCCGCGGGTGTCGGTGACCAGCGAACCGTCCGCCCGGTCATGCAGACCGGGCAGCTGGGCGACCGCCAGCAGCGCCAGCGGATACGCCAGGCCACAGACGACGGTGAACACCAGCAGGATGCGCAGGGCGGCCAGGTGACTACGGGCCCAGCCGGGAAGTCGCGCGAACATGGGTCAGCCCACCCCCGGGACGAACTGGATCAGCAGGTCGATGAGTTTGATGCCGACGAACGGCGCGACGATGCCACCGAGGCCGTAGCGGGTCAGGTTCCGCGACAGCAGCGCACTGGCACTGCTCGGGACGTAACGCACCCCGCGCAACGCCAGCGGAATCAGCGCGACGATGACCAGCGCGTTGAAGATGACCGCGGACAGGATCGCCGACTCCGGTGTGGCCAGCCGCATGACGTTGAGCCGGTCCAGGCCGCCGTACACCCCGGCGAACAGCGCCGGAATGATCGCGAAGTACTTCGCCACGTCATTGGCGATGGAGAACGTGGTCAGGGCGCCGCGGGTGATGAGCAGCTGCTTGCCGATCTCGACGATCTCGATCAGCTTCGTCGGGTCGCTGTCGAGGTCGACCATGTTGCCGGCCTCCTTCGCCGCGGACGTCCCCGTGTTCATCGCGACGCCGACGTCGGCCTGGGCGAGCGCCGGGGCGTCGTTCGTGCCGTCCCCGGTCATCGCGACGAGCGTGCCGTTCGCCTGCTCGGCGCGGATGAGCGCCAGCTTGTCCTCGGGGGTGGCCTCGGCGAGGAAGTCGTCGACGCCCGCCTCCTCGGCGATGGCCTTCGCGGTCAGCGGATTGTCACCGGTGATCATGACGGTGCGGATGCCCATCCGGCGCATCTCGTCGAACCGCTCGCGCATCCCGGTCTTGACCACATCCGAGAGCTGGATGACCCCCAGCACCCGACCCTGCCCGACGCTGGACGGGCCTGAGCTGGACGGGCCTGAGCTGGACGGGCCTGAGCTGGACGGGCTGGCGGCGGTCGGGGCGTTCGGGAGTGCGTCCGAGGTCGTGATCTCGGCGACGACCAGGGGGGTGCCGCCGGCGGCGGAGACGCGGTCGACGATCTCGGCGAGCTCGTCCGGCACCGTCCCGCCGGCCGCGCGCACCCAGGCCACGACCGCGCTCGCCGCACCCTTGCGGATCTGCCGGCGCCGCCCAGAACCCTCCGACCCGGCCGGGCCGTCCGAACCCGTCAGGCCGTCCGGGCTGGTGGAGCTGTCCGGGCTGGTGAAGCCGTCCGGGCTGGTGGGGCTGTCCGGGCTGGTGGGGCTGTCCGGGCTGGGGGGGTCGTCCGGGGGGACGGGGGAGGTGATCTCGGTGAGGTCGACGCCGGACATTCTGGTCTGGGCGGTGAAGGGGACGAAGGTGGCGGTACGCAGCTCGCCGGGGGCGCGTTCACGCAGGCCGTGATGTTCCTTGGCGAACACGACGACCGAGCGGCCCTCGGGGGTCTCGTCCGCCAGGGACGACAGTTGGGCCGCATCCGCGAGCATCAGTGGGTCGATCCCGCCGACGGGCAGGAACGCCCGGGCCTGGCGGTTACCGAAGGTGATGGTGCCGGTCTTGTCGAGCAGCAGGGTGCCGACGTCGCCGGCGGCCTCGACGGCCCGGCCGCTCATCGCCAGGACGTTGCGTTGGACGAGGCGGTCCATGCCGGCGATGCCGATCGCCGAGAGCAGCGCGCCGATCGTCGTCGGGATCAGGCAGACGACCAGCGAGACCAGCACGATGCCGGTGATGCCGTGGCCGGTGAGGGTCGCCGAGTCGGGCAGGGCGGGTTGCAGGTTCCTGGTGTAGGCGGCGAGCGGCTGCAAGGTGGCGACGGCCAGCAGGAAGATCACGGTCAGCGCCGCGAGCAGGATGTTCAGTGCGATCTCGTTGGGGGTGCGGCGGCGGTCGGCGCCCTCCACCAGGGCGATCATCCGGTCGATGAAGCTCTCCCCGGGCTGCTGGGTGATCCGCACGACGATCCGGTCGGAGAGCACCCGCGTCCCGCCGGTGACCGAACTGCGGTCGCCGCCGGACTCGCGGATCACCGGCGCCGACTCGCCGGTGATCGCCGACTCGTCGACGCTGGCGATGCCCTCGACGACATCGCCGTCGCCGGGAACGTTCTCCCCCGCGACCACGACGACGAGATCACCGCGGGCCAACTGCGGTGCCGGGACGTCCGCCGTGGTGACCGTCTCGGGTGGGTCGCCGGGGGACCAGTCGGACGCGGTGAGCCGGTGGGCGACCGTGTCACCGCGGGTGCGGCGCAGCGCCGCGGCCTGGGCTTTGCCGCGTCCTTCGGCGACCGCTTCGGCGAGGTTGGCGAACACGACGGTCAGCCAGAGCCAGCCGGTGATCAGCCAGCCGAACACCGACGGGTCCGCGACGGCCAGCACGGTGGTGTACGCGGCGCCGACCTCGACGATGAACATGACCGGGTTGTGCCACAGGGTGCGCGGGTCGAGCTTGCGCAGCGCGTCGGGCAGGCCACGGGCCAGCTGACGCGGGTCGAGGACACCGCCGCCGACCCGCCGCGGGCCGCTCGGCCCCTCATGGCCCGCGGCGCCTTCGTGGCCGGCAGAGCCCTCGTGGCCGGCAGAGCCCTCGTGGCCGGCGGCGGTCAGGGTGGTACTCACGCGTGCATTCCTTCCGCGAGCGGGCCGAGGGCGAGGGCCGGGAAGAACGTCAGCGCGACGAGGATCACGGCGGTGCCGGCGAGCATGCCGGCGAACTGTGGCCGGTGGGTGGGCAGCGTTCCGGCGGTGGCCGGCAGCGGCTGCTGGCGGGCGAACGAACCGGCCATGGCGAGGACGAACAGCATCGGCAGCAGCCGGCCGAGAAGCATCGCCAGACCGAGCGCGGTGTTGTACCAGGTGGTGTTCACCGAGATCCCGGCGAACGCCGAGCCGTTGTTGTTCGCCGCCGACGTGAACGCGTACAGCACCTCGGAAAGCCCATGGGCCCCGGAGTTCAGCATCGAGGCACGTTCACCTGGAAGTCCCATGGCGATTCCGGTACCGAGCAGCGCGATGGCCGGGGTGATGAGGAAGTACATCGCGGCGAACCGGATCTCCCTCGACCCGATGCGTTTACCCAGATACTCCGGGGTGCGTCCGATCATCAGTCCGGCGACGAACACGGTGATGACGGCGAGGACCAGCATGCCGTAGAGGCCGGAACCGGTCCCGCCGGGGGCGATCTCGCCGAGCATCATGTTGAACAGCAGCGTGGCGCCGCCGAGGCTGGTGTAGGAGTCGTGGAAGGAGTTGACCGCGCCGGTCGACGTGAGGGTCGTGGCCGTGGCGAACAGCGACGAGTTCGGTACCCCGAACCGCGTTTCGGTCCCCTCGGTGGCGGCTCCGACCGCGGTCGGCACCGTGCCGTGGTGGACGGCCTGGAACGCCGCGCCGGCGGTCAGGCTGCCGATCGCGAGCACCGCCATCACCGAGACGATCACGAGGCCCTGGCGACGGTCGCCGACCATCCGGCCGAAGGTGCGCGGCAGGGAGAAGGGGAGCACGAGCAGCAGGTAGATCTCGAACAGGTTCGTCCACGAGGTGGGGTTCTCGAAGGGATGCGCGGAGTTGACGTTGTAGAAGCCGCCGCCGTTGGTGCCGAGCTCCTTGATCGCCTCCTGGCTGGCGACCGGCCCGCCGGTGATCGCCTGATGGCCGCCGGTGAGGGTGTCGACGAGCCGGACGCCGTGCAGGTTCTGGATCGCCCCGCCGGCGATGAGCACCAGGGCCGCGAGCACACCGATCGGCAGCAGCAGCCGGATGACCGTGCGGGTCAGGTCGACCCAGAAGTTCCCGAGCTCCTCGCCGGCGTCCAGCGCGTTGTCGCGGCTGCCGGCGCCGGGCGCGACCGGCGCACGGCGATGGGCCAGGCCGCGCACGACCGCGATCGCCACCGAGATGCCGACCGCCGCGGACACGAAGTTCTGCACCGCCAGGCCCGCCATCTGCACCAGATGGCCCATCGTCGACTCGCCCGAGTACGCCTGCCAGTTCGTGTTCGTCATGAAGCTGACCGCGGTGTTCCACGCCAACGGCGGCGCCACACCAGCGAAACCGAGACTGCCCGGCAGATGTGCCTGAACCCGCTCCAACAGATACAGCAGCAGCACGCTGACCAGTGAGAACGCCAGCACGCTGCGGGCGTACACCCCCCAGCGCTGCCCCGCGTCCGGGTTGACCCCGGTCAGCCGGTAGATGACCCGTTCGACGCGCAGATGCCGCCGATCGGTGTACACCCGGTACATGTGGTCGCCCAGCGGGCGGTAGCCCGCGCACAGCAGCGCGACCAGCAGTGCGACGGCGAGCACTCCGGCGACGTTCGTCGACATCAGAACCGTTCCGGAAAAACCAGTGCGGCCAGCACGAATATTCCCAGCCCGATCGACAGCACCAGGCCGGCTATGTTCTCCGCGTTCACAGTTTTTCCACTCCGCGACAGACAAGCGCCAGCAGCGCGAAACATCCCAGCGTCAGCAGGACGTATATGACGTCTTGCATCCTTCGCCTCCTCCACCCCGACGTACCGCCCTGGTACAGAGCCCACGACCAGCGATCCCAGTAAAGCGCCAGGAAAGTCGGAAAAGAAGCCCTGTCACAGGCTTATAACAGCCACCCCGGGTATTCTCACGCGCCGCTAACATCGAATGGAGAGGCCGACCACTACGGCGGTTCCGCTGGTTCCCACGCAGCCCGGACAGGTGCAGGATGGGCGGTGTGGGACGGGGAACTCTGCGGATCTACCTGGGCGCCGCACCCGGGGTCGGAAAAACCTATGCCGCCCTCGACGAGGCCCGTCGGCGCCTCGACCGGGGCACCGACGTCGTCATCGGCCTGGTCGAGACGCATGGCCGCCGGCACACCGCCGCCATGGTCGACGCGGCCGTGCTCGCGGGGATGGCGGTGGTTCCGCGCCGGTCCGTCGAGCACCGCGGCGCGTCGTTCACCGAGCTCGATCTCGACGCGGTGCTGGCCCGCGCGCCGAAGGTCGCCGTCGTCGACGAGCTCGCGCACACCAACGTCCCGGGCAGCCGCAACGACAAACGGTGGCAGGACGTCCAGGAGCTGCTCGCCGCCGGCATCGACGTCATCTCCACGGTGAACGTCCAGCACCTGGAGTCCCTCAACGACGTCGTCGAGACGATCACCGGGGTGGCGCAGCGCGAGACCGTGCCCGACGAGGTGGTGCGCCAGGCCGACCAGGTGGAACTGGTCGACATGGCCCCCGAGGCGCTGCGCCGGCGGATGGCGCACGGCAACATCTACACCGCCGAGCGGGTCGACGCGGCGCTGGCGAACTACTTCCGCCCCGGCAACCTCACCGCGCTGCGCGAACTCGCCCTGCTCTGGCTCGCCGGCAAGGTCGACGACCAGCTTGACCGTTACCGCGCCGAGCATCGCATCGCCGGTGTGTGGGAGACCCGGGAGCGGGTCGTCGTGGCGCTCACCGGCGGCCCCGAAGGCGACACGCTGATCCGCCGCGCGGCCAGGATCGCCGCCCGGGCCAGGGGCGCGGACCTGCTCGCCGTCCACGTCGCCCGCTCCGACGGGCTCACCGGCGCTGACCCTGGCGCGCTCGGCGGCCAGCGCCGGCTCGTCGAGAGCCTCGGCGGCACCTTCCACCAGGTCGTCGGCGAGGACGTGCCCGTCGCGCTGCTCGACTTCGCCCGGGCGTCCAACGCCACCCAGCTCGTCCTCGGGGCGAGCCGCCGCAGCCGCCTCGCCCGCATCCTGCATCCCGGCATCGGGGTGACCACGACGAACCTGTCCGGCCCGATCGACGTCCACATGGTCACCCACTCGGAGGTCGGCGGCACCGGCTTCCGGCTTCCCCGGGCCCGCCGCGGCCTGGACCCACGCCGCCGGCTCCTCGCCATGGTGCTGACAGTCGCGTTGCTGCCGGCGCTGACGGCGCTGCTCGTCCAGGGCCGGGACAGCGTCGACCTGTCCCTCGACATCCTCGGCTATCTGATCATCGTGGTGGCGATGTCGATCGTCGGCGGGTTCCTGCCGGCACTGCTGTGCGCGCTGGCCAGCGGGCTGCTGTTGAACTACTACTTCGTGCCGCCGCTGCACCGGTGGACCATCGCCGACGGCAACGACGCCCTCGCCATCGCCGGCTTCGTCCTGGTCGCTGCCATGGTCAGCCGGGTCGTCGACACCTCCGCCCACCGCTACGCCCAGGCCGTGCGCGCCTCCGCCGAGGCCGCGACCCTCTCCGTGCTCGCCGGCAGTGTCCTACGCGGCGAGGATGCCCTGCCCGCCCTGCTCGAACGCGCCCGCGAGACCTTCGCCATGACCTCCGCGACCCTGCTCGAACGTCTCCCCACCGACACCCCCGACCGGGACGGCTGGCGGACGGTGCTGTCAGTGGGACCGGACGCGTGCACCCGCCCGGGGCAGGGCGCGGTGGACGTCCCGATCGGCGATGATCTGGCGCTGGTGCTCACCGGCCGGCCGCTACCCGCCTCCGACCGGCGCATCCTCACCGCGTTCGCCGCCCAGGCCGCCGTCGCCCTCGAACGGCGCCGCCTCGCCGAAGCCGCGGCCCAGGCCGCCCCGATCGCCGAGGCCGACCGGGTCCGCACCGCCCTGCTCGCCGCCGTCAGCCATGATCTACGCACCCCGCTGGCCGCGGCGAAGGCGTCCGTCACCGGCCTGCGCGGCGGCAGTGACCTGCTGGCACCGGATGAACGCGACGAACTGCTCGCCACCGCGGACGAGTCACTCGACCGCCTCACCCGCCTGGTCGAGAACCTGCTGGACCTCTCCCGCCTGCAGGCCGGGGCGCTCAGCGTCTTCCCCCGCCCGATCGGACTGGACGACGTCATCCCGCACGCCCTGGCCGAACTCGGACCCCCCGCCCGGGCCATCCCCATCCGTCTGCCGGACGACCTGCCCACCGTGGACGCCGACCCCGCCCTGCTGGAACGGGTCCTGGTGAACCTGGCCGCCAACGCCCTGCGCCACTCCCCCGAAGGCCGCCCGCCGACCATCACCGCCAGCCACCTCGCCGGCCGCGTCGAACTCCGCGTGGTCGATCACGGCCCCGGCATCCCCGCCGACGCCCGCGAGCAGGTCTTCCGCCCGTTCCAACGCCTCGGCGACCGCGACAACACCACCGGTGTCGGTCTGGGCCTGGCCCTGGCCCGCGGCCTCACCGAAGCCATGCACGGCACCCTCACCCCCGAGGACACCCCCGCCGGCGGCCTCACCATGGTCATCAGCCTCCCGGCGTCCGCACCACCACAGCCGTTCGACAATCTGGACTGACCTCGACACACGCTCACGGCCGACCCCGCCGACCTGTGGACGGGCGCGGCAGCGCCCTTCATCGACCCCAATGCGAAACTCCAGGTCGGGTGCCGTGACCGGGTGTAGCGACGTGGCCCGTGGGGGTTTGTTGGGTGGCCAGGGTGGGTACAGCCACCTATTCTTGGTTTCCAATGACTGTTGTCACGGATACCCTCACGTCCCCCCGTTCCCTGACGCCCTCCGTTCCGCGGGGCCGGCAGCGGCATGTGCCGACGTCCGCGGCGCCGCTGATCGTCCGCACGCCGCAGCACCTCGCCGGGCTGGTCACGGCGTTCGCGGTCCTGGCCGTCACTGTCTACTGGGCCAACGATGTGCTCGTCCGGTTGGTGGATCATCCGATCGAGTCGTGGGTCATCGACCAGCGCACGCCGACGATGGATCACATCGTCCGGCGGATCTCGTTCCTCGGCAGTTCGCAGGTGGTCTACACCCTCGGGCCGCTGCTCGGGCTCATCGCCCTGGCCCGGTGCCGGGTGGCGGGCGCGACGATCCTCGCGGTCACGGCGCTGCGGCCACTGGTCGAGTTCACCGGCAAGCTGGTCGTCGGGCGGCCCCGGCCGAACATCGACCGGATGGTCAACGGCGTCGGCTACTCGTTCCCGTGCGGGCATGTGATGGCCGCGGCGGCGCTGTGGGGCATGGTTCCGCTGGTCGTCTCGCTGTACGTGTCGTCCCGGCGGGTCTGGCGGATCTGCGCCATCGCCTCGGTCGCGATGATCGTGGCGATCGGTTCGACCCGGGTGTACCTCGGCGTGCACTGGCCCAGCGACGTCGTCGCCGGGGTGCTCGCCGACCTGGTACTGCTCACCGTGCTGGACCGCGCGTTCCACCGCATACATGACCGGCGTCACTGCCGGATATCTCATTCTTAACACGATCTGAACAGCACACCGCTGGGTATCGTCGCCTTCGTCCGGACCCGTCGTTTCTGGGGGCGAGATGCCAGATCAGAACGCCACCACCCTGGTCCCGGGGACGCCGAACGACGCCACCGGCGGCGTCGCGAACGGCGCCACCGGCGGGTCGGACGAGGCCGAATCCCCCGGCGACCAGCTGGTCGTGCGCCTCTCGGAGGCGGCGGCGAGTGACGTGGCGCTGGTCGGGGCGAAGGCCGCCAACCTCGCGGTGGCCGCCCGCGCCGGGCTGCCGATCATCCCCGGGTTCGTCGTCACCACCCTCGCGACCGACCCGGGCCGTCCCGGCGGGCTGCCGGCGACCGACGGCGGCGGCGTGCTGTACGACCGCTGGCGGGAGCTGACCGACGGCGGTGAGCGGCCGCTCGCGGTGCGGTCGTCGTCGGTGGCGGAGGACTCGGCGTCCTCGTCCTACGCCGGTCAGTTCCTCTCGGTTCTGCATGTCACCGGCTGGGCGGCGTTCGTCGACGCCGTCGGCAGGGTTGTGGCATCCGCGGCGGAGGTCGGCGGCTCGCAGGAGCCGATGCCGATCGCGGTGCTGGTGCAGCCGATGGCGCAGGCGCGCCTCGGCGGGGTGATGTTCGGGCTGGACCCGCTGACCGGAAATCCCAAGCGGATCCTGGTGTCGATGACCGACGGGCTGCCCGAGGCCATCGTCAGCGGCCAGGTCACCGGCACGACGGTCCTGCTGAGCCGCCGCGGCCGGCTGACCTCGGTGGACGGCGCGATCCCGGCCACGGTGCACGCCCACCAGCGCCGCCAGCTCGCCCGCCTCGCCCGGCGCACGGCGAAGGTGTTCGGCGCCCCGCAGGACATGGAATGGCTGATCGAACCGAACGGCGTGCTGCGGCTGCTGCAGAGCCGACCGATCACCGCCGCGGTGCCGGTCGCGCACGGCCGGGTCTTCGGGCCGGGTCCGGTCGCCGAGACGTTCCCCGAACCGCTGTCGCGCCTCGAACTCGACCTGTGGCTGGCGCCGCTGGAGGACGGGATCCGCGAGGCACTGCGGCTGTCCGGTGCGGCCGGTGGGGCGGCGCTGCGCCGCCGGTTCGTCATCGACGTGCAGGGACGGGTCGCCGTCGACCTCGAAGCCCTCGGCGTGATCAAGTCGAAGCGGTGGTGGAGTCCGATCGACCCGCGGCCGGGATTTCGCCGGTTGCGCGCGGCCTGGCGGCTCGGGCGGCTACGCGCGGCGTTCCCCGCGATCGTCGCGGACCTCGCCGAGGAGATCGACGCCGACCTGCGTGCCGTCCCCGACCTCGCCACCCTGGCCGACGCCCAGCTGCACCTGTTGTTCATCAACGCGGCCATCACCCTGCGCGGCATCCACGCCCACGAGGTCCTCGCCGGCTTCTTCCTGGACGCCCGGGCCAGCGCCACCACCGGTGCCGCCGTGGCCCTGGCCGCCGTCTCGCACGCCCGCGACGACGACCTGACCGACGTGGAGATCATCGCCCGCCACCCCGAGGCGCTGGCGCTGATCCCACCGTCCATCGGCGTACCGGCACCGCTGCCGGCCACCCCCGCCTATGTTCGGGCGCCCAGCGGCATCGGCGACGACCCGATCGCCGTGGCCCGGGAGGCCATGCGGCTACGGGCCCGCTGGCTGCACGAGGTGACCGCCCGCGCCGCGATGGAACTCGGCCGACGTCTCGTGCGCCACGGCCAGCTGCACCATCCCTCCGACGTCCGCCATCTCACCCTCACCCAGCTGCGCGACCTGACGGCATCCCACGCGATCGCCGCCGGCGCATCCGGCGGGACGGCGGGGACGGGCTCGTCGGGTGCGACCCTGCCCGCGGCGTTCCGGCTCTCCTCCGATGGCCAGGTCGTGGCGACCCGGGCGGCGGCCGGTGCGACCCAGGGTGTCAGCCCCGGACGTGCCCGCGGTCTGGTCACCCACGATCCCGCGGCCTCCGCCGGACGGGTCCTCGTCGTGGAGACCCTCGACCCGGCGCTCGCCGGCGCGCTGCCCGACCTCGCGGCGCTTGTCTCCGTCACCGGTAGTCCTCTGAGTCACCTCGCGATCCTCGCCCGCGAGAACGGCATCCCCGCCGTCATCGGCGTTCCCGACGCCAGAGCCTCCTTCCCCGACGGTGACGAGGTCCTGGTCGACGGCAGCACCGGCGAGATCACCCATCTCAACGGGGACGGGGACGGCGAGAACCGCGGCGGGGGCACGACCGCCGCGTCGACGGATCACAGTGAGGCGGTGGGCGGATGAGACGGGGCCTGGTTACCGGAATCGGCGCGATCACGCTGCTCGGCGCCGGTGCGTACTTCTTCGTCTACCTGTACCGGTGGGAGTGGAACCGGGCTCTGATCAGCGGTGGAATCTTCATCGCCGTCGAGATGATGCTGATCGCGGTCACCCTGTTGAACCGGATCAGCCGGCTCACCTCCCAGGTGAACAGCGATTCCGACCGACGCCACCGCATCGAGACGCGGTTGCGTGAAGCGCCCGCTCCCCGCAGCGCCGTGTTCGACTGGATGCGCGCGGACGGATCGTCCGCGCCGGTGTTCATCCCGATCCTGATGGGCGCGGGCCTGCTGCTGTCCGGACTCGCCTGGGTGGTCGAACGTCTCGCCCGCGCCACCGCCGGTGGCACCGCCGATGCCGGCGTGGCCGCGACCATGGCCCGGCTGGGCCCCCCGCCCGGTGGTCTGCTCGACACCTCCCTCGACCCCCTGCGCCTGCTCCGCCAGCCCTCGAGCCCCCGATGACCGCGACGGCAACAGCCACGGCGGGACGGCCATGACCGCCGGACGGTCGGTGATCGTGCTGGTCGTCGCGGCGGTAGCCGTCCTGTTCGGTGTGCAGCTTCTGCAGGAGGCGACCGAGTACCACGGCGGCGCCGGTCAGCACGACCGCACCACGGTCGTCTTCACCGTCAGCGAACGCGGCAACCGGCACGGCGACACCTTCGCCGCCGGCGCCCTGTGGCACACCTGCATCGCCACCATCGGCTGGGACGACCAGGAGGACCCCGCCCCCCAGGACAACCGCCCTCCCCGCACCTACCAGGCGGTCCTGCACCCGTCGCTGCCCGCGGACACCCGCCGCCGCCTGCGCGGCTGCCTCGAGGATCTGGTCCTCAGCCACATCCAGGGCACGGTCATCAGCATGGACTCCGGGCCCGCCTGACCAGCCCCTGCCGACCGCCACACCCACACGTCCACGCCTGCGGACCCGACGGAGCCGCGCCCTGTCATGCAGGTGAACGCCGGTCACGCCCTTCCCGCACGTCGGCGACCGGAGCACCGGGCCACGGTCGGATGCCGAGGGTTGAACGGTCGCATGCCGAGGGTTGTCAGGTATACGGAGGCCGTAACTTCCCAACAACCCTCGGCATCCCATGATCTCGACCGCGATCCGCGGGCTACCGGAACCGCGGAGGCCAGAACCGCGGCGGCGCTACTTGGCCGCGACCGGCTGCTCGATGGGTGGGGACGCCGACCGGCCATCGGCGAAGGCCTCGCCGCCCGAGGCATCCGAGGCGTCCGACGTGATGCTGGCGGATGGACCGCCGCTGGAGGACGGGCCGCCGCCGCTGGCGGCGGGGGCGGTGACGGGTCGGCCGGGGAGGAAGAGGCTGGCGATCAGGCCGACGACGGTCAGCGCGACGATCCACCAGAAGGTGACGCCGAACGCCTCGCCGACCTGGTCCGCGATCGGCCCGGGCAGTTTCACCCCGGCGGACTCGGCGAGCGCCGCCCCCCCGGCCGCACCCGGCACCCGGTGGGCGATGGCGTGCTGCAGCTCGACGGCGACGAGCGCGGTGGCCAACGACCCGCCGACCCGCTGCACGATGTTCAGCGTGGTGGTCGCCCGCGGCACCGCCGACGGTTCGAGAGTGGCGTAGGCGGCGGCCATCGCGGGCATCATCGTCGCGCCGAACCCGAGGCCGCGCACGAACAGCGCACTGGTCAGCAGGGCGATGTTGGTGTGCCCGTCGACCTGGGTGAACGCCACCGTGCCGAGCAGCGACAGGGCCATACCGACGGGGACGACCGCCCGCGGGCCGCGCCGGTCGGCGACCCGCCCCGAGATCGCCATGGCGATCATGGCACCCAGGCCCTGCGGGGCCAGCAGCAGGCCGGCGGCGCTGGCGCTCTCCCCACGGGCGACCTGCCAGTACAGCGGGAGCAGGAACAACGCGCCGAACAGCAGGGCGCCGATGACGAACGTGGCGATGCTCGCGACGGTGAACGTGCGGTTGCGGAACAGTCGCAGGTCGAGCAGGGCGTTGTCGTGGCGCAGGGCATGCACGACGAAGCCGACCAGCAGCACCAGCCCGACAGCGATGCTGACCTGCACCTTGGCCGCGCCGAAGCCGCCACCGTTACCCGCTTCGGACAGGCCGTAGACGAGCGCGGCCAGCCCCGGTGAGATGAGCGCGAGGCCCGGCACGTCCAGCCGGTGGCTCGCGGAACCGCGGTCGCCGCGCGGCAGCACCCGCCAGGCCAGGAACAACGCGACCGCACCGATCGGCACGTTCACGTAGAAGATCCAGCGCCAGCTCAGGTGATCGACGATCAGACCGCCGACGACCGGCCCGAGCACGGGTGCGATCAGCGTCGGCACACCGACGATGCTCATCACCCTGTTCATCCGCTTCGGGCCGGCCGCCTGGGCGAGCAGCGTCATACAGATCGGCATGATCATGCCACCGCCGATGCCCTGCAGGATCCGGAAGGCGATCAGGGCCTGGGCCGACCAGGCCACCCCGCACAGGACGCTGCCGAGCACGAACAGCGACAGCGAGATGTTCCACATCCGCACCGCACCGAAGCGCTGCACCGACCAGCCGGCCAGCGGGATCACGACGGCCAGGGCCAGCAGGTAGCCGGTGGTGACCCAGGAGATGGTGGACAGCGAGGTGTCGAACTCGTTGCCAAGCGCATGGATGGCCACCGACACGATCGTCGTGTCGAGAATGACCATGATCGCGCCGAGCATGACGGTGGCGGCCAGGCGGATCAGCGCCGGATCGAGCTTGGCGTCATCGGTGGTTCCAGGGTCGGACGGCGCAGTGGGTCGTAGTGCGGCGGCCTGGGGTGCGGTGGCTCGCGGCTCGGGCGCCGGTGGCTCGCTGGCCGGTGGCGAGGCCGCGTTCGGCTGGTCGGACACGTGGATCTCCCTGGCGAGAGGGGTGGCTGCCGAGCAGGGGCAGGCGGGACAACCAGGACAACTGGGGCACCGTGGCGCCGCTCCAGCATCAGGCATTCATTGAGTTGAGTCAAATATATTGTGTCTTCAATAGTATGAGCAGGTGATGTACCGTACGATCAGGTCCTGAGCCAGGCGCGCCCGGGGTCGCCTACGAGGGAGTCCGCACCGTGACAAGCCAGCACGCCGCCGTCGTGGCCAGCTCGGCCGTCCCGGCCAGCACCCAGGTGGCCCGCGAGGCGTGGCGGGCGATGTTGGCAATGACCTTCAGCGGTGAGGCGCCCAGCCGCATGAGCCTCGTCTGCCAGGAACTCGACCTCACCCCGGCGGCCCTGAAACTTCTGCTGGTGCTCTCGAACGGCCCACGCCCGATGCGTGCGCTGGTCGAGAGCTTCCGCCACGACCCGAGTTACCTGACCAGCGTCGTCGACCTGCTGGAGCGCCGCGGCGTCGCCCGCCGCGAGCCGCACCCCACCGACCGGCGCGCCAAGACCGTCACCCTCACCGACGAGGGCCAGCACGTGCTCGCCCGGGCGCAGGAGCTCCTGTCCGTCCCGCCCGCCTCCCTGCAACGGCTTTCCCCCGACGAGCAGTCCCAGCTCCTGCACCTGCTGCTACGCGTCGTCGACGGCGAACCCGGCATCCCGCAGGCCCTGCGCCCCCACCCCGTCGACGTCGAAGCCGACGCCGACGCCGACCCGCCGGTACTCACCCAGCGCTGAGCGTCCGGCCCGCACCCGCCCGTCCACCCGCGCCCCGACCCACGAGGCCGACGCCAGCCCACCCGGCCATCCCTGGCTCCCGGTAGCGGCTTTCTGCGCCTCTCGTCCACTGTTCGGATGGGTGACCGCTACCCGGGTCGCCCCACCCAGGGTCGCGGCCATGATTGTTTTGCCGCCGACAACGACTCCGATCCCCCACCCGCACCCCCGCCGCCACCACGCGCCGCAACAAGCCCCAGGGCAAGATCCGCCCACACGGGTCGCCGTGGGGGCATATCGGACACGAACACCCCCACGACAACCCCTGTGCATCCTGCACATCCGCAACCCTTGGCAGCAGCGTCACAGACCGTAGTCACGGTCGAGGGTCGGCACCGTGGTACCCGAAGAAGCCAGCAGGGTCGAGTCGGGCCCGCATCGGGAGGCGAACCGGAGTCAGACCCGGCCGGGTGACGGAATGCGATCGCGACAGTCCGTCCGTTCCATCCCGACGGAATCGGATGAATACGTCGAGCCAGGACGGCAGGGTTGGGAAGCCAGGAGCGGGATCGGGCCGGCCCGGATGCGGTGGAGGAGCTGGGGTGCGGTGGAGGAGCTGGGGTGCGGTGGAGGAGCTGGGGTGCGGTGGAGGAACTGGAAGGAAGCGGGAGACAGAGACGGGACGGGGGACGGGCAGCGGAAGCGAGAGGCCTGATCGGGGATCCGGAGCGGGGACGGGAGGTCGGAAAAGATGTGGATCAGGGGGGTCGCTCGCCTTGAGCGAGATGAGACAAACATGCAATAGTGTTCCGCTGTAAGCCAGGGGCACCGATGCGGCTGATATCCGCCATGGTCACGGGCCGGCCAGCGTTGGTCAGAGGCCGGCCAGGGACCGGCCAGGGAGCAGCCAGGGGCAGGCCGGCGGTCGGGTCAGGCCGAACGGTCAGCGGTGCTCCTGTGCCGAGGTGGTGGTGGGTCGCCCACCGGCGCCTGCCACGCGCTCACGAGGGGACAGGTTCAGATGGCACCGAAGGACATCGGGGCGCTCACCGGCGCGGACGAGTCTCTCAACCACCAGATCGTGGACACCTTCGCCACCGTCGCCGAGTCCGATCTGGCCTGGACGGAGAAGATCTGGGGCTCTCTCGCGAGCACGGACGGGTCCCTTCAGGTCGACTTCGGGCTGGGCAAGTACCGCAACCGGGGTGTCATCGACGGGTTCGCCGGGGTGTCGCGGGGGCGTGAGCAGTGGACGGTCCGGGGCAGCCGGGAGCTGCGTTCCGCGCCGGACGAGACGACCGTCGGGCCGATCGAGTACGAGGTCCTCGACTCGCTGAAGCAGGTGCGGTTCCGGCTGGCGCCCAACGACGTGCAGCCCATCTCGTTCGACCTGGTCCTCACGGGTGTGACCCCACCGTTCTTCGAGGACCGCAACCTGGTCCGCAATCGCAACTCGGGGCGCCTCGACATCAACGTCGTGCGTTATCACCAGGGTGGGCATGTTCGCGGTTCGGTGACGGTGGACGGGGAGACCGTCGAGATCGATGACGACTCGTGGTTCGGGTTCCGGGATCATTCGTGGGGTATCCGGCAGTCCGTCGGTGTGCAGCCCAGCGACCTCATCCAGAACGCGGCCGCGCAGCCGGGCGCGACGGCGGGCCATGCGGCGGACCGCAGCGGGATGAAGTGGACGCCGGCCTTCCTGCGCCGTCCGGACGGCAGCTACTACGAGATGGCGGTCTTCGTGGCCCAGGGGGCGTGGGGATACGCGTCGGCCTATGTGAACGAGGCCAGCGGCGCCCAGACCCGGATCCGGGATGCCGAGGTGCACATCAGCTACGACCCGCGGACCAGGTTCGTGCGGGGCGGCGAGCTGCACCTCGTCACGGAGGCGGGTGACAGGCGGGTCATCGAGGTCGAGGCGCTCGGTGAGTCCGGTTTCTTCCTGAAGACCGGCGGCTACGGGTCCTGGGGCAGCCACATCCACGGCTCCTGGATGGGCCCACTGCACCTCGAAGGCGACTACATCGACGACTGCTGGTTCGGCAAGCACGCGCGTGAGCTCGGGCAGCTGCGTGACACACCGATCCGGGTCCGTGAAGGGGACGCAGTGGGGTACGGAATCATGGAAAGCATCGTCCACGGTGTCTGGCCGGAACTCGGTCTGACCGCGGAGACCGACTACCGCGCGTCCTACTCGGCATGACCACCGTCGCCGCCGACCGGCGGACCAACATCAACGTGCTGGATCCCGAGTTCTACGTGGATCCGTGGGAGTCCTACCGCTGGCTGCGTGACGAGGCGCCGGTGTTCTGGGATTCGGTGCAGCGGCTCTGGGTGTTCTCCCGTTTCGCCGACGTGATGGCCGCGGAGAAGAACGACGTCCTGTATTCGTCGTTCAACGGCTCGCGGCCGCATATCGACCAGCGCCTCGACGAGTCCATGATCAACCTGGATGAGCCGGAGCATCACGCGGCGCGGGTCCTGGTCGCGCCGCAGTTCGCGCCGCGGGCGATGCGCAACCACGAGCAGCAGGTCCGCGACGTGGTCACCGAGATCCTCGACGCGGTGACGCCGCTGGGTGAGTGCGAGGCGATCGAGGCGATCGCGTCCCGACTGCCGGCCATCATGATCGGCGACCTGTTGGGCTACCCGCGCTCGGACTGGGAGAAGGTCCGGCTCTGGTCGGAGCAGATCATGCTGCTGGCGGGGCAGACCTCGCCGACCGGGCCGCCGCACACCGCCCATCCGGAGATCCCGGGGCTCCTGCGCGACTTCAGCGAGGCGACCACCGAGCTGATCAACCAGCGCCGGGTCGAGCCGAAGGACGACCTGCTCTCGCTGTGGGCCCACCGGCAGGGCTGGACCACCAAGCGGGTGCTGGAGGAGACGCTGCTGCTGCTCGACGGCGGCGCCGAGACGACCCGGACCGTCATCGGCTCGATGATCCGCGAGCTGGCGCTGAACCCGGCGCAGCGCGATCTGCTGCGGGCCAGGCCCGAACTGCTCTCGTCCAAGGCGACCGAGGAGTTCATCCGCTGGGTGTCGCCGGTGCTGAACATGAGCCGCACCGCCACCGAGGACCACGAGCTGCACGGCCAGCAGATCAGGGCCGGCGACGAGATCCTGCTGCTCTACCCGGCGGCGAACCGCGACCCGCGGGCGTTCACCGACCCCGACACCCTGGACGTCTCCCGCACCTCGCTGCGGCATCTGGCGTTCGGGTTCGGCACCCACGTCTGCCTGGGGGCGAACCTCGCCCGGCTGGAGATCCGGGTGATGTTCGAGGAGCTGCTGCGCCGCATCCCGGAGTGGGAGCTCGTCGACCCGACCGAGCCGAAGATCATGCCGGCGACGTTCGCCCGCGCCTATGACCGCATCCGCATCCGTTTCACCCCGAGCTGACCGGTTCGTGTCCACCACCATCGGCCGCGACCACAGCGAATCGAGTGCCCTGATGGCAGACCCGAGAGTTCCGGAACCGTTGGTGTTGTGGCTGCGCGAGCAGCTGCCACCCGACGCCGGGCTACAGGTCGAGTACGCCGGCCCGGCCGGTCTGGTCGGCTACTCCGCCGAGCTGCTCATGCTGACCCTGACCTGGCAGGCGGACGGTGCCACGCACCGCAGGGACGTGGTGATCCGGCTCTGCCCGCCGTCCCCGGGTCTGCTCGAGCCGTACGACATGGCCCGGCAGGTCGCTGTCCTGCGGGGTCTGGAGCACACCGACGTCCGAAGCCCGAAGGTGCTCTGGTTCGAGGAGACCGGCAAGGTACTCGGCCGGCCGCTCTACGTGATGGAACGTCTCGGCGGCCGCGCCTACGAGGGGACCGTCCCCGAGGAGATCGCGGGGAACCCGGCGCTGGTGCGGCGGATGTCCGAGGGCTTCATCGAACAGCTCGCCGCGATTCACCAGGTCGACATCGACGCCACCGGCCTCGCCGCCCTCGGTGACGGCCGGACGTATCTCAGCGACCAGCTCGACCACTGGACGTCGGAGATGCACCGCGTCCAGCGGGCGCCCCTGCCGGGCCTCGAGCGGCTGCTCGCCGAGCTGCGCGCCCAGCAACCCACCCGCTCCGAGCGGATCTGCCTGCTGCACGGCGACGCCAAACCCGGCAACGTCGCCTACCTGGACGGCGAGGTCAGTGCCGTCTTCGACTGGGAGATGGCCGCCATCGGCGATCCGATGGCCGACCTCGGCTACCTCCAGGTCCTGTGGAACACCCGGATCTATGTCACCGCCCAGCCCGGCGCGCTGAGCTTCGACGAGGCGGTGGCGCACTACGCGTCGCTGACCGGCTATCCCGTGCACGACCTCGACTGGTACCACGCGCTCGCGTGCTACAAGACCTGCGTGATCGTCCTCGTCGCGTCGATGCTCTTCGACGCCGGCCATTCGGACGACCTCCGCTTCGTCTTCATGGCGCGCAACCTGGACGTGTTCTTCCAGCGTGCGCTGCGCCTGCTCGGCGTGGACGAGACCCTCGACGCCGGCCCCGTCCTCCCCCGGCCGGAACGCATCGCCCAGGTCGAGACCGCCGCCGTTGCGGCCACCACCACCACCGCTCACTAGGACCGCGGGTCGCCCCCCGCACCGCCGGGTGAGCCGATGGCTGCCCAAGTCGACCGAAGGACAAGGCAATGACTGACGAGGTAACGAAGCTCTCGGTGCTGGTCACCGGCGGTGGCACCGGCATCGGCGCGGCGATCGCCCGGCGCCTGGCCCACGAGGGTGCCTGGGTGACCATCTGCGGCCGCACGGAGAAGACCCTGCTGGCCACCGCCGAGGCCGTCAACGCCGAGGTCGGACGGGACGCCGTCACCTTCCACACCGCCGACGTGACCAACGAGGCCGACGTCGCCCGGGTCGTCGCCGCCGCGGCCGCCTGGCAGGGCCGCCTGGACGGCGTCGTGTCCAACGCCGGCGGCGGCGGTGCGCTCGCACCCCTGCACGAGCAGGACGTCGACGCGTTCGAGGCGATCATGCGACTGAACGTCACCAGCGCCCTGCTGCTGGCCAAGTACGCGGTCCCCTTCTTCGCCCGCGGCGGGTCCGGTTCGTTCGTCGGCATCTCCTCGATCGCCGGTCACGTCACCCACCCGTACTTCGGCGCCTACCCCGCCGCCAAGGCCGCCCTCGAGGAGCTCATCCGCAACGCCGCCGACGAGTACGGCGCCGCCGGCATCCGCTTCAACGCGATCCGCCCCGGTCTGACCTCCACCGAACTGCTCAGCTTCATCAAGCCCGGCACCGACGTCTACGCCAGCTACGACACCAACACCCCCCTGGGCGGCGCCTCCGAGCCCGACGACATCGCCCAGCTCGTCTCCTTCCTCCTCTCCTCCCGCGCCAGCCGCATCACCGGCCAGGTCGTGAACGTGGACGGCGGCCTCTCCCTGCGCCGCGGCCCCGACTTCAGCGCCCGGGTCCCGTCCCACCCCATCACCCGGGAGAAGCTCGCCGCCCTGGTCACCCCGTAAGCCATGCCCGGGCGGATGAGGTGGTTCAGGGACGGCCTGGGAAGCCGGCGCGGCCGGGGCCCGCGGGGCGGGGGGCGGCGCCGAGCAGGGTGGTCCGCAGCGCCGGACCGAGGGTGCGGACTATTTCATCAGGGCGCATCGAGGCCATCGGTTCGACCGGGACCAGATAGCGGGTGAGCAGGAGGCCAGCGACCTGGGCGACGAAGGCGCCGGCGCGCTGCTGGGCGTCGGCACCGCCGAGGCGATCGGCCAGCCGGTCGACGAGCTGGCGGAGCAGGCCGCCGCGGAGCAGGTCGGCGAGCTCCGGATCGATGATCGCCGCGCGGACGGCCGCCATCATCGGGACGCCGGTCTCCGTGCTGTCGTAGGCGGCCAGTACGGTCAGCAGCAGGCGCCGCGGCAGCGTCTCGAGGTCGCCGTGGAGCAGGCCGGAGAGGGTGTCCGCCGGGCTGATGGCGAGCTCGAGGACGGCGGCGAACAGGCCGCTCTTCGAGCCGAAGTAGTAGCTGATCAGCGCCGCGTCGACGCCCGCGTCAGCCGCGATCGAGCGCATCGTCACCGCCTCGTAGCCCTCACGGCGAAACCGTTCCCGCGCCACCTCGAGGATCTGACCGCGCACGTCCGGACGCCCCGGCCGCCGCCCCCGCGGCGATGCGGGGGGCGGCTCCGTGGGCGGAGTCGGCGAAGAATTCATCACGGTTGAACTACGGTAGTCGTGGGGTCCACGGTCGGTCCAGGCACACCGCCACACCGCGCCGGAAGGACCCGGACCATGACCACTCCAGCCGCCTCGTCCGCCTCCACCACCTCGCTGTCACCACCGGTCGTGCCGGCGGCCTCCCCGCAACCGACGACCTCGGCCGCACCAGCGGCAGCGGGCGCCCGTCCGACGAACGCACCAGCCAAGGATCGCTCGGCACCCACCGGCAGCTCGACCGGCTCGACGTCCGTGGACAGCTCCCCGTCCCCGGACGGGGCGGCGGGGCGGCATGGTCGGGTGCTGGCGGTGACCTGCCTGGCGCTGGCGACCGTCGTGTCGGCGATGTCGTCGCTGAACGTGGCGCTGCCCTCGATCGCGACCGACACGCATGCCTCGCAGACCAGGCTGGCCTGGATCATCGACGCGTACAGCCTTGTGTTCGCGTCCCTGCTGCTGCCGGCGGGGGCGATCGGCGACCGGTTCGGCCGGCGGCGGGCGCTGCTGGCGGGGCTTGCGATCTTCGGTGCGGGATCGGCCGCGGCGCCGTTCACGTCCAGTGCGGGGGCGTTGATCGGGTTGCGCGGCGTGCTCGGACTCGGAGCGGCACTGGTGATGCCGGCGACGCTGTCCACGATCACCGGGACGTTCCCGCGGGAGCGGCGGGCGGCGGCGGTCGGAGTGTGGGCGGCGGTGGCCGGATCGAGCGCCGTCATCGGCGTGGTCGCCTCCGGGCTGCTGCTGCAGGTGTGGTCGTGGCGGGCGGTGTTCGTGCTCGGAGTGGTGCTCGCCGCCGTCGCCATCGTCGGGACCTGGCGGTTCGTGCCGGACACCGCCGACCCGCGGCATCCGCCGATCGACGTCGTGGGCGCGGTGCTGGCCGTGGCCGGGCTCGGCGTGCTGGTCTACTCGATCATCGAGGCGCCGGAGCACGGCTGGATCCGCGACACCACCCTGGGGGGTCTCGGCGTCGGGCTGGCGCTGCTGGTCGGGTTCGTGCTGTGGGAGCTGCGCACGTCCGCGCCGTTGCTGGACCCGCGGCTGTTCACCCGGCCGGCGTTCGCGGCCGGCTCCCTGTCGATCATGTTGCAGTTCTTCGCCTTCTTCGGTCTGATCTTCGTGCTGATGCAGTACCTGCAGCTGGTGCGGGGTGACAGTGCGCTGATCGCGGCCGTCAGTGTGCTGCCGATGACGGCGGGTCTGATCCCCTCGTCCAGGCTGGCGCCGAAGGTCGCCGCGAAGGTCGGCGCCCGGGTGTGCTGCGTCGGCGGACTCCTGCTGATCACCGCCGGGCTGATCCTGCTCGCCCAGGTGGACGGCGGGAGCTCCTACCTGCTGATCGCCGGCGGCCTGTACCCGCTGGGTCTGGGCATGGGATTCGCGATGACGCCGGCGACCACCGCGATCACCGACAGTCTGCCGCCGGCGTTGCAGGGGGTCGGATCGGCCGTCAACGACCTGTCCCGCGAGCTTGGTGGTGCCCTGGGCATCGCCGTGCTCGGCAGCCTGCTGGGCTCGGCCTACCGCTCCCACCTGAACCTGCCCGCCGCCGTGCCGACCGAACTCGCCGAGCGGGCCCGCGCGTCCTTCGGTCTGGCGGCCCATCTGCGCGAGCCGGTGCGCGGCCAGGCACAGTCCGCCTTCGTGGACGGTATGGGCATCGCCCTGCTCGGCGGCGCCGCCGTGACCGCCCTGGCCGCGGTCTGCGTCGCCGTCCTGCTCCGCCCGTCGCGCCGTTCGGCCTGACCGCGCCCGATCACCTCAGGGGATCCCGACGTCGAACACACCCGTGAGGGTGACCACGTTGGGTAACGAGTGCTCGGACCGACAGGCACCAGCCGCCCGAGCCGGACAGCAAACGGGGTAACGTACGCCGATCCGGGACGACGGCGCGATCATGTTCCGGTGTCCCGCGGGACGCCCGCGGCCGCGCCCACCCCTGCTCCCGGTTCGCGGATGGATGTGGTTCCCAGGTGACGCCTGGTAAGGACGCGCCGGCACCGACGGCCGGCTCGCGGTGGCGGCGGTTGCCCACCCCGGCGCTGATCGCGGCGCTGACCGCCCTCGTCGGTCTGGTGGACGTGGTCACCGCCATCAGTCACCGGCCGACCCGCTGGACGTGGATCGGCCGGATGATCCCCGGGCTGGTGACCGACGCGGCGGCCGGCACCAGTGTCGGCGCCGGCCTGCTGCTCATCGGGCTCGCGCATGGCCTGCGCCGGCGCAAGCGGCGGGCCTGGCGGGCGGCGGTCATCCTCTCCGGCGCGGCCGTGCTGCTCGACCTCGCCCGCGGGTTCGCCGTCGCCGCGGCGGCCCTCGATGCCATCCCGTTCGCGATCCTGCTCGCCACCCGGGCGCGGTTCCACGCCGCCGGCGACCCGCGCACCCGCTGGCGGGCCCTGGGCGCCCTCGCGGCCCTCGCCGCGGCCGACCTCACCATCGGGCTGTCCCTGATCTCCTTTCGCCATGGCGAGGGTGCGCTGGCGGACCGGCTGACCCACGTGCTCGCCGGTCTGGTCGGGGTGAGTGGGCCGGTGCGTTTCGGGCCCCGCGACGCCGACCTTGTCGGCGCGGTGCTGCTGGCGCTGGGCGCGGTCACCGTCGGTGTCACGGGCTATCTGGCGTTGCGACCCGCCCGTCCGGTCGCGCGGTTGACCGAGCAGGACGACACGGGGTTGCGCGCGCTGCTGGCCCGCCACGGCGGACGCGACCCGCTCGGCTACACGGCGCTGCGCCGGGACAACAGCGTGCTGTGGTCACCATCCGGTAAGGCCGCGATCACCTATCGGGTGGTCGGTGGGGTGGCGCTGGTCTGCGGTGACCCGCTGGGCGATCCGGAGGCCTGGCCCGGGGCGATCGGCCCGTTCCTCGAGCTCGCCGCCGCCCATGCCTGGGTGCCGGCCGTCGTCGGCTGCGGTCCGGACGCCGGGCGGGCCTGGCAGCGCGCCGGCCTGCGGGTGCTGGAACTCGGCGACCAGGCCATCGTGCGCACAGCCCAGTTCCGCCTCGACGACCCGCCGCTGCACCCGCTGCGGCGGACCGTCGCGACCTTCGAAGGTGCCGCCCACACCGCCCGGATCGACCGGATCGGCGACCTGGGTGAGGACGAACGCGGTGCGCTGGTCGAGCGGACCGCGGCGGTGGACCCCGACGGTGTGGTCGTCCGGGCCTACCACCACGACCAGCTCTGCGGGCTTCTGACGTTCGCGCCGTGGGGCCGCGACGGGCTGGCACTCGACCGCATCCACCGCGAGCGGACCGTCGCCGGTGGCCTGACCGAGTTCATGCTCGTCGCCCTGCTGCGCGACGCACCGCGTCTGGGTGTCAGCCGGGTCTCGCTGACCTTCACCGCCTTCCGCACGGCGCTGGCCCGCGGTGAGCGGCTTGGGGCGAGCCCCGCGCTCAAGGTGTGGCGGCGGGTGCTGCTCGGGGCGTCCCGCTGGTTCCAGATCGAGTCGCTGTACCGGTTCAACGCCCGGTTCGCACCCGACTGGCAGCCCCGTTACGTCTGCTGGCCGGTCACCCGCGACCTGCCCCGGGTGCTGCTCGCCGCGATGCGCGCCGAGGTCCTGGTCTCCCGGCCCACCCTGCTGCCGTGTCGCCCCCGCTGGCGGGCCGACGACCCGGTGCTGACCAGCGACGTCACCATCAGCACCGCCCCCCCGCCCGCTGCCCCCGTCGGCCGGCCGGGCCTCGCCAGGCGGGAGGGGCGTCCGGGGGTGCTCGGGCGGGACGGGCGTCAGGCGCGGGAGAGGCCGCCGAGGAACTCCGCGGTACGCAGCAAGGTGTCGTCGTCGCCGAAGCAGACGCCGTAGACCTCGTCCACCCCGGCGTCGGCGAACAGTCTCAGCCTGGCCGCCACCGTCTCCTCGTCGCCGATGGCGGCGAGGTCGGCGGGGCCGGTGGCGTTCTCCCGGGCGAGTACCCGCTCGTAGACGGGCAGCGCCACGAACCTGCGCAGCCGCTTGTTCACCAGCTCCGCGTGCCGCTCGGCGTCGCCGGACGCGCACACCGCCATCGGGATACCGGCGACGACCCGCGGCCTGGGCCGGCCGGCTTCGGCGGCGGCCGTCCGGACGAGGGGGATCACCTCGTCGGCGAGGGTGTTCGGGCCGACGAGCCAGGTGATGACACCGTCGGCGAGCTGGCCGGCGACCTTCAGGGACAGCGGGAACATGGTGCCGACGTAGACGGGCGGCGCATCCGCACCCACGACGTTGGCGCGACCGAACTGACCTGTGGTGTCCACCCGGATCAGTTCGCCGGTGTGGGTGAGCCGTTCCCCGCGCAGCAGCGGCGGCAGGACGGTGAGGTATTCCCGCAGGTAGGCGGCCGGACGCTGGTAGTCGATGCCGAGCACGTCCTCGACCAGGGCGCGGTGCGACGAACCGATCCCGACGACCAGCCGGCCATCGGTGGCGGCCTGCGTGGTCAGGGCCTGCGACGCGAGCAGCAGGGGGTGGCGCACGTAGGTGGGCAGGATGCTCGTTCCGAACGAGATCCGCGTGGTCCTCGCCCCGGCCAGCGCGAAGATGGTGAGGGCGTCGACGCCGAAGAGCTGACCGCACCAGACCGAGTCCAGGCCGGCTTCCTCATGATGGACGATCTGGTCGAGGTAGGCGGACAGGGACCGCTCACCGCCGGCCAGGGACATGCCGAACCGCATGGTCGGTACCCCCTTCGACGCAGGGCCGTCGCGCTCGGAAAGCGCCGATCACACCCGACCTTAACGACGTTAACCAAAGTCGGTGCTATCCGCTACTTATCCACCGCCGACCCGCGAGCGGACCGCGGCCCCCGCCGCTACCTCGACCGGACGGGACGCAGCCGCCCGAGCACCGCGACCACGCTGGCCACCGCGAGCGCCGCGACCAGCGGGTGGATCACCCGGTCACGCATGTCGACCGGGATGAGACCGATCAGCCGGTCACCGTCGACCGCCAGCTCCAGCAGGGTGGCCGCCGCGTACACCGCGCCGATGGCGGCGACGCACAGCGTCCGCCGGGCCGGGAACACCAGACCGCCGACGGCGAAGGCCACCATCACCAGCTGCCAGACCGAGCGCCAGCCGGTACCGGGCGCCGTCCAGCTGGCACCGCCGACGAGCGTCCCCACCGCCCGCACCCCGAACACGGCGATGATCAGCATGCAGAACCAGGTCGCCGGCGAGCGAAGCGCCGCCCGAACACCGCCGCCCGCCGATCCGGGCACAGGCCGCGACGCCGGTCCCGGCGCCGACCCCGATCCTGATCTCGACGCCGATCCCGGTCCCGGTGCTGGTACCGCCTGGGTCACGTCCTGCTGGCGCTCGCTCATTCGCTGCCGTCCCCACTTCGCTCTGGGCCCTGTCGCGCCCCGACCCACTAATGCCATGTTGGCACTAGCGCTGGACGTATAGTGCCACAGTGGCAGTAGCAAGGGTAGACCCGTCGGCCCGTCGTGTGCGCCGCACCCCGGAGGTGGCTCGGGCGGAGATCCTCGCCGCGGCCCGCGAGGTGCTGGAGGGCGGCAGCGCCGCGGACTTCACCGTGGCCGCGGTGATGAGTCGCACCGCGATGACACGCAAGACCTTCTACGTCCATTTCGCCGATCGGGGCGAGCTGATCCGGGCGCTGGTGGGCCCGCTGCGCACCGAGCTGGACGCGACGCTGCAACGATGGTCCGGCGCCGCCGACCCGGTCGCGGCCGGCAGCGAGGCCCTCGCCGCGGCGGCGCGGATGTACGTCCGGCACGCGACGCTGCTGCGCGCCGTGTGGTGGTCGGCGGCCGACGACGCCGAGGTCGCCCAGGCCCGCGCCACCCTGCTGGCACCGCTGGTCGCGGTGGGCACCAGGCTTCTGGTCGACCAGCGGGGCTTCGACGACGACCGGGCCCGCGGCGTCGCCCTCGCGCTCGCGACGATGAACGTCCACGTCCTGCTCGCACTCGGTCCGTCCGCCACCACCGACGAACGCGACGCCGCGACCCGGGCCCTGCGCGAGGTCTGGACGAGCGTCGTGCTGCCCCGCACCCCGACCGCGGACACCTGACAGCTGACAGCTGACACCCGGCGCCGGACGCCCCGCGCCCGGCAGTTGGCGCTCGCCGGGATCAGGGTTTGGCCGCAAAAGGACCAGCCGCGACGTTGACAGCACCGGTCAGGGTTGATTGCCTCGCCCAGTGACCACGCGGCGCACGCTTCGCCTCGCCCTCGTCAGCGCCGCTCCCACCCCGGCGCTGCGGGCCGCGCGTTTCCCCGACGACGAGGGGCTCGACGCGGACGGTCTACGCCGCACCGCCGCCGCCGCCCGCACGCTCGCCGCGGGGCCGCTGGCCGCCGGCGCGCTGCCCGGACGCGCCCGGGTGCTCATCGACGACTCGGCCCGGGCCCGGCAGACCGCGCGTGTCCTTGGCCTGAGTGCCCGGGCCGGCGAGACCGGTGTGCGGGTGGAGACGGCCCTGCGCGACCTGGACGTCGGCGACTGGCGCGGCCGGGAACTCAGCGAGATTCCCAGCGCCGACCTGCTGCGCTGGCATGAGGAGCCGACGATGGCCCCGCCCGGCGGCGAGTCACGCCAGGCCCTGGTCACACGGGTCAGCACCTGGCTGGACGGCCTCGCCGGCGAAGCGGAGCACGTCATCGCGGTGAGCCATCCCGCGATCGTGCGGGCCGTGCTGCTCACCGTCCTGCGCTGCCCGCCGGAGGTCTTCTGGCGCATCGACGTCGCCCCGCTGACCGCCACCCTGCTGCACCGGCGCGCCCCCCTCCCCGACGACGACGCCGACGCCGCCGACGTCCACTGGACTCTCACCCACGCCTGCCGTCCGCTCTGAGCTTCTCGCCGGCCAGCCTCGGCCGGCGCCGATCAGCGGGTGGGCGGAAGAAACGGGATGATCGGCTCGGGAACCGCGGACCTGGCCGGGATGGCGGTTCCCGCCGCGGCGGAGCCGAACGCGGTGACCGGGTGGCTGGCATCCGGGTGGCTGGGGCCGGTGGCCGGGGAGGTCATGGTGGTGAACAGGCCGGCGTGGGTGCGCTGGGGCAGGACGCCCTCGCCGAACCAGTAGAGCTCCTCCAGGTGCGGGTAACCGGACAGGACGAACTCGTCGATGCCCAGCGCCGCGTACTCGGCGATCCGGTCGGCGACCTCGCGGTGGCTACCGACCAGGGCGGTGCCCGCACCGCCGCGGACCAGACCGACACCGGCCCACAGGCTCGGCGCGATCTCCAGGGAACGCGGTTGACATCCTCCCCGGCCTGAATACCGGGGATTCCCACCCTCGCGGGCAGGTTTTCCTGTTTCACTGACAGACGCCTCCCCACTCTAGGAGTGGGGTGGTCTCACTCCGTCTCCGCAGGCGATCACGGCGAGCCCCGCCGCGAGAACATTCCGTGCCGCGTTCACATCCCGATCGTGGACCGCACCACAAGCGCAGACCCATTCCCGGATGTTCAACGGCAGCTTCTCGACCAGCGTCCCGCAGGACGAGCAGGTCTTCGAGCTGGGATACCAGCGGTCCACCGCGACCACGTCGCGTCCGTACCAGCCGGCCTTGTATTCCAGCATGGTCCGCAGATCCCGCCAGCCCGCATCCGAAATCGCACGGGCAAGACTGTGGTTGCGGACCATGTTCTGGACCGCCAGGTCCTCGATGACCACCGTTTGGTTCTCGCGGATGATCCTCGTGGACAGTTTGTGCAGATGATCCCGCCGCCGGTCGGCGATCCGACCGTGCATCCTCGCGACCTTCAGCCGGGCCTTCGCCCGGTTCGCCGAGCCCTTCTTCTTCCGGGACAGCTCCCGCTGCGCCCGGACCAGCCGGGCCCGGTCGGTCCGGGCGTGCCGCGGGTTGGCAATCTTCTCCCCGGTGGACAGCGTGACCAGCGACGTGATGCCCACGTCCACCCCGACCTGCCCGCCCGCCGCCGGCAGCGCCTCGATCGGGCAGTCCACCAGGATCGACACGTGATACTGGCCCCGGCTGTTCCGGGACACCGTCACCCGCGACGGCACCGCGCCGTCCGGGAACGGACGCGACCAGACGATCCGCAGCGACGCGGCCTGCTTCGCCAGCCTCAGCCGCCCGTCCCGGAACGTGAAACAGTTCCGGAAATAGGTCGCCGCATCGTTCGTCTTCCCCTTACACTTGAACGTCGGATGGCCAGCCCGTTTTCCCCAAAAGTTCACATAGGCGGTTTGGAGATTCCGCAGCGCGGCCTGTAGCGGGCCTTTCGACGGCTCGGCCAACCACAGAGTGTCCGGGTCCCGTTTCCACCCGGTGAGCATCAGATCGGTTTCCCCGTGGCTGATCCGCCGCTGTTCCTGGGACCACACCCGGTGCCGTTCGGCAAGCGCCCGGTTGTAGACGTAGCGGACACAGCCGAACGTTTTCGCGAGGTTCTCCATCTGGTCGGGAGTCGGGTAGAAACGGTAGCGGTACGCCCGCTTCACCACCCGACTTCCCACACCGGGCAGAACACACGATTCCCCGGTCATTCTCGCAGCCGAGTTGACGCGCTCACCCCGCCCTGAAGGACGGGGCCTGCACGCTACGTTTCCCGGTCACGCCAGGAACCGTCGCCGCGATGGCGTTCGTGCAGGGCGAGCATCCGGGCCTGGCCGGTGGACTCGCTGCGGGCAGGACCGGCCTGGGCCGCGGCGACGGGGCCGGCCGACCACCTTTCACGTCGTGGCGTCACGCGGTCATGGGGTCATGGACTGTCCGGTCAGAGCTGGCCGTGGCGGGGTGGGGGTGTGCCGGTGAGCAGCCAGCGGCCGATGTGCTGGACCTTCCAGCGGCTCGGATCGTGCAGGGTGTGGGTGCGCGCGTCGCGCCAGTAACGGTCGAGGCCGAGCGCCCCGGCGGCGCTGCGGGTGCCGCCGAGTTCGAACAGTTCGGACGCGGCGCGCACCGCGGCCCGGGCTCCGGCGACCTTCGCGACCGCGGTGGCGATCGAGGCGCGCGCCGTGGTCTCGTCGGTCGGGTCCAGTTCGGCGGTGTCGATGGCGACCGCGGCCTCGCGCAGCAGCGCCTGTGCCCCGCGAACGTCGATCTCCAGCTCACCGGCCTGTTGGACGAGCAGCGGGTCGTCGCTGGCGTGAGCCACCCCGGACTCGAACCACGGCCGGGCCCGGGCCACCTGGGCGACGGCGGCGTCCAGCGCACCGCGGGCGAGACCGACGTCGAGGGCGGCGTGCAGCACCTGGGCGCGGGCGCCGTAGGTGGTGGGGCCGTCGAAGATCGAGGTGAAGGGGACGATCTGGTCGGCGTCGACGGCGACCTCGTCGAGATGGACGGTGCCGCTGGCCGTGGTGCGCTGGCCCATGGCGTCCCAGTCGTCGTCGACCCGCACCCCCGGGGTGTCCCGGCGCAGGTAGATCAGCACCTTGCCCGGCGCGCCGTCCGGCGACTCCCCCGGCGCGCCGGGCGGCGGACCGGCCAGCACGGCGCGCACGACCAGCCAGTGGGCGAACAGCGCGCCGGTGCAGTAGAACTTCTCGCCGGTCAGCAGGTAGCCGTCGCCGTCCGGGCGGGGCCGCAGGGTGGTGGCGTCCTCGGTGATGGTGCGCCCACCACGTTCGCTCTGCGCGTTGGCGAAGCGCCGACCGGCGAGGGCCTGCGCGAAGAACCGGCGCTGCTGGCCCTCCTGCCCCGCCCGGCGCAGCGCGTCGAGGAACACGAAGTGGCTGTGCGGGATCTGCGCCAGGCTCGCGTCCGCGGTGGCCAGCGACCGGAACACCTCGGTGAGGGTCGCCACCGACACGTCCGCCCCGCCGAACCGGGCGGGCACGCTGATCCCGAGCAGGCCGGACGCGGACAGCTCGTCGACCTGTTCGCGCGGCAGCACCCGCCCGGCATCCCGACCGCCGGCCCCGACCGCGAACCGCCGTGCGAGCTCCCGCGCCACCGCCACCGCCTCGTCGTCCCCGCGCAGTACGGGTACCGGCGGTGGTTCGGTCACGACGGTGGACGGCTGTTCGGACACGGGTTCTCCCACAGGCGATGTTCGGTGGCGGGACTCAGCGGTACAGCGAGAACCGCGGGGCGCGGCGGTTGAGGGTCCAGTCGCCGACCTCGCGGGCCTTGTAGTCCACCGGGTCGTGGACGGTGTGCGTGCGCAGGTTGCGCCAGCGCCGGTCGAAACCCTAGTCGCGCGGCCCGTGCGCGCCCTCACCCGCGGTGGACTGAAACAGGAGAGCCCATCTTCCTTACCTTCCATGGCGTGGTCGCACTCCATCGGCGGGTTACCGGACAGCGCAGGGTCCACCCGCCGACATGCTGATCATGTTCGTGTAGCGGAGATCGTCGATGAGACCGAAGGTGGCGGCGATCGCGTTGTGCTCCTCGGTCGCCGCCTACCAGGAAGTGATCATGTCGCGGCCGGGCCGCACAGCGCTGGTCTCAGCTGCCGGTGCTGGCGGTGGTGTCCGCGCTGGGGCCGAGGTCGAGGAGCTGCTCGAAGAAGCCGCCGAAGGCGCGGGTCTCGTCGACGAGGTGGATCTCGAGAATCCAGTGGCAGCGGCGACCGTCGTGGTCGAGGCGGCGCATCGGCCGGTCGCTGCCGGGCGCCACGTAGTACTCGATCTTGTTGCCGGGGATGCGGGCGTGCGGGAACTCACCGACCAGGTGGCCGGCGATCGGGCCGCCGAACGTCCAGCCGGCGGCGCCCGCGAGCCGTCCGGCCTCGGCGAACAGTTCGGCGCCGGTGACATCCGGATGGGCGTCGAAGTAGGTGCGTCCGGCGTCGAAGACACGGGGCAGGTCGGCGAGCAGGCGATGCCTGACGGGATCGTCACCGAGGACGAAGGTGCGGCCGAAGTCGGCCTCCCAGCCCGCGAAGACGGGGCCGAGGTCGACGAAGACGATGTCGTCGGCGTCGATCAGGCGGTCGGGCGGGTTGTCGGCGTAGGGGTGCAGGGTGTTCGGCCCGGCCCGCACCACCCGCTTGTGCCAGTGCCGCTCGACGCCGAACATCTCGTGGGCCAGGTCGCGGATCTGGTTGCTGACCTGACGTTCCGAGCGCCCGGGGGCGATCAGCGCGCGGGCACCGATCTCGTCGAACAGCGCCAGCGCCTGCTCCTGCGCCGCGAGCAGGCGGACGACCCGGTCGGCTTCGGACTCCACAGTGGCTCATCGTAGGTTCTGACCCAGCCACACGTTCCATGTGCCGCCAGGGAGCCAGGTCAGATGGACACAACGCAGCGCCGCACCCCGACGAACATCCAGCCCGCCCAGCCCCAGCCCGAGGCCGAACGCGACGGGGAGGAGGAGCGGCTGCTCACCGCCGCGCGGGCCGGGGACGCGGAGGCGTTCCGCCGGCTTGTCACCCCGTTGCAGCCGCGGCTGCGAACACACTGCTACCGGATGCTCGGCTCCCTGTTCGACGCCGAGGACGCCTTGCAGGACACCCTGGTCAAGGCCTGGCAGGGCCTCGACGGGTTCGACGGCCGGGCCCGGTTCGGCACCTGGCTGCACCGGATCGCGACGACCACCTGCCTGAACGCGATCCGCAGCCGGTCGCGGCGGGCCCTGCCGGTCGACACCGGGTTCCGCGCGGCCGGGCCGTCGGACGCCGCGGGCCCGCCGATCGCCGAGTCGGCCTGGCTCGAACCGTTCCCCGACACCGCCCTGGGCCTCGGCACCGCCAGCGCCGCACCGGATCCGCAGGAGACCTACGAGCTGCGCGAAAGCGTCGAGCTGGCGCTGGTCGCGGCCTGGCAGCATCTGCCGGCCAACCAGCGGGCGGCGCTCATCCTCACCGACGTCCTCGGCTATCCGGCGCGGGATGCCGCGAGTCTGCTCGACACGACGACCGGTGCGCTCAACAGCGCGTTGCAACGGGCCCGGGCGATCGTCGCGGAGAAGGTGCCGGCGCGGTCCCAGCAGGCCACCCGGCGCCAGGTCGGCGACGCCACGATCGACGCGGCCGTCGAACGGTTTCGCACCGCGATGGACGACGCCGACGTCGACGCGGTCATCGGCCTGCTGCGCGCGGACGCCACCTGGTCGATGCCGCCGCAGCCGGCGTGGTTCCACGGGCACGAGGCGATCGCCGCGTTCCTCGTCGCCAACCCGTTCCACTACTTTCGTTGGCGCAGCGTGATCACATCGGCGAACGGCCAGCCGGCGCTGGCCGCCTACTCGGTGCTGGCCACCGAACCGCCAGGCACCCCGTACCTGCCGCACGCGATCAACGTGCTCACCCTCGACGCCGACGGCGATCGGATCGCCGAGGTCACGACGTTTCTCGACGTGACCCGCCGCGGTGTCACCGGCCCCGAGTTCCGCGCCTTCACCGAGACCGGCCTGTTCACCCGTTTCGGACTGCCCCCGGCTCTGGCGGACTGACCGTCCCGTCACCGGGAACACGCTCGTCGGCGGCCTGATCCTCGGAAGCCCGGCCGCGGGGGATCCGATAGGGGTCTCGGGCCCGGTGCGGGGGGCGGGGTGTGTGCGGCTCCCGGGTCTCGGCGAGGACGCGCACGAGCAGGTCGGCGGCGAACTGGTCGATCGGCGGTATCCGCTCGGGTGGCAGCAGGGCGTGCTCGCGCATCAGGCGGGTCACCCGGGCAGCGAGCAGGGTGTGGCGCACCGAGGCGAACAGCAGGTAGGGACCGAGCTCGTCCAACGGCCGGCCGAGCAGTTCGGTGTAGCGGCGCACGGTCGCCGCCCGCCCCGGCAGGCCGGGCAGGCGGGTCGCCCCGACGCCCTCGCTGAGATGGCGGTCCAGATGCAGGTACCAGGCGAGATCGACCTCGGGCTGCCCGATCGACATCATCTCCCAGTCGAGCACCGCGACGACCCGCTCCCCCCGGAAGATCAGGTTGCCGAGCCGGGCGTCTCCCCACAACAACGTGGCCGGATGCCGCTCGGCCGGCGGATGGGCCCGCAGCCACGCGCCGGCCGCCCGCAGCGTCTCGGCCGTGTCGTCGCTGGGGGCGAAGAAGTCCAGCTGGCTTTCATAGCTGGCCAGCTGCCCCAGCAGGGTGCCGGGCTGTGGTTCGGCGAAGTGGACGCCGAGCGCCCCCGGTTCCAGCCGGTGCACCCGGGCCATCGCGGCCAGCCCCGCGTCCCACACCCGGGCCTGGCCGGCCAGGGAGAGCTCCGCGGGGAAGCCCCCCATGTGGTAAGGCGGGATGTCCGGCGGCACCTGCCCGTCGACCAGCCCCATCACGAGGAACGGCGCGCCCAGCACCGCCGGGTCGAACTCGTAGCCGTACACCGGTGGCACCGGGACGTCACCGTGGCGACCCAGGATCTCGACCAGCCGGCATTCGTCGGCGAACCGGTCCCACGGGTAGAGCCGGTAGCGCCGCGGCGCGAACCGCACCACCAGCGGGCAGGCGACCCGCGACCCGTCCGCCGTGACGCGGTGCGCCTCGACCCGGATCAGCTCACCGGAGAGACCCTGATCACCCGGCGTCCGCGGCGTTCCCAACTCCCAGCGCACCGCCGCCGCCCCCACCCTGGTGGACGGGTCCGGACCGGCTGATCCGCCGTTCGGATCCGCGACGCCCCCGGCGCCGGACGAAGGTCGCCCGCCCGGTGGGGAGGAACGCTCGTCGAGCCAGGCCACGAGGCGGGCCCGCAGCCACTCCGGGTCGGTCTGCACCGGGACGGCCACCGCCGCCTCCCCCTCACCCGCGAGTCGCGCCCGCGCCCGCGCCCGTCACGTTGATCGTCGTCGGTCAGGCGCGGTCGTCGGTCAGGTACGGTCCTGGATCTCGCGGACGGCGCGGTCGATGTGCTCGGTGTGCTTGTGGCCGGTCTTGTCGTCCACCACGTCGCCGAGCTTGTCGGCCGCATTGTCGATCTTGTCGTCGTGCTTCTCGGCCAGGTCGCCGAGCTTGTCGAACGCACCCTTGAAGTCGACCATCGAACGCTCCCTCCGTCGCGACGCCCCCCACTGCCCGGCATCCGCCCACATCAACGGACACACACCGGCACCGGGCGGGCGCCTCATCAGCGCTGCCGTCCAGCACCATACCCAGCACGCCGCCCCGAGACCGGGCAAAACGCAAGTCACCCGGTAGGCGACGGGCGCCGGACCGCGGGCGGCGTCAGACCGGCTCGTCCCAAACCGACCGCCGCGCGCACCTCCGCCTGACCGACCTGCCAGGACCTGTCCCCTGCCGGCCAGGCTGGGCACCGGTCAACCGGCACCCTGATCAGCTGGAAGTCGTGTCAGCCGGGAATCGCGGCGTCGCGGCGCCGGGCCGTCGGCGCAGCAGGAGCAGGGTGGCATCGTCGTCGCTGTCGGGGTCACGGCAGGTGTCGAACAGGTCGTCGCCGAGGGCCCGCAGGTTCTCGGCGCCCGGCGCGGCCCGCTCGGCCCCGGCGCGCAGCCGTTCGATACCGACGTCCGGCGCCTCGCCGCGTCGTTCGGTCACACCGTCGCTGAACAGCACCAGCGTGTCGCCCGGCCCGAGCCGCACGACCGTCTCGACGCCCACCGGCGGCCCAGCCGTCCCCGCCGGCTCCGTCCCCGTCGGCGTCAGGCTCAGGAGGTCGACGGCACCGACCGGCGGCGCCACGTCCAGATCGACGACGGAAGCCGTACCGGCCGCGGCGAGGCGCAGGGGCGGGGGGTGGCCGGACGACGCGATCTCCACCGCACCGGTGGCCGGGTCGACCATGGCGACGATCACTGTCGCGATCGCCTCGGGGAGCAGGACGTCGACCAGGCGGCCAAGCTGGTCGAGAACCAGCCGTGCGGGCGCCGGCGATCCGGGCCCCGGCATCCTCGATGCCGGTAACCGGGGCACCGAGCAAACGGGGCCAGGGGCTCGCGACGCGGGGTCGAGGGCGACGACGTACGCGCGCAGGGCGCCGCGCAGCTGGGCCATGGTGCCGGCGGCGGCGATGCCGTGCCCGGCGACGTCACCGACGACGACGGCGACCCGGCCGTCGGGCATCGGGATGGCGTCGTACCAGTCGCCGCCGACCCGGTCGGTCGCGGCCGGGTTGTACCAGGACTCGAGCTCGAAACCGTGGATCGGCGCGAGGCGCCGCGGCAGCAGACTCTCCTGCATGAGGCGGGCGAGCGCGGCGGTCTGGCGGGCCCGGGCGTAGGCGACGCGGGTGAGGGCCTGGCGCAGCTCGTCGGCCAGGGCCCGTTCCTGGGGGGTCCAGGGACGGGCCCGGTCGCGCACGACCTGGCGCCAGCGGTCGAAGGAGCGGCGCGGGCTGAGCCGGACCTCGCCCCCCTCCGCAGCGATGATCTTGGCGTTCTCCGGGTCGCCGCCCCAGTCGACGGTGCGCACGGTCTCCGGACGAAACCAGGCGACGCCCTCGTCGCGGGACAGCCGGAAGGCGAGCATGCCGCAGGCGACGGCGCGGTACTCGGCGAACTGCGGCAGCTCGGTCGGGACCGCGTCACAGGCGAGGATCTCGGCCTGGGAACCGAGGGTGTCGAAGACGGCGCGGGCGATCCGGCGCGGCGGTACCTCGCCGACGGTGCGGTACTCGCCGTCCACGGCGATCACGGCGCCGGAGCAGCCGATCAGGTGGGTGAGGTTCAGGGCCGCGGTGGTCAGCTGGTCGGCGAGGGACACCCCTTCGCGCTGCGCGGCGGTGACGAGCTGGTCGAGTACCCGCCGGCTGGCCAGCGACGCGGCGAGATGCTGCTGCTCCTCCCGCGCGACCAGGCGCAGCGAGAACAGATGGCCGAGGAACTCCGCGGCCGCGCACACCTCGTAGCCGGGTTCATGCGCGCCGGAGTAATGGTGGCAGGCGATGAGCCCCCACAGCCGTCCCTCGCGCAGCAACGAGATGGACATCGACGCGGTGACGCCCATGTTGCGCAGATATTCGAGGTGGATCGGCGAGACGCTGCGCAGCCAGGCGTCGCTGAGGTCGAGCGCCGCTCCCGTGGACGGATCCAGGGCGGGCACGACCGGCACCGGCTGACAGTCGACGTCGGGGATCAGCCGCAGCCAGGAACGCTCGTACAACGCCCGCGCCTGGACGGGAATGTCGCTGGCCGGATAGTGCAGGCCGCGAAAGCTGTTGAGCCGCTCGAGGCGGGCCTCGGCGACCACCTCGCCGTTCCACTCCGGGTCGAACCGGTAGACCATCACCCGGTCGAAGCCGGTCAGCCGCCGGACCTCCTCGACCACGACGTCGTAGAGCTCGGCGAGCGAGCGGGAGCCGTTGAGCCGCAGCACCGACTGCCGGGTACGGGCGTAGGTACCGACGTAGGTCAGCGGACGCACGCCCTGAGCCGGCTGCAGTTCGCAGACGACGAGTTCGCCCACCCGGTGCAGCAGCGCGTCGTAGTGCCGCCAGCCGTCCCCGTCGCCGAGCAGGAGGTCCACCGGGCTCGCCTCGCGCAGGTCGAACGCGGTGCGCACCACATCCAGGATGGTCTTGGCCACGGCCGGCCCGGCGACCTCGCGCAGCGGACGGCCGAGCAGCTGGTCGGGCTCGCGCCCGAGTGCCTCCGCCACGTTCGCCGACACCCGCGCGACCGTGAGATCGTCGTCGGTGCGCACGGCGAGCAGCACGCCGTGCGGCTGCACACTGCCCGGGATGTGGATGGGTTCCCGGTCGCAGTTCGTCAGGTCGACGGGCCCGTCGAACCGTGGTTCCAGCGGCCCCTCGAACGGCCCGGCGACCGCCCCGGACGGATCGGCCTCGCGCGCGGACCCGCGCGCGCCGGTGGCACGCGGGACGCCCCCGCTCATCGGGAGAACTCCACCTCGAGGGCGCCGAACAGCGCCTCGGCCGTATCCGCGCAGGCCGCGACGCGTGCTTCGTCCGCGCCCGACCAGACACGCAGGGCGTGGCGCAGCTGGCTCCAGCGCCGGCCGACCTCGTCGCCGTAGGAGCCGAAGAACGCGGTGGCCGCGGCCGGCACCTCGGTGGACGCGACCTGTTCGACGATGAACCGCCCGCCCAGCGTCGCCCCCTCGAAGACGTACAGCACGCCCATGGCCGCCGCGACGTCGGGGACCGCGGGCACCTTCGGCCGTGGCAGTGCCGCGAGCGTGGCCTCGGCCACGCCGAGCACGGCGAGGTCACGGCGCAGCAGCGGCGTCTTACGCCGCGAAGGCCAGTCCGGCACGGGTGAACCGGGCACACCCAACATCGCGTCGAGACGCGGCTCGAGAAGATCGTAAAAGCCGTGCATCCGCATGAGGACGTCACGATAACGGCTGACTGAAAGGTCATGCCCGGTCAGTTGCAGCACACTTTCCAACCGGGTGTGCGCGGTGGCTGTACGCCTACGCAGAACGAACATCACATCGGCGGTATCAGGAACCGGGTCAGCACCGTCGCCCATGCCTGTTCCCCACATCTGACTGCCCACCGTACCCGCTCTGTCGTGCTCAACCCGCCGCACACAACCACAGCCGCTCCGGGGGACTACCAGCAGCATCCGAGACGCCGTGCTTTGTCGACATCCCGATCGCTAACAGGCGTACCGATGTGGGGAGCGGGCTGACCGCGGTCCGAAGCTATTCGGCCACATCGCCGACCGACATTCCCCGTCGGACCCGCGATCACCCTCGGTCGGTCGGACTCACGATCACCACCCGTTCCGGTCACCCTCCGCCTCCGGCCGCTCCCGCCTTCGGTCGGCCGATGCCTCCCGGTGTCCCGCCGCCGTGGATCAGCGCAGGTCGTCGGCGCCGGACCGGGCGGCCTCCGTGTCGCTGCCGGCGCCGGCGGACTCACGGGCGAACACGTCGGCCGCCTGCCGGTCCGAGCTGGTCTGCCCGGCGACCTGGCGGGCCACCTCGTCGTCGCCCAGCCCCGCACCGGCCGGACGGGTCGTGCCCGCGGTGGTGGCGTTCCGGGTCGGGCGGACGTGGCGGACGATCGCGGCGCAGAAGGCACCGAGGTCGTCCGGGCGACGGCTGCTGATCAGGGTGTTCGGCCCGGATTCGTCGACGACGACCTCCTCGTCGACCCAGTCGGCACCGGCGTTGCGCAGGTCCGTGCGCACACTCGGCCAGCTGGTGATCCGCCGGCCGCGGACCGCGTCGGCCTCGACGAGCGTCCACGGGCCGTGGCAGATCACCGCGACCGGGCGGCCCGCGTCGAAGAACGCCCGGCTGAAGCGGACGGCGTCGGGCTGGGTCCGCAGCTGGTCGGGGTTGGCGACCCCGCCGGGCAGGACGAGGGCGTCGAAGTCGGCGGGATCGGCCACCTCGACAGTGATGTCGACGCCGAACTGGTCGGCCCGGTCCAGGTGGTCGTAGGCCTGGATCCGGCCGAGCTGGGTGGACACGAGCACCGGTTCGCCGCCGGCCCGGCGCACCGCCTCCCAGGGCTGGGTGAGTTCGGCCTGCTCGACGCCTTCCGGCGCGACCAGGAAGGCGACCCTGGTTCCAGCGAGATCACTGCTCATCGATCCGCTCTCCCTGCACTTCGAGGACGACGGCGCTCACGTCGGATTCGTCACACGCACAGGACGGATCTCCGCGCGCACTCCGGGGACCCTCACCTGAGCCACTGCGGACCCTCTGTACGAGCCGCCCGCCGCCGCTGTCGGATTCGCGTCCGCCTCGCGGCGCCGCTCTGACGACAGGGCCCCTGCCCGACGCCGGGCCTGTTACGCACGCCGTCGCCGAAACGCCCGGAATCACCCTCGAACCACGCCGGCTCATCACCCTGGGCACCCGCTTCGCGACGCAGGGATGCCATCAGTGCAGAGGAGGGGTGGCACATGGTACGCAATGCGACGCTTCCCCGCCTGTCAGAACAAGGACTTATCCCGGGGCGGGGGCGACTTATGCGGGCCACATACTATTTCGTTTCAACCCGGGCATCACGATCTTGCGTCGCCGTCGTAGTCGCGCCCCCCGCTATGTCCGGCATACCCGAGGAGGCCTCCGATAGACCGCTACGAGCTCATCGATCTGACTCGACGGGCACTCAAAATCGCCACGGACCGAACAACTGACATGACGGCCGCGGAACATCGTCAGCCGGCCAGCGTGTACACGGACAGCGAACGCGCCGAGCAGGAACGGGAAGTAGTTCGGCGCGCTCCGCAGCTGGTCGGTTATCGATCCGAACTGCCCGAGCCGGGCAGCTACTGCACGAAGACCGTCCTGGATGTGCCGATCCTGCTGACCCGGGATGCCGACGGTCAGGTTCACGCCTTCCAGAACATCTGCGCGCACCGCGCCGCCCCCGTCGCCACGGGCTGCGGCACGGCCGAGCGGTTCGTCTGCCCGTTCCACGCGTGGACCTACGACAACCACGGCCGCTTCGTCGGCGGCCCCGGCCGGGAGGGTTTCCCGACCGCGCTGGCCCCCGGCGTCGGGCTCACCGAGCTGCCCGCCGCCGAATACGCCGGCTTCCTGTGGCTGAGCCTCGTCCCGCTGGACGGGCCGCTGGACATCGCCGCGCACCTGGGTGACCTTGGGCCGGAGCTCGCCTCCTGGAACGTCGGGTCCTGGTCGCACGTCGGCGAGAAGACACTGGACGCGCCAGTCAACTGGAAGCTCGCTCTGGACACGTTCGCGGAGAACTACCATTTCGCGACCGTCCACCGGGACTCGTTCGGCACCTTCGCCCGCAGCAACTGCGCCCTGTTCGACTCCTACGGTCCGCACCACCGGTTGGTGTTCCCGTTGCGGAACATCACCGATATCGCGGACCAGCCGGAGGACTCCTGGCAGCCACTGAACCACCTGGTGGTCATCTACGCGCTGTTCCCGAACATCGTGTTGTCGTGCACGGTCGCCAACGGCGAGATCTTCCGGGTCTACCCCGGCCAGACTCCCGGGCAGTCGGTCACCTACCACGACAACGCGACGCTGATGGACATCTCCGACGAGATGATGCGCATCGGTGTCGGCGAGATCTTCGAGTACGCGCACAGCTCCGTGCGTGACGAGGACTACTCCCTCGCCGCCGACATTCAGCGGGCCCTGGCCTCCGGTGCACGGGACGCGCTGGTCTTCGGACGCAACGAGCCCGGCCTGCATCACCGGCACGCCGCCGTCGACGCGGCCCTCACCAACACGGTGCTCGCCGACACGCTGGGCGCCTGACCGTCCCGCACGGACGGCTCCCCCGCACCAGCACCACCGCGGCGGGCGGGCGGCACTCGCCACCGCCTCGCCCGCCCGCGCCAGCATCGAGGTAGCGTCTGCCCCCGCTTCCGCGGGTGACTCGTGCGTCACGCTCGAGAGGACGCTGATGCCAGGCCACGAACCAGCCACCCCCGCGGCCCCGGCGAGCATCGTCGCGACCGTCGACGTCTCCCCCTGGACCCGCCCGGACAGCACCACCAGCACCACCAGCACCACTGTGGACGGCGGCGGTCGTCCCACTCGAGCGGCGACGGCGCGGCGGTTGGACGAGGTGTGCCGGACGGTGGGCTTCGCGCAGATCGTCGGGCACGGAGTGCCGACGGCACTGATCGCCGAGATGCTCGAGGTCACCACGGAGTTCTTCGAACGTCCCCTGGCCGAGAAACTGGCGCTGGTGCCGCCGCGGCCGGAGGTCAACCGGGGTTACGCCCCCCTCGGCAGTGAGGCCCTCGCCTACAGCCTCGGCGCCGAGCGGTCGCTGCCCGACCTGTTCGAGGCGTTCAACATCGGCGTGGACGACTGGCCCGCCGGCGATCCGTACTACGAGGCCGAGGCGCACCGGCTGTTCGCGCCGAACCTGTGGCCAGCCCGACCGGCGCGGATGCGGGCGGTCTGGACCGCCTACTTCGACGCGCTGACCACCCTCGCCCACCAGCTGATGGCCGCCTTCGCACACGCCCTCGACCTGCCCACGGACTTCTTCGTCTCCCGCACCGGACGAGCGCCCGACGTGATGCGGGTCAACCGCTACCTGCGCCAGCCCGGCTCCCCCGCGCCCGCCCCCGGCCAGCTGCGGATGGGCGCCCACACGGACTACGGCGCCTGCACGATCCTGCTCGCCGACGACGTCGACGGCCTGGAGATCCTTGGCCCGGACGGGTCATGGCATCCCGTGCGTCCCGTGCCCGGCGCCTTCATCCTCAACGTCGGTGACCTGCTCGCCCGCTGGACGAACGACCGCTGGCGTTCCACCCTGCACCGCGTCGTCCCCCCACCGCCCGACGCGCACGGCCCCGCCCTACGCCGCTCGATCGCGTTCTTCCACGAGGGCAACCACAACGCCCTCGTCGAATGCCTCCCCACCTGCGTCACCGCGGACCGCCCCGCGCGCTATCCCACAGAGACCGTCGCCGAGCACCTGCTGGCCAAGCTCCTCGGCCCCCGCACCCTGTCCACCTCCACCGCCACCTCCACCACCACCGACCGCACCACCACCGACCGCACCACCCCCGACCGCGCTACTCCCGAGCACGCTGCTCCCGACCGCACCACCCCCGAGCGTGCTGCTCCTGAGCGCGCCACCCCTGGCCGCGACAGCACGTAGCGCGCGGGTATGGCTTCCGTACCCATCGCACCCGTCGTCGCGGCCGGACTCGTCGGCGGCTGCTCCATCGCCCGGCTCAGTGGACGCCGTCCGCTCGGCGGGGTCGTCCTCGCCGCGGCCGGCGCCGTCTGCGGGCGATCCTGGCTACGCACCCGCGGACCGGCCCTGACCGGCGTCCTGGTTGGCACCTACCTGACCACCTTCGGCGCCTCCCACCCCCTGGCGAAGAAGCTCGGCGCCTGGCCGTTGGTACTCACCGTCACCGCCGCCGCCTCGGCCACCTCGTACCTCCTCGCGGACCGCCCCAAGGCCCGCAGCACCAGCTCCCCCTCCCCCGCTGCCTGATCCACTCCCGACTCTCCACCTGATCCACTCCCGCCCCGTCCCCGATCCGTCCCCACCCCGCTCCCGTTCCATCCCGCCCCTCCGTCCGGCCCGCCCTCCGTCCGGCCCGCCCCTCGGCCTGACCACGTCCCGCGTCGCGCTCCCCGACCACAGTCCAGACGTCCCATTCGTACGGATATGCGACTTTCTACTGGCACGTGAGGCCGCCGCGGAACGGACTGCGGCACTACGCCGAGGTTTGTTCGGTGCCATGCCGAGGCCTGTTCGGGGAATCAGGCCTCTTCTTTCCGAACAAACCTCGGCATCCGCGTCTGGGCAGGCCCCTCGCGGCCATCGCGGTGGCATCACGGCCATGGCCTTCACGCTGGGAGTGCAGGCGAAAGCCGAACGCATCCAAAAGCGCGATCAAGGGTTACCGGACTCCACCCGAGAACGCAGGATCGCCTCGCGCCGAGACTCGGTGAGGAAATCGGGTCCCGATTCTTCGCCAGACCTCGCCACGATGAGCGACGGCGACTTTTCCTCGGTGATGTGATCCGTTCGGCGCGCGCCTGCGCACCCGCTCCACCTGCCGTGGTGGCCCGGAGACCGATCCTTTGCCGCGCGGCCCGCCTCGGCGTAAGGCCACCAGGACCTCATCGACACTTTCGGCATGCGTCGACATACACATCGTGATCGCAGCCGGCCGACGACCGCCGAAGCGGGTGGGCGATCGAAGCCAGCGAACCAGTGCACGAGCGGACGGCCGAGGCGGGCGGGCGGAACCCGCAGAACGGGCAGAGCGGATGGGACTGGTGGGGCTGGTGGCCCGACCGGAATGGGCGGAACGGGTGGGACGGGCGGAACGGGCGGGTTGGGTGGGACGGGTGGTGGTCAACGAGCGAGGGGGCGGATTGGTGGCGGTGGGAAGAGGCGGGGTTTGGGTGCTGGCCGCAACGGGCCACCCCATGTCAGGTGGCGCGATCGCCCGGGTGGGAGTCCCCGCGGATAGCCGTCAGGTGCCGGTACCGACAGTGGAGGTCACCGCGCGCAGGAGAGCGCCGAGGCGGTCCCAGGCGTGGCGTGCCTCGGCGGCGTACTGCTGTTCGTGTGGCGGCGCGGAGGCCAGTAGTTGCACCGTCTTCACGGCCGCGTACAGGTACAACGGACGTCCCCGCCAGATGGTCAGCAGGGGGTAGGTCTCGCTGAGTGCCCGGTGGACGGTGCGTCGCAGGGGGATGTCGGGGCTGCGCTGACCGACGTCCATCCGGTGCAGGATGGTCACCGCGGCGTCGATCTCGTCCATGTCCGGGATCCAGAAGCCGGAGACCAGGGCCTGCGCGGCCTCGTCATACGCATCCGCGGCGGCCACCACCGGGTATCCGCCGCCGTGGTGCACAGGGGGCGGCGCCCAGTCGTCGTCATCATCGGTCACTGGACCACCGTCCCTGACGCAGGCGGCTGTGGGCCGGACAGTGGCCAGGCCCATAGCCCGCGGCCCCGTTCGGGCACCTGCCCCACCCCGTTCGGACCAGGTAGGGCGTGGACGGACAACCGGCCCGATCGGGTGGTTCACCCAGCCGCCATGACCCGATTGGACGCAACGGCCCGCCTGGCGCCAGCGGCCCGGCCGGTCGCAGCGGCCCGGCCGGTCGCGCTGGCCGCGTGCGCGGCTGGGAGCATGGCCGACATGCGGCCAACCCGGCGGACCCTGCTGACCACCGCGGTCGGCGCGGCACTGTCCGGAGTCGCCGCGGCCGGCTGCGCGGTGCCCTACGGTTCCGACGACCGCGCGGTCCCCACCGGGACGGCTCACGCACGCGGAACGGGCGGGCCGGGGGCGGAGCCGGCGGTCGCGTCGCCACGGGACGATCCGGCGGCGCGGACGGCGCGGACGGCGCTGGCCGCGGCTGGCCCGGCGGTGGTGACGGCGACCTCGTTCGTCAGCGGGGCGCGGGGACGCGAGGTGACGATGGTGCTGGTCGCGCCGGCCGGTGGAGCCCGCGACCTGCCGGTCTGCCTGGTGCTGCACGGGCGGGGGGACGACGCTCGCGGTTCGGTCGGGCTGCTCGGGCTTGACGGCCTGCTACCGAGCGTGATCCGTGCGGGGACGCCGCCGTTCGCGCTGGTCACCCTGGACGGCGGCACCGCCTACTGGCACCGGCGGGCCTCCGGTGATGACCCGGAGGCCATGATTCTGAACGAGGTGCGGCCCCGGCTCGCCGCGGCCGGGATGCGCACCACACGCCTGGCCGCGTTGGGGTGGTCGATGGGTGGCTACGGCGCGCTGCTGCTCGCCCGGCGCCATCCCGACCTGGTCGTCGCCGCGGCGGCCAGCAGCCCGGCGATGTGGCACACCTATGGTGCGAGCGCCCCGGGTGCCTTCGACTCGGCCGCCGATTTCGCCGCCCACCGCGTCCTGGGCGCCGGGCCCGCGCCGGGCGTCGCCTACCGGATCGACTGTGGCGCTTCCGACCCGTTCGCCGTCGTCTCCCGCGAGGCCGTCACGCAGCTACAGCCCGCCGAGCACAGCCTCGGCGCCGGTAGCCACGACCCGGCGTACTGGCGCTCGGTCGCCCCCGCCCAGCTCGCCTTCGTCGGCACCGCCCTGCACCGGACTCTTTCCTGAGCTTCGCGAGCTGCGCCAGTATGGACGGCCGTTAGACAGCTGTTGGACGGCCGGCCGTCGCCAGGGGCGCGTTCCTGGCCGTCCAACGCTGTTTCCCGCGGACAGGAGCGACCGTCAGCCGGCGGTCTCGCTGACCTGGACCTGGCCGGGGACGGTGCTGTAGTTGGGCAGGTCGTCGGCGAGGAACTTGAAGTCGAGTTTGGCCAGGGCGGCCTTCAGTTCGTCGAGGGAGTCGAAGGTGACGGTGGCGGAGGCCTCGTGCGGGCCGTCGATGCCGCGGGTGACCTCGACGTCGGAGCGGCCGAGGGCGGCGGCGAAGACGGGGATGTGCTTGTCGCGGTAGTAGTCGTGGTCGAACGTCGCACCTTCGGTCTTCGGATAGAAGACGGTCCACCGGATCACTGCGATCTCCCTGCCGCTCGAGACGCGCGGAATGTGTCGTACGCCTCGTCCCAGTGTGCCCAGCTCACCCCAGGGACTCAACAAATGCCTGGTCATGGGCGCACGGCAGACCTGACCGCCGGCAGCCGACGGGCCGGCCAGGAGCGCCCCGCCCACCCCAGGACCACAACGTGTCGCACGTCACAGATCGAGGGAGTCGGAATCCTGGGCACTTCCCGGGGTGCTGACCATGCACAACACGGACGGCGACGCACGCGGCACAGGCGATCCACGCGGCACAGGCAGCGATCCACGCAGCACTGATGATCCGCCGAACACAGGCGGTCCACGGAGTACGACAGCGGAGGCAGGCCCATGGAACTCGGTGTGCACGGAGTGAACATCACGGTGGCGGCAACCGGCTCGGTACGGGCATTCTGATCCTGCCGCAGCGCAATCCGCTGGTGCTGGCCAAACAGGCCGCGAGTCTGGACGCGCTCAGCGGCGGGCGGTTGCTGCTCGGGGTCGGCCCCGGCTGGCAGGAGGCCGAGATGCGGGCGGTCGGCGTGCCCCCGGAGCACCGCGGGGCCCGCACCGACGAGTACCTCGACGCGATGACCTCGCTGTGGACGGACGAGTCGCCCGAGTTCCACGGCCGCTACGTCGACTTCGCCGATGTGCTGTCCCCTCCGCGTCCGACGACACCCGGCGGGCCGAGGATCATCATCGGCGGGCACAGCCCGGCGGCGTACCGGCGGGCCGTCACCCGCGGGCATGGCTGGTTCGGCACCGGCACCGTCGCCGGTCTGGAGGAGGGTCTGCGCGGGTTGGAGAAGGCCGCCGCCGAGGTCGACCGCCCGGCCCGCCTCGGCCGGCTCGAGCTCACGTTCATGCACGCCGACCCCACCGAGATCAGCGTCGACGCCGTCCGGCGGGTAGCCGACCTCGGGGTCGACCGCTACCTCGTGTTCACGACGCCAAGTCGCACGGTCGCCGCCGCCGAGGCCCTCCTCGAGCGCCACGCCGACCTGCCCCGCTGAGCCGGTCGCGTCGGTCTACCCCTCGATCGCGCCGCCGGCGAGGCGCGGACGGTCGCGGAAGGTGAAGGTCGGGCCGGCGGCTCGGCCCGCCGGCCCGGATGGTCAGCCTTCGATCGGGGTGACGCCGACGGGCTTGTAGGGGGTGGGCTGGCCCTTGCCGTCCAGGACCGTCACCAGGGTGCCGCGGACGCAGGCCGCCGGCTGGCGGGCAACCGCCTTGCCGTTGCAGCGGAACTTCAGGCCGGACGCGCCCGGAAGGTCCTTCTCCGGCATGGCCTTGACAGCGGCGGTGATGCTTGCCGGTGTGACGTCGCCGGTGAGGCCCTCGGTGGCCGACTGCAGCGCGGCGACGGTGATGAACATCGTGAACGTGCCGGAGCGATGGATGTCGATGTCGTGGCCGTAGGTGTCCACGACCGCCTTGATCAGCCGGCTCGACGGGTTGTCGGTGCCGACGGGTGAGGGCGCCGAGACGGACAGGCCCTTGAGGGTGGAGCCGGGCACGGACTTACGGGTCGAGTCCGTGATGCAGACGACGTTCGCGGTCACCGTGCCGGTGAAGCCGACCGCCTTGAGACCGTTCAGCGCGCTGATGCAGAACGAGTCGCTGCCCAGCAGTGTCACCAGACCCGGGTCGCTCCTGGTGAACCGCTGCAGCTGCGGCGTCATGTCGGCGGTGCCGGCCGGAACCGGCACCAGCTCGAAGTCGAGGCCCGCCTGACGGTAGGCGGGCCCGACGGCGCTCTTGTAGTAGGCGGTCACGGTGGGTACGTCGACCGCCACCGCAGTGATCTTCTTCAGGCCCTTTTCCCTGGCCTGTTCGACCGGGAGGTTGATCGAGCCGTAGTTGGGGTCGGTCAGGGCGAACGTGGTGTCCGGATCGGCGAGCGGTCCCGGCGCCGAGGTGTTACCGAACACCATCGGGATCCTCGCCGCGTGTACCGGCTGCCAGATGCTCTCCCCCACCGAGGACGAACCGACGATGACGGCGGCGACCTTCTCCTCGACCATCCGGTTCCCGCAGTCCGTACCCTTCGCCGGGTCGGCCAGCGCCTCGCACTTGACCAGCCGGATCGGCCGGCCGGCGATTCCGCCGCGGTGCGCGTTGAGCCAGGACACGGTCGCGTCGGCCACCCGGCTCTCATACGCCAGGTCGGAGACCGGACCCTTGCCGTCGGAGACCATCCCGATCCGCACCGGCGTGCCCTTGGCCTCGTCGGCCGGGCCGAGTTCGGCCGCAGCACTCCCGGCCGACGCCGCGCCGCTGCTCCCGGCCGCGGGGCTGGCGCCGTCCGACCCGTCCGAACCGCAGGCGGCCAGTAACAGCACGCCGACGGACAACGCGGCCGTGGCGGTCAGTACTCGTCGAGGCGCACGGGCACCGGACCTGCGTCGCCGCAGGCCCGGGCAGGGAAGAGCGGGGTGCCTCATGTTGGTCCCATCTGTCCAGGTGTGATCCGGGCAGCGCGGGGACGCGCCACCCGGGGGGGCGATCGTCGAGCGGGCTGTCCGTCAGCCGGCGTCCCAGCCGGCGGTCAGCAGTGCGGCGGTGTGTTCACCCAGCCGAGGAGCGGGACGGGAGATCCGCCAGGGGGTGCGGCCGAACCGGTAGGGGGCGCCGGGATGCAGCTCGGTGCGGCCGGTGTGCGGGTCGGGCAGCTCGACGGCGAACTCGCGGGCGAGTGCGTGCGGGCCGCGGATCGCCTCCTCCGGCGAGGCCACCATCCCGGCGACGATCGCCCGGCGCTGACAGCCCAGGAAGAACTCGGCGGCGGGCAGGTGCTCGGCGAGCAGCATCATCGCGGCGCGGGAGGCGTCCCAGATCGGCTGGGCCAACGGGTCGGTCCCCAGGCTCACGATGCTGACGCCCCCACGTTCGACGCCGAGTTCGAGCAGCACCACGTCCGGGAACGCCTCGCGCAGTCCCAGCTCGTCGATCCATTCGACGAGCGCCGCGTACCGCGCGGCGGTCCGCGGCGGGAAACCGAGCACCACGTACTGCCCGTCGGCGGCGCGGACCTGCGTCTGGTTGGTCGGTGACGCGGTGGCGTGCCGTCCCGTCTGGCGGGAGACCAGCTGCCCGTCGGCCAGATACTGGGTGGTCGCCAGCTCGCAGGTCACGTTCAGCGCCGCATCGACGCTGACGTCGACATGCTGGCCCCGGCCGGAGCGGGTGCGGTACAGCAACGCGGTGAGCGTCGCCGCGACCGCGAACGAACCGCCGACGTGTACCGCCTGCCCGCCGAGCCCGCGCACCGGTGGCAGACCATGGTCGTCGTAGCCGCAGGACAGCACCGGTCCCGCCCCGGCGAGCAGGGTCAGGTCGGTGACCGGCCGGTCCGGGCCCGAGGCGGCCCGGCCGTACGGCGTCACCGTCGTCCACACCAGTGACGGGTAGCGCTGGGTGAACCGCGCCGGGTCCAGCCCGAGGGCGGCCGTGTCGGCGGCCGGCCAGCCTTCCAGCAGAACGTCACAGTCGGCCAGCAGCCGCTCGAACCGGCCAAGGTCGCCATCCCCGCCGCGACCGTCGTCCCCGCCCGTCGGCTCGCTGTCGACGGTTGTCGCCAGGTCCAGGACGATGCCGCGTTTGGAGGTGTTGTAGTGCCGCCAACCGATGCTGCTCTCCGGGTGTGGTGTGCTCTCGACGAACGGGGCGCGCCCGCGGGCCGCGGCACCACCGGGCGGTTCGACGACGACGACGTTCGCACCGAGGTCCGCCAACAGCTTGCCCGGGTAGGCGGTGAACTCGCCGGCCAGTTCCAGCACCCGCAGCCCGAACAACGGCCCACGCGGGCCACCCCCGGACGGCTCCTGCCGTGCGGCCGAGCCGCCCAGCGCGCCGTTTTGCGGGTCCCCCACGCGGACGCTCACAGCACGCCTGCCGCGGCGAGGTCGGCGAGCTCGGCGTCGTCGACCCCGAGCAGCTGCCCGAACACGAACTGGTTGTGCTCGCCCAGGCACGGCGCGCCCCGGCGCAGCGACCAGTCCGTCTCGGACAGATGCACCGGCAGACCCTCGATCCTGGCCGGTCCGATCCGGGAGTGCGCCACCGTCGGCCACAGGCCCCAGTCGGGGGTGGCGGGACGCGGGCCGTCGATCCGCTCGGCGGCCGAGCGCACCGGGCTCGCCGGGACACCGGCGGCCAGCAGCCGGGCGGCGAGCTGCTCGGCGTCGAACCCGGCGGTCCAGGCGCCGAGCAGCTCGTCGAGGGCGTCCTGGCCGGTCAGCCGCGCCGCCGCCGACCCGAGCCTCGTCTCGCGCGCCCAGGGCTGGCCGATCTCGGCGGCGAGCCGGCGCCAGTCGTCGTCGTCGCGGCAGGCCAGGGCGATCCAGCGGTCCTCGCCGCGGGCCGGGTAGATGCCGTGCGGCGCCATCTGGGGATCTCGGTTGGCGTGCACCGTGCCCGGCGGGCGCGGCGGGCGGCCACCGAGGTGGCGCTCGAGGATGTCGGTGCCGGTCAGGGCGATGCCGGCCTCGACCGTGCAGACGTCCACCACCTGGCCCTCGCCGGTGCGGTCACGGTGCCAGAGCGCGGCGAGCACGGCGATCGCCATCGTGTAGGCGCCCATGTGGTCCATGTAGGAGTAGCCCCAGCCGGCGGGTGGCTGGCCGGGCAGACCCGAGGTGAACGTCAGACCGCTCATCGCCTGGACGATCGGCCCCCAGGTACGGAAGTCACGGTAGGGGCCGCTGGTGCCGAAACCACTGTTCGAGACGTACACGATGGACGGGTTGAGCTCACATAACCGCTCGTAGGGAAAACCCATCCGGGCGAACACCCCGCCGGCGAAGTTCTCGGTCACCACGTCGGAGACGGCGATCAGCCGTTCCAGCAGCTCGCGGCCGCGCGCGGTGCGCAGGTTCAGGGTGACGCCGAGCTTCTCGGGGTTGTGGTTGTTGAAACCGGCGCCGAACTCGATGCCGCGCCGCTCGTCCAGATACGGCGGGCCGCCGCGGACGACGTCCCAACCACCCTGGTTCGTCGGGTCCTCGACCCGGATCACCTGGGCGCCGAACGCGGCGAGCAACCGGGTGGCACCCGCACCGGCGAGCTGACCGGACAGGTCGCACACCCGGATGTGGCGCAGAGCGTCGCCGCGGCCTTCGAGATCGGGTGGGCAGCCGGCCCACCGGTCGGCCGGCGCGCCGAGCTCCTCCCACGGCGACCCGCCCACATCTCGCGGCCCGCTCGCCTGGTGTGGTCCGTCCGTTAATCGCGGCCCGTCCACCTGTCGCCTCCCGATGCCCGGCGCGGCGCCACTGGAGCAGTGCCCGCGGAGCATCGGTCTATCAAGCGTCTGGTATAAGAGTCCAGAGCTCGGGCTTCTATGCGTGCAATGTCTGCATATGCCAGTCGGATATTGCCGGTCGAGGGCCCCCGGCGTCGCACCCGGGTGACCGGACGAACGTCGACCACCCGGGTGCGCGACGACTACACCGCGCTGTGACGCTCCGCGTACAGCCGTGCCCACTCCTTGCGGGAGCGGATCGCGGTGTCGACGTCGGTCGCCGTCGCCCGCAGCGCGCCCACGTTCGCCCGCTCGCGCGGCAGTTCGGCGAACGGATCCCAGTTGAAGAACCGACAGGCGTTCTCCCAGGTGATCTTGTTGATCTCCGGATCGGTGGCGCCCGCGCCGTTGAGCTCGTTCAGGACGAACTCCGGCGCGTTCGGCCAGATCGAGTCGGAATGCGGGTAGTCGCACTCCCAGGCGATGTTCTCGATGCCGATCTCGTTACGCAGCCGCAGCGAGGTCGGGTCGGTGACGTAGCAGGCCAGCGAGTGGTCACGGAAGACCTCGCTCGGCAGCTTGTCGCCGAAGTCGCGGCGCAGCCACCGCTGGTTGGTGTAGTGCCGGTCGCAGCGGTCCAGGTAGAACGGGATCCAGCCGATCCCGCCCTCGGAGAAGGCGACCTTGAGCTCCGGGTACTCGCGGAACGCCGGCCCCCACAACAGGTCCTGGACGGCGAGCACGGTGACCTGGGTGGCCAGAATGATCAGGTTGTCGATCGGGCCGTCCGGCGCCATCTTCAGCGCGGCGAAACCGGAACCGATGTGCAGGCACATGACCACGCCGGTGTCACAGAACGCCTGGAAGACCGGGCCCCAGAAGGTCAGGTCGTGGTAGCTGGGCAGGCCCTCCAGGTGCGGCAGCTCCGGCATCGTGACCGCTCGGGCACCCTTCGCCGCGACCCGGTGGATCTCGTTCACCATCAGCTGGCTTTCCCACGTCGGCACCAGCGCCAGCGGGATGAAGCGACCCGGGTAGGTGGCCGCCCACTCGTCGATGTGCCAGTTGTTGTAGGCCTCGACCATGCGCACGGTGACGTCGGACTTGTAGTGGTTCAGGTGACCGGCGCTGAACCCGGTGAACGTCGGGAAGCACATCGACGCGACGATGCCGTTACGGTCCATGTCGCGGACCCGGTCGTGAATGTCGTACACCCCCGGGCGCATCTCGTCGAACTTGGCCGGCTCCATACCCCATTCCTCGGCCGGCCAGGACACCACCGCGTTCAGCCCACTGACCCCGGTCACCCGACCCTGGTAGATCCACTGGTCGACGCCCTGCTCGTTGCGCACCACCTTCGGCGCCTGGTCGGCGAGCTTCGCGGGCACGTGGTTGCGGAACATGTCCGGCGGCTCGACCACGTGGTCGTCGATGCTCACCAGCACCATGTCGTTGACGTCCATGCCAGTCCTTTCTCGCGATGTGACCCGGCATACTCTCTGGTTCAGTTGTACGCTGTCGAGCCGTGACCGTCTCCGCGCCATCGGCCAGAAGCCATGCGATAACGGCCAGAACGGCCCGGCTCTCCTCGCCGGACGGCCCCCGCGGGGCCGCCCATCACGGTCCGCACAGCCGGTCCAACCAGGGCCTGGTCGACCTTCGCCAGGGCGGGCGGGGGCTGGGCGGGTCGTACGCCTGGGACGGGCCGCACCTGGTCACCGGGTGGCACTCACACGACATGCATCAGATCGAGTACGCGATCAGCGGCGTCATCGAGGTGGAGACCGCCGCCGCGCACTATCTCCTCCCTCCGCAGCAGGCCGCCTGGATCCCCGCCGGGCTGGAGCACTCCGCGACGATGAACTCCTCGGTGCGTTCGGTCGCGGTGCTGTTCGACCCGTCCCTGATTCGCTCCCCCGGCGACCGGGCCCGCATCATCGCCGTCCCCCTGCTCATCCGGGAGATGGTGATCTACGCCCAGCGCTGGCCGATCAACGACGCCCAGCCCGACCCGGTGGCCGACGGGTTCTTCCGCACGCTCGGCCACCTGCTCATCGAGGCGCTCGACCAGGAGACGCCACTCGACCTGCCCACCCCGACCGACCCGCTGCTGGCCGCGGCGGCCACCTACACCCGCCAGCACCTCGAAGCCGTCACGGTCGAGCAGGTGAGTCGCGCCGTCGGAGTCTCCGAACGCACGCTGCGCCGCCAGTTCCGCGCCGAACTCGGCCTGTCCTGGCGGGACTACCTGACCCGGGCCCGACTGCTGCGCGCGATGGCGCTGCTGGCCGAACCCGGCCCTTCGGTGCTGGAGGTGTCGAACGCGGTCGGCTTCGACAGCCCCAGCTCCTTCGCCCGGACGTTCACCCGACACTGCGGCGAGAGCCCGTCGGACTACCGGCGCCGCGTCACCGCCCGTACCTGACCCCGCCCACGCTGATTTCGCAATCAACCATCACGGATGACCCGTGGGCTGCGCGGATGCGTGGGCTGACCGTTGCCCCAAGGGGCGAACAGGCCCGATCGACCTGGCACCGATCGATTCTTTCTGCTAAGTTCGTCCGCATACCGTCCGGGGGGGATAAATCCCGGCGAGATATCTGTTGACGCACGTTATCCCGGCGTACAGCACTCCGGATTACAGCGCTCCGGATTACCGCACTCCCGCAGCTGGAACTCGGCCGCATCCACCTCCGACACACACTGGTTCCCCGACCAGGGTGACCGCCGTGCTGGGGGCACCGGCTGCTGTCGGTGCCGCCGCCCGCCTACCGCCACAAAGGCCCGGTGTCACGACCGACGCGACACTTGGCCACATCGCCGGCATCATCGGCTATGCGGCATTCTTTTTCATGACGGCGACGGTCGTCTGGGGAATTCTGCTGGCCACCCGTGTGCCGGATCGACACGTCCGTCGGCCGACCCTGTGAAGCGGGCACGTGACGCTTGCGATCCTGGCGCTCGCGGCGTCCGTCGCCCATGCTCAGGTGCACTTCTTCCGCCATGACGCCTACTACGACGAGGCCAGGATCTGGATTCCGTGGCTCGGCGGCGCCAAATGGGCGGTCGCTGTCGGCATTCTGGGCCTGGAGCTGGTGATCGCGGTCGCGGTGTCAATCTGGTTCCAACACAGGATCAGCTACCGACGATGGCACCGGTTCCACTGGTTCTCCTATCCAGGATTCATCCTGATCGCCGTGCACAGCACGGTGGCGTCACGTGAGACGTCATTCAGCATCATCTGGGCGGCAATGGCCACCGTGCTGTTCGCAGCTCTGCTGGCTGGCGCCATGCGGGTGCTCTCACCTGCCATACGCCGAGAAGCCGAAGATCCGTGGTCCGATCTCGTGGAGGAATTCGAGAATGGTATCCATCGGCGGTGACACCAGCGTGACGGTGGACTTCCCGGACGGCTTCTCGGTCGCCGAACAGCCGGTTCCGGCATCAATGCCGATATCGATCCCGGCGGTGGGGCCGGCGGGACGCCGACGGATCCGATGCTGACGACCGGGCCGCTCGACGTGGCACCGCTGACGGATCCTGGTGGCTACGGCGGTGTCCGGCGAACCGGCCGTCCACCCGTGTTCGCGCCGAACGAGCGGCGCCACCACAGCCGGCTCCCCCGCAGGTCAGGCCGGCCGACGGTGAGCGTCGACAACAACCGGTGCCGGCTGTACGCGATCTGCCAGCTGGAGGCCCCGGCGAGTTTCCTGGTGGCCCGGGACGGCCGGCTCTACTACGACGCCGCGCCGGCGCCCACCGAGTTCACCCGCGTTCGCCAGGCGGCGCGGCTGTGCCCCATGCAGGCCATCGCGCTGCGGGCCGAACCCCGATGACCCGCACGGCGCGGCGGAGGTCGGGGCGGGGCGGCACCGAGTTCGCCCGCGCGCTGATGGAGGCGGGGCGCAACCGGTGTGACCACCAGCCGCCGCGCCGCCAGGTGGTGATCGTGGGCGCCGGCATCGCGGGCCTACGGGCGGCCGAGCGGCTGCGGGAACGCGGCTTCGACGGCTCGATCGTCTTCATCGGCGACGAGCCGCACAAGCCGTACAACCGCACCCCGTCCGGTGTCGGGGTGCGGATCTGGCTGGACGACGGCGGGCGGATCGACGCCGACGCGGCAGTCGTCGCCGTCGGCGCCCTGCCCGCGGCGGGTTGTCCGTGGTGCCGTCGGTGCCCGGCTCCTCGAGTACACCGACCTCGTCGGCCTCTCGCTGTATCCCGTGCCCGACCACATCCCCGCCGCCCTGCCCGGACCGGTACCCACCGCCGCCTGACCAGCGTGGTCAGGGCTGGCGGGGCGTGGTCAGGGCTGGCGGGGCTGGTCGGCCTTGGCGGCGACGGCGGCGGCCCAGCGCAGGTCGGGTTTGCCTGCGGGCGAGCGCCTGACCTCGTCGACGCGGATGTAGGCCTTGGGCAGCTTGAACCGGGCGATGTGCGCGACCGCCGCGGCGGCGAGGTCGTCGTCGGTCACCACCACACCGTCATGGGGCTGGATGAGCGCGACGACCTCCTGCCCCCACCGCGGCGAGGGACGGCCCGTCACCACCACGTCGCGGATGCCGGGGTGGCTGGCGACCGCCTGCTCCACCTCCTCGGCGAAGATCTTCTCGCCGCCGGAGTTGATCGTCGCCGAGTCGCGGCCGAGCAGGGCGATGGTGCCGTCCGCGAGCAGGCGGGCGCGGTCGCCGGGAATGGTCATCCGCTGGCCGGCGATCGTCGGGAAGGTGCGGGCGGTCCTGTCCGGATCACCGAGGTAGCCCAGCGGCAGCGCGCCGGTCTTACCCAGCCAACCCGTGCCGTCATGGCCGGGGGGTAGCAGGCCGGACCGATCCTCCGCGACCACCACGCTGCCCTCCGTCGGGCTGAACACGCCGGCCGGCGGCGGCTGCTGCTGGCGGGAGGTCAGTTGCAGGCCCTGACTGCCACCTTCGGACGAGCCGATCGCGTCCATGATGGTGACCTCGGGCATCAGGTCGAGCAGCCGCTGCTTCGTCGCCGTCGTCAGCACCGACCCGCCGGACAGGATCGTGCGCACCGACGAGACGTCGTAGCGCCCGGTCCCGATCGCCTCGACGATCGGCCGGGCGAACGCCTCGCCGACGATCTGCAGCAACCGCACCCGTTCCCGTTCGAGCAGCGTGGCGATGTCGTGGCCGTCCAGCCGGTCGGTGCGGCTCTGGATGACGACGATGCCACCCTTGTTCATCGTCATGAACGCCGTCCAGTGCCCGGCGCCGTGCATGAACGGTGGTGCCGGCAACGCGACCGTGGGGTCGGTCTCCACAGCCGTGCGGGCGATCTCCGCCAGGGACGAGAACGGGGTGCGGTCGGGTCGGCGCCCGCCCATCGCGGTGAGGTGGATGTCCCCCTGCCGCCACAGGACGCCCTTGGGCAGCCCGGTCGTGCCGCCGGTGTAGAGGACGTAGAGATCGTCGGGTGACCATTCGTCCGACCAGGCCGGCAGCTGCGCGGACGCCCCGGCGAGGGCGTCGGCGTACCAGGTGGCGCCGGGCAGCAGCGGCTGGCCCGAGTCGTCCTCGATCTGGATGAGCAGGTGCAGGTCGGGCAGGTCCGCGAGGACCTCGGCGAGCCGCGGCGCGAACTCCGACTGGTACACGATCGCCCGACTGCGGCTGTCCCGCAGGACGTGCCGCAGCTCCTCGGCGACATACCGGTAGTTGACGTTCACCGGGGCGACCCGGGCCTTGAAGGCGCCGAGCATCGCCTCGAGGTACTCGTTGCCGTTGTGGGCGTACACCGCGAGATGATCGTGCTGGGACTCGTGCGAGCCGAGACCCGCCCGACCGTTGGGCCGGGCCCCGAGCCCCCCGTCGCGCAACACGTGGGCGAACCGACGGGAACGCTCGGTGATATCGGCGTAGGTCAGCCGGCGATCCCGAAAGACAATGCAGTCACGATCCGGCACCGCGGCGGCGACGGCTTCGTGAACCGCGGCGATATTGTATCCCGACTCCACCCCATGATCGCCCATTCGGGTGAGGCTATCTCAGCCCCATCCGCACAGTCGACCGTTTAACAACGTTTAGAAAACCACCGTGTCCCCTGGTCAGGCCGAGCCGTTGAGGGTTTTCCAGTGGTCCGCGATCTCGGCGTGGACGTCGGCGTGCGCCTGCGGCCAGGCGAGCCCCGCCTCCAACGTGTTGACGGCGATATGGCTGGCGCCAAGCTCCAACCAGCGTCCGAGCCGCCCCGCGGCCTGCGCCGGCGTTCCTCCCCGCAGCACCACGTGGCCCTGCAGACCGACCGTCCCCGGATCCCGTCCGGCGTCCCTGGCCGCCGAACGCACCAGCGCCCAGGCCGCCGCCAACCGTTCCCCGTCACCGAGCGCCGGATGCGGAATCCACCCGTCGGCCAGCCGCCCCACCCGCTCGAGGGCGGCGGGCGCGTCTCCACAGCCCACCCAGATCGGGATCGCCCCCGACGGCGGACGCGGCTCGATGCCGGCCCGGTCGATCGTGTCGAACGCCCCCGCGTGCGCCACCACCGGCTGCGTCCACAGCGCGCGCAGCAGCGGGATCTGCTCCTCCAACCGGCGGGCCCGGCTGCGAAACGCCACCCCGAGCGCGTCGTACTCGACCTCGTTCCAGCCGATCCCCACCCCCAGCCGCAACCGTCCCCCACCGGTGCCAGCGCTGCCACCACCAGCCCCGGTGCCGGTTCCGGCACCGGCACCGGCACCGAGCAGGACGTCAAGGGTGGCCGTCTGCTTGGCGACCAGCGCGGTCTGACGCTGCGGCAGGACGAGCACGTCGGTCATGAACGACAGCGACGTGAGCGCCCCCAGGTGCGCGAACAGCACCAGCGGTTCGAGGAAGGGCACGGTGTGGTCGTAGTAGCCGGTCCAGTCCGGACGGCTGGCCGAATCCGCGCCGAGCACGTGCTCGAACACCAGCAGATCGACATAGCCGGCGGCTTCGAGGCCCTGGGTGAACCCGACGACAGCACCGGGATCACTCGGCCGGATCTCCGCCTGCGGCAGCACCGCCCCCAACCGCACCGGCTGCCCCGTCACCGCGCCTCCCGCTCGTCCGCCGCGCCCGCGGTCCCGGTCTCCGCGGTCCCGGCGGGTCCGGCGGGTCCGGTCCCGGCCACGGGTGTCGCCGCGGCTCCGGTGATCCCCGTTTCGGTCGTGACGTTACGCCATGTCGGGTGGAACTCGCGCCGCTGAATCACCCAGCGACCGGCCAGGTGGACGAACTGGTCGCGGTAGCGACCGAACACCGTCTGGCAGGACGTCAGATCCGCGCTGACCAACACCGCGTGCAGATAACAGGACGCCTCAGCCAGCGCCAGCGCACCCCCGCCGGCCACCACAGCGGCCTGATCATCACCGGCATGCGGTCGCACGTGGTGGGTGCTCACCTGGTGCAGGGTGGGGCCGAGCGCGGCGTGAAACGGCGGCGCCCAGGCCAGGAACTCCTCGAGGGGCGCGAGGCGGGCGGGCCGTCCGAAACCGACCCGCGCGTGCGGTGCGAAGCAGGCCCGCAGGGCCGGCCAGTCCCGCTGGTCGATGGCCACGGCATAGGCGTTCTGCACGCCGATGATGGCCTGCACGTCAGCCGCCGTGAGTTCCCGGCCCGAGCCGGACCCGCTCCCGCCCGGGTGACCGGGCGGGCTTTCGCCGCCGTGGACCGTCGTCACTGGCGCCTCCGTCCGCCGCGCCGGCGTGCGGTCACGGCTTGCGAGCGATACCCCGTATGTGTGCACGTGCGCGTCGTCGGTCGCGGCGGCGACCTCGTCCGGATGCCAGTGGTTGACGAGCACGACGCCCGGATCGATCAGCTCGAGGCCGTCGAACAGGCCCTCGACACGGACCTTGTCCCTGGCCAGCAGCGGGACGCGGTTGGCGTTGTAGGCGGCGATGTCCCGGTGGACCTCCTCGGACGCGCTGTCCGCCGGGCAGGTCGACAGCGCGAGAATACTGCCGGACGCCGGCGGACGCATGACCTGTTCGATCAGCCCGCGCACCACGTCGTCGTCCACGATGAAGCGCATGGGGGACGGCACCCCGGATGAATTGCCGGCGCATCGGCGACCGATCGGCGAAGGATCGACCCGATGGGGCCGAAAAACGATGACGTGATCGCCCGCGCCAGTACATCGGCGGGACTTTGCCATACGGCTTCACCATCGATTTGACCGGCCATTCGAAGACATTTCCCACCCCATCGATGGTCCTTTTTCTGAGAGCGCCGGAACTCGCTAATCTGCCGTCGGCGACGAAGAGATCGCCTTTTCTTGACTGGAGAGATCATGAAAAGATCCGTACGGCTCCGAATTTCCGTGCTTGCGGTCACCGGTGCGACGGTGATGGCACTCGCAGGTGGTTCGGCCACGGCCGCCTACGCCTCAGACGACTGGAGCGGCAAGGACAAGGGCTCGAAGGAAAACAGCTGGAACAAGGACCAGTGGGGCAAGGACGACTGGAACAAGGACCGGTGGGGCAAGGACGACTGGAACAAGGACCAGTGGGACAAGGACCAGTGGGACAAGGACGACTGGAACAAGGACCGGTGGGACAAGGACGGTTGGAACAAGGACCGGTGGAGCAAGGACCAGTGGGACAAGGGTGGAAAGGACAAGAGCAAGGACGGAAAGGACAAGGATGGCTGGGACTGGGACTGGGACTGGTGATGGCCCGAAACTAACGATCTGCGGAACGCCGCCCGGCCACCTCTATCCGACTGGACGACGCTGACCGAGTATTGCCGGCCTAGTATGGTCGACCGACTTCTTCGGTGACCGCGACTACAGCCCTTACAGCGATGTCGCGGGCATTCATGACGATTGCCCCCGGAGCAGGATCCCGACTCTCGACCTCCGGGGTTAATCGGATGCCCGGCATAACGCGCAGGGTTTCCGACGTTTCCGATTCCCTATTGCGGCTACTGCCGGTGGCACAGAACTCGTAGCGGTGCCCGTTCACACCTCGATGTCGCCCGTTCGACATCCCGACTCCCGGGATGGGTGGCCTCGACGATCTCCTCACCGAGGCCACCCATCCCAACCGCCAGTTCGACGCGGTGAACCGAATGGAGTCCACCGACATGGTGTACGGGGTGTGATCGTCTAGCGACTCGCCGGAGTGGCGGTCCGTCACGTAAAGCGACCACCGCGCGATTCTTCTCGAGAAGGACGAAAAACTCGACGAGGGAGATACGCGATGGCCGTGCGTCCGACTGTGACCGATACTGATTCGTTCGGCACGGAGCTGATGTCGGCGAGTCCGGATCTGTTGGGTTCGATGGTGAAGGCGTTCGCGGAGGCGTTGATGGGCGCCGAGGTGGACGGGATCCGCAATGCGGAATATGGCGAGATCTCACCTGGGCGGATGAACCGGCGGAACGGCTATCGGGCACGGGAGTGGGACACCCGGGCCGGGACGATCGACCTGGCGGTACCGAAACCACGGCAGGGATCCTGTTTTCCGGAATGGCTGTTGACGCGTCGTCGTCGCGTCGAGCAGGCGTTGATCTCGATGGTCGCGACCTCGTATCCGCTGGGAGTATCGACCCGCCTGGTCGACAAGCTCGTCGAACAGCTCGGGGTGGCGCGTATCTCGACATCGCAGGTATCGGTGTTGGCGATGCACTCGACGCTCAGGTCGAGGCGTTCCGCTCCCGGCCGCTGGACGCCGGCCCGTACCGGTTCGTCCAGGCCGACGCGAACGAGGTCAGCATGCGGCCGAGAGACGCGATACGGGCGATTGCCGATGCGGCTGTCGGCGCCTGGGTGGTCAGGGCTGAGCCCTGACCACCCCCGGTGATCCGGAATGTCCCGGTCGGGCGGGCGGACTACAGGTCGGCGTACTGGGGGTCGTCCGCGATGAGGATGCGCTCGAGCAGGCGCGGGGTGGAGCCGTAGTTACGCACCGCGTAGTGGACGGTGGCGCGGTTGTCCCAGAAGGCCACCGAGCCGGGGCGCCAGGAGAAGCGCACCTGGTTCTCCGGTCGGCGGTACTGGTCGATGATGGCCGCGAGCAGCTCACGGCTCTCGGACCGGTCGAGGCCGACGATCGTGGGGCGCTGGGTGAAGTTCACCCAGACGTTGCGCTTACCGGTCTCACGGTGGGTGCGCACGACCGGGTGCGCGACGATCGGGTAGTCGTGCCCGGAGACCTGCAGCGCGGAGCGGTAGTCGTGGGTGACGTGGCGGCCCTCGAGCCGCTCCTTGATCTCGTCGGAGAGGCTCTCGTAGGCGAGCGCGGCGTCGACCCAGACGGTGTCCCCGCCGACCTCGGGCAGCACCACGGCCCGCAGCACCGCGCCCCAGGTGGGGACGAGCCGCCAGCTGGTGTCGGTGTGGTAGGCGTCCCAGGTGTCGTCGCCGGGCTGCGGGCGGAACGTCCTCTCGTACTTCTTCAGGTCGTCGGCGGAGATCCGGTGGATGGCACCGGAGGTCGCCTCGGCCTTCGCGGCGCCCGGGTGGGTGTAGAGCGGGCCGAACTCGCGGGCGAACGCCTCGTGCGTCTGCTGGGTGAGCTCCTGGTCGCGGAAGAAGACGACCTTGTGCCGCAGCAGGGCGGCCCGGATCTCGTCGCGCACGGCGGGGGTCAGCGGCTCGGCGATGTTCACACCGCTGATCTCCGCGCCGATGGTGGGCTGCAACGGACGGATGTCCAGCGACGACGAGACCGGGGTCTCCACGATGGTGGTCATGATGCGGTTCCCTTCGAACGGGGTGGCAGAGCAGGGCGGGGCGGGGTCAGCGGCCGGTCAGTAGTGGATCGGGCCGAGGGTGCCGCCGCCGGCGGCGATCGACTCGCCGGTGACGGCGACCGACAGCGGTGAGGCGAGGAAGGTGACGAGCGCGGCTACCTCGTCGGCGGTGACGGCCCGGCCCAGGGCGATGCGGGCGGCGGCGGCCTGGATCTGCTCGTCGGACAGCACGACGCTGCCGCCGTCGTCCGCGGTGAGCGTCAGGCCGGGGTGCACCACGTTGACGGTGACGCCGTGCTGGCCCAGCTCGTCGGCGAGGGTCTTGGTGAGCGCGGCGACGCCGACGTTGCGGATCGATCCGGAGGCGAGACCGACCTGCCGGGCCGCCAGCCCCCCGATGTTGATGATCCGGCCCCAGCCCTGCGCGGTGAAGTACGGTGTGACGGCCTGGGCGGTGCGCAGATAGCCGAGCACCTTGACGTTGAAGTCGGCGGCGGCGTCGGCGGTCGACAGTGCCACGGTTCCCCCGCCACCGGCCCCGGCGCCACCGGGCTTCGCGGCGTTGTTGACCAGAATGTCGATCCCGCCGAGGGCGGCCACGGTCTGCTCGACGAGTTCACGCACCGACGCGTCATCGCCGGCGTCGGCGACCACCGGCAGGACCGTGCGCCCGACGCCGCCTTCGGTCAGCTCCGCGGCCGTCGCTTTCAGCGCCTCGGCGTTTCGGGCGGCGATGACGACCTGAACTCCCTCGGCGAGCAGCGCCCGGGCGATCGCCCGCCCGATACCACGGCTACCTCCGGTCACAATCGCCCGGCGGCCAGCAAGTTGAAGATCCACAGATTCTCCGTACGACAGAGGGAGACGCGCACTGCACAATCGCGGCACCGCCGGTTCCCGAAAACCAGCCGGTCCCGCACATAAGCCGGCTCCCGAAAACCGGCGGGGCGCCGGAGACAGCAACACCAGCCGGAGACAGCAACACCAGCCGGAGACGGCAACACCAGAGGTGATGTCCGAGTCCGCGAACCAGCCGCCGTCGGCGGTGTACCGGCCGGAAGCCGCGAGATTCAGGAAGCCGCCCGAACCCGCACCCGCACCCGCACCGCGGTGCGCCGGTCGGCCGGCCGGGTGGACGTGCGGACGGCCGGGCGCTGGCTGTCGGGTACTGGCCGCAGCCCGACTCAGCGGGCCGGAGATCAGGAGATCAGTGGCCGCGACAGCTCGCGGAGATGACGCGCAGCAGGTCGATGTGCTGGCGGGTGACCAGGTAGGCGGTCCTCAACACACGTCAAAGTTGACCACAGTTTCCCGATCGGTCAAGTACAGATGACGTGTGACCAGAGTCACAGCTAAAATTGATTCGCCTCAATCACAGAACGTGGCCACGGCGCTCGCGAAAACGGGTTCCGAAGGCCGTTTATTCCGGCGGCAGAAGCTTGACAGCAGATTCGCTCGTACCGCAGAGTTCCGATAACGGCACGCCAGGCGGCGGTACGCCCGGGACTTCCGGGTGACCGTCCGCAGCACAGCCATGTCCACAGACATTCCCGCGGTTCACAGCCAGGCAGCCACACGACGGTAACAATTCCCGCGGCGCCGCGGCATACCTCTGACGCCCGTCGCGGATACGCCAGAGACCGGGGAAGCCTCCCCGCGAGCCCGTCAGGATCACCTCGAAACCGGACCTTTCACACTCCCCGACGTTCACGTTTCCCCGTCCCGCCCGCAGGCCGCACCACCCGTCACCGGCACCTGAGAACGTCGGCGGCGCCGAAGGAGAACTGTCTCGTGAACCAGACCCGGACCGCGCCGCGGACCCTGGCGGAATTCATGGCCGAACTGCAGGCCAGCCGGGATGCGGAATGGCCCGCCGAGCAGCTGCGCGGCCACGCCGAGCTCCGCGGACGCCTCGTCGAGCAGGCCGATCCGTCCCGGTTCGTCGCGCCCGGTGACGTCGTCGCGCCGTTCGCGCTGCCGACGGCGGGGGGTGGCACCACCAGGCTCGACGATCTGGTCGCGCGCGGGCCGGCGGTGCTGCTGTTCTTCCGGTTCGAGGCCTGCCCGGCGTGCAACACCGCCCTGCGCGGCTACCAGCAGACCCTGGCACCCGCCCTGCGGGAGCTGGGGGTGGAACTGGTGGCGATCAGCCCGCAGGTCCCCGAGCGGCTGGTGCGCGTCCGGGAGCGGCACGGGTTCGACTTCACCGTGGCCAGCGATCCCGATCACGCGCTGATCGACCGTTTCGGCCTCGGTTTCGCGCCGACGGACGCCGAGCGGGACGCCTCCCGGGCGCGTGGCGTCGACCTCGGCGAGATCCTCGGCACCGGCTCCTGGGTCCTGCCCTACCCGAGCGCCGTCGTGATCGACCAGGCGAAGGTCGTGCGGTTCGCCGAGGTACAGCCGAACTGGATGGTGCGCGCGGAGTCGACGCGCATCATCGCGGCGGTCCGCGCGGCTGCCACAGCACACGCATCGATCACCGAACGGAAAGGATCCTGATCGAGATGACACTGGCATCCGACCTGACCTCCCCGAGCACCGAGCCGTCCGTGATCGTGGTGACCGAGGGTAGCCGGCAGCACGAGGCGTCCAGCGACGACAACGAGAGCAGCAGCTGGAACGGGCTGGTCTCCCCCGCCGAGGGCGGGGTGTGGCCGCGACCGGTGCCGCAGCGTTCGATCGCCGAGGAGCGGCTGCACCGCAGGCGCAAGCTGGCCGGGGCCTATCGGATCTTCGCCAAGCTCGGCCTGGCCGAGGGCCTGTCCGGCCACATCACCGCACGCGACCCGGAGCTGCCCGACCATTTCTGGGTGAACCGGTTCGGCCTGGACTTCAGCCGGATCACGGTGTCGAACCTGCTGCTGGTGAACTCCCAGGGCAAGATCGTCGAGGGGCAGCCACCGCTGAACACCTCGGCGTTCGCGATCCACTCCCGTATCCACGCCGCCCGGCCGGACGTGATCGGCGCCGCGCACACCCACTCGCCGTACGGACGGGCCCTGGCCGCGCTCGGCGAGCCGCTGCACCCGATCTCCCAGGATGTCTGCAGCTTCTACCAGCATCAGGCGGTGTTCGGCGAGTACAACGGGGCCGTCGTCACCGAGGACGAGGGGCAGAAGATCGCCGACGCGCTCGGCCCGCACAAGCTGGTGATCCTGCGTAACCATGGACTGCTCACCGTCGGCGCGAGCGTGGAGGCGGCGGCCTACCGGTTCATCGCGGCCGAACGTGCGGCCCACACCCAGCTGGTGGCCGCCGCGGCCGGCCCGCTGCGGCTGCTGGACCACCGGACCGCCAGTTACACGGCCGGCCAGGGCGGACGCGACAACGACGGCGCACGCTGGGCCTTCGACGCCCTCTACGAGATCATCGTCGAGGAGCAGCCCGACCTGCTCGACTGAGCTGACAGTGACCTTCGCCACTGCCGGGGGCCGTGAATCAGTCACGCATGGCAGCGACCCTCGGCCATGGCAGTCACCAGCACCCACCCTGCCAACGGTCAACGCACCCCCAAATGCCTACCTATCATTATGAAAAGGCATTTTTTGACCATTAACGGCAGATCGGACACGGCGACCTCGGTGACCAGCACCGATCCAGCCCGCATGTTGACGGACTTGTCGGACGTCGGGCATTGTTCACACATGCGGTCGAGATTCCTACCCGTGGCATGCCGCTACGTGGACTACCGGCGGACGTCCAGCGCCCTCTGTCGCTGAACCCGTCGATCTTTCAGGCTTCGCGGACTCCCGGCACCACACGCTCCCTTTCAGCTGTGCTCCTGCCTGCCGCGAGTGCGCCCGCTTTTCCCGACTCCTGACACGAGCCCTGCCCGTTCGGCGATAAGGGCGCGTCGAATCCTGCCCACAGTTCCGTCCCGGTAATCCCGGGCGGGCGAAGCATGCCCACAGGTCCGCATATCGGCTCCGTGTGCACAGCAGATTCTTCGACGTGTTCGCGCGGAATGCGCACGGCAGACGCCCGCATCGTCACCCTGTGCCCCGGGAAACATCCCGCAATCCCTTTTCCCAGAGAGGAACCACGGCCCCCGTGAACGCAGCACACCTACGAGCCGACTCGACCGCCCAGGATCGCCGTAGTGAGGCGATGGTGCTGGGCCGTCGAGGCTTTCTCGGCCTCGGCGCAGTTGCCGGCTCGTCCCTGTTGCTCGCCGCCTGCGGTGGTGGCAGCGATTCCGGGGTCGCGGCCGGTGGTGGCAACGGCGGAACGCTGCGGTGGGGTTGGTCGACGGTCACCTCCTGGGACCCGGTGACGTCGTCCGCCGGCTGGGACGTGCATGCCCTGTCGCTCGTCTACGCCGCGCTGACCAAGCTGGACCAGAAGGGCAACCCGGTCCCGGCACTGGCCGAGTCGTGGAAGTACGACGCCACGGGCAAGCAGATCACTTTTGTGCTGCGTTCCGGACTGACCTTCAGCGACGGCACCCCGGTGAACGCCACCGCCGTGCGCAAGAGCCTCGAGCGCGGTCGGGACTTCACCGGATCGCTGGTCGCAGCGCAGCTGGTCGACGTCCAGACCATCACGGCCAACGACGGTGCCCGCACCGTCACCCTCAACCTGTCGAACGTCAACTACCAGATCCCGAGCCTGCTCGCCGGCAAGACCGGCATGATCGTGAGCCCCACCGCCTTCGAGAAGGACGCCAAGGGCATCGCCACCAAGCCGGTCGGCGCCGGCCCGTTCCGGCTCACCGCCTACGTGCCGAACCAGTCGGCGAACCTGGTGCGCTTCCCCGGTTACTGGGACAAGGCGAACATCCACCTGGACGCCTTCGAGCTCTACCCGGCGCCCGAGGCCGCCACGGCGATCGCCTCGCTGCAGTCGGGGCGCCTCGACGTCGCCCAGATCCCGGCCAGTCAGGTGTCCGCGGCGAAGTCCGCCGGCCTTGAGGTGCAGATCATCCCGTCGCTGGTCACCACGGTGCTCGACGTGAACATCACCAAGGCGCCGTTCGACAATCCGAAGGTCGTCGAGGCGTTCAAGTACGGCATCGACCGCGCCGCGCTCGCGAAGACCCAGACCTTCGGCTACGGCGTGGTCAACTACCAGCCCTTCCCGCCGGGATATGTCGGCCACAATCCGAGCCTGGACAACGCCTTTCCGTACGACCCGGAGAAGGCGAAGAAACTGCTCGCCGAGGCCGGCCACGCCACCGGCCTGGAAGTCCCGATCACCACCACCGGGGCGTCCACCGCGATCGCCGAACAGGTCCAGGCACAGCTGGCGAAAATCGGTGTGAAACTCACCATCGACACGATCCCGGCGGCCCAGGCCACCCAGATCATGTACATCCAGCATTCCCGGGCCCTCGCGGTGGACGGCTTCGCCGGGCGGGACTCGGCCGTCCAGGCCTTCCAGGTGCTCTTCGGTGAGCAGGGCCTGATGAACCCCGGCCGCAGGACCCCGCCGGAGCTCACCGCCGCGCTCGCCACGGTGCGCAAGACGCCGCTGGACGACCCGTCCTATCCCAAGGTGCTGCAGACCGCCACGAAGATCGCGGTGGAGACGATGCCGAACATCTTCCTGTTCACCACGCCGCGCATTCTCGCCCGCAAGAAGAACGTCTCCGCGCTCGGCAGCTTCCTGGCCGTGCAGCGCTTCGAAGGGGTCCGGGTGAGCTGATGACAACGCTGGAGATCGGCCGGCCCACGGCGCCGGCACCGACGCCGACCCAGCCGTCGGCGGGACGTGGCGCTGGGGTGCGCTGGGGTGCGGTGGGGCGGCCCGTGCTGCGGGTACTGCGCTCCGCCGTGGTGGTCTGGATACCGGTGGTGCTGCTCTCGACGTTCATCACCTTCGGGCTCGGGGCGCTCACCGACACCAACCCCGCGGCCCAGGTGCTCGGGGAGACCGCGACCCCCGCGGACATCGACCGGATGAACCACTACTTCGGTCTGGACCGGCCGTTTCTCGTCCAGTACTTCAGTTGGCTCGGTCATGCGCTGACCGGGGACTTCGGTCGGTCGTACTACACCACCCTGCCGGTCTCCGACAGCATCACCCAGGCGCTGCCGGTGAACGTCTCGATCACGATCGTCGCGTTGCTGCTCGGGATCCTGTTCGGTGGGGCGCTGGGCGTCGGGGCGGCGCTGTCGGGCGGAGGCTGGTTCGACCGTGGGGTCACCATGCTGTGCTCGGCGGCGTCGACCGTCCCACCGTTCGTCATCGGCATCGGGCTGATCGTGCTGTTCTCGGTGACCCTGCCGGTCCTGCCCTCGGGCGGTTACGTGCCGATCGACCAGGACTTCGGCCAGTGGCTGCGCTTCGCGATCCTGCCGGCACTCGCCCTGTCGGTGGACGTGGCGGTGGCCATCGCCCGCCAGCTGCGCACCTCCCTGGTCGGGGAGCTGCGGGAGAACTACGTCGTCGGGGCCGAGGTGCGCGGGCTGACCCGGCGGCGGGTGGTGTTCGGCCATGCGCTGCGCAACGCGTCCGGGCCCGCGGTCACCGTGCTCGGCTACTACGTCCCGCAGGTCATCGGGGCGATGGTGGTCGCCGAGGCGGTGTTCAACCTGCCCGGCCTCGGCAAGCTCAGCCTGGACGCGGCGGCCAAGGGTGACATCCCGGTGATCCAGGGCGTCCTGGTCACCATGATCGGGCTGGTCGTGCTGTCCAACCTGCTGGTGAACGCCGCCCTGCTGCGGCTCACCCCGCATGCGAAGAGGCGGGAACAATGAGCGACACCGGCGGTCAGCTACGCCAGGCCCTGCGGCTGCGGTCCGCGCAGATCTCGCTGGTGATCATCGCCGTCGTCGTCTTCCTCGGCTTCGCCGGCGGCCTGCTCGCCCCGCACGACCCGCTCGCCCAGGACACCGCGCACGCCCTGTCCGGGCCGAGCGGCGAGCACTGGCTCGGCACCGACTACCTGGGCCGCGACGTGCTCTCCCGGCTCATGGACGCCACCGGCCGCTCGGTCGTCGGCGCCCTGGAAGGTGTCGCCGTGGCCTTCGTGATCGGCGTGCCGGCCGGACTCGCCTCGATCTTCTTCGGCCGGTTCTTCGACTGGGCGGCCCAGCGGATCGTCGACGCCATCATGACCATGCCCTACATCATCTTCGCGGTGTCGGTCACCGGCGTGCTCGGCAACGGCCTGACCCAGGCGATGCTCGCGATCGGGATCTTCCTCGCGCCGCTGCTGTTCCGGATCACCCGGGCCGCCGCCCTCACCCTCACCCGGGCCCAGTACGTGGAGGTCGCCGAACTGCTGGGGGCGTCCCGCTGGTGGATCATCCGTCGGCATGTCTGGTCGAAGGTGCTGCCGACGGTCGCGGTCACCACGGCGCAGCTGGCCGCGGCGGTCCTGCTGGTCGTCTCCTCGCTGACCTTCCTCGGCATCGGCGTGAAACCTCCGGCGCCGACCTGGGGCGGCATGCTCTCCAGCGACCTGGGTTTCCTGTCCCAGCAGCCGTGGGCACCGATCCTGCCGGCCCTCGCGATCGCGCTCACCGCCGGTGCCCTGAACGCGCTCGCCGATGCCATCCGGGACACCACCGGACTCCCGTCCGCACCGGCCGGCGGCGGCCTGTTCAGCCGACGCGCCAAGCCCGACGTCGAACCCGCCCCCGGCGGATCCGCCCGGACGCCGGCCATGGCCATCCCCGCGCAGGCATCCGCGCAGAGCGCCGGGCAGAGCTCCGGTCAGGAGGAGAACTCGCATGGCTGAGCCGAACACCACCGACACCGCACCGGCTCCGGTGCTGCTGAAGGTCGACGACCTGCACGTGACGATCGGCGGCGGGGCCACCGAGGCCGTCCACGGGGTGTCGTTCGAGGTGCGCCGGGGCGAGGCCATCGGGATCGTCGGCGAGTCCGGCAGCGGCAAGACACTGGTCTGCCGCTCGGTCCTCGGCGTGCTCGCCCCCGGCTGCGCGGTCAGCGGCGGGTCGATCGACCTGGACGGCACCCAGCTCGTCGGACTCCCCCGGCGAGCCTGGGACCAGCTGCGCGGCACCGGCATCGCCGCGGTGTTCCAGGACCCCGCGTCCTACCTCAACCCGTCCTACCCGGTGGGCCGGCAGGTGGCCGAACAGCTGCGGGTGAAGCTCGGCGCCTCCCGCCGTGACGCCCGCACCACCGCCGTCCAGCTGCTCGCCTCGATGGGGCTGCACGACCCGGAGCGGGTCTACCGGCAGTACCCGCACGAACTGTCCGGCGGCATGCTGCAGCGGGTGGTGCTGGCCATCGCCGTCTGCGGCGATCCGGCGCTGCTCATCGCCGACGAGGCGACGACCGCCCTGGACGTCACCATCCAGGCCGAGGTGCTCGACCTGCTCGCCTCCCTGCGCGCCGAACGAGGCCTGTCGATCATCGCGGTGTCCCACGACCTCGCCGTCATCGCCGAACTGTGTGACCGGGTGCTGGTGTTCTACGCCGGCGAACTCGTCGAGGCCGGCCCCACCGCCGAGGTGCTGCTCGCCCCCCGCCACCCGTACACCGAGGCGCTGCTGCAGGTCGCCTCGGTCGGCAGCTGGGAACGACGCACCCTGGCCGTCATCGACGGCCAGCCGCCGCCGGTCGGCGCGACGATCGCTGGCTGCCGGTTCGCCGACCGCTGCGCCTTCGCGACCACCGAGTGCCGCACCAGCCCGGTGCCGCTGACCGACCAGCCGGACGGCCGATCCGTCCGCTGCCTGCGCGTCGAGGAGATCGCGTTGCAGGGAACCGGAGCCGCCGCCGGAGCAGGAGTCGCCTGATGCCCGACATCGACCTCGCCACCCCCGACCTCGCCACCCCCGACCTCGCCACCCCCGAGCTGGAACCCGCCGGCGCCAGGCCCGTGCCGGCCAGCCGGCCGGGCAGCAGCCACACCCCCACCATCGACCAGGACGATCCGGGTACCGCCGGCACCGGCCGCGCGGACGCCACCGGGAGCCCGTCCTCGGCGCCGTTGCTGCGGATCGAGGGGCTCGGCGTCTCCTTCCTCGAACGGGGCGGGATCGGACGCACCCGGGTCCTGGACGGCATCGAGCTGACCGTGCGCCCCGGGGAGATCGTCGGCATCGTCGGCGAGACGGGTTCCGGCAAGACCACTCTGGCCCGCGCGATCGCCGGACTCACCCCCGCCGACCGTGGCCAGGTCCGGCTCGACGGCGAGGACATCCTCGGCCTGCGCACCCGGGCCCGCCGTCGGTTCCGCCGCGGCGGGGCGATCCAGTTCGTCTTCCAGGATCCGCTGCGTTCCCTCGACCCGGAGCTCACCATCGGGGCGAGCATCGCCGAGGGCATGGCCATCGCCGGCGTCGGCAGCAGATCCGAACGGGCCGAACGAGTCGCCGGCGCGCTCACCCTGGTCGGCCTCGACCCGGCCGTGGCGCAGCGACGCCCCGCGCAGATCTCCGGCGGACAGCGCCAGCGCGCCTCGATCGCCCGGGCCGTCGTCGCGGACCCGCGGCTGCTGCTGTGCGACGAACCGGTCAGCGCGCTCGACGCGTCCAACCGCAACCACATCCTGATCCTGCTCGACGAGCTGCGCCGCCGGCTGTCCGTCGGCATCGTGGTCATCTCCCACGACCTGAGCTCGCTGGCCGGCATCGCCGACCGGGTCGTCGTGCTCTACCGGGGACGGGTCGTCGAGGACGGTCCGATCGCCGACGTGTTCGCCGCGCCACGGCACCCGTACACCGCGCTGCTGATCGCCTCCGCACCCGACATCCACGGCCGTAACCGGCAGGCCGCCGCCGCGCTGCGACCGGCACCCGCCCCCGGCATCCCCGACCCGACCACGACCACAGCGGCCACGGCGACCACTGCGACCACTGCCTCGACCGCGGCGGCGGGTCCGACCCCCGGGCCACGCCCGGACGCGCGGGACGTCGGCGGCTGTGTGTTCGCGCACCGCTGCCCGTTCGCCACCGTCGACTGCGACACCGCCCCGCCGCGGGTGGAGGCACCCGGGCGTCCCGCCGGCAGTTGGATCTCGGCCTGCCACCACGACCGCACCTGGCGCGCCCGGCTGCCCGCCGCCGGCACCGCCGCCGCTGACACGTCCGCCGTCCGGAAGGAAACCTCGCTGTGAGCATCGAGTTCATCGGGATCGCCAGCACCTCGGCGGGCAGTGAAGCGCAGGGGTTCGGCGGGCCGGCCGTCGACTCGGACTTCCTCGAACTGCTGGTACGCACGCATGAGGACGCCGGTTTCGACCGGGTGCTCGTCGCGCACAGCTCCGCGATGCCGGACGGCTTCGTCGTCGCCGACCAGATCCTCGCCCGCACCACCACCCTGAAGGTGCTGCTCGCGCACCGTCCCGGCTTCGTCGCCCCGACGATCGCCGCGCGCAAGTACGCCACCCTGGACGCGTTCCATCCCGGCCGGATCGCCCTGCACGTCATCACCGGCGGGGACGACGCCGACCAGGCCCGCGACGGCGACCTGTCCGACAAGGTGACCCGCTACCGGCGCACCGACGAGTTCCTCGACGTGCTGCGCCGCGAATGGGAATCGGACGTGCCGTTTGACTACGACGGCGAGTTCTACCAGGTGCGCGGGGGTTTCTCCGCGGTACGCCCGCCGGCCGGACGCGTTCCGATCTACTTCGGCGGGGCCTCGGCGGACGCGGTGCGGGTCGGTGGCAAGCACGCCGACGTGTACGCGTTCTGGGGTGAGCCGCTGGCCGGCATCATCGAACGCATCCGCCAGGTGCGGGCCGCCGCCGCGCCGTACGGCCGCGACACCCGGTTCAGCGTGAGCCTTCGGCCCATCGCCGCCGACACCGAGCAGGCCGCCTGGGACCGGGCCGCGCACATCCTCGAACTCACCCGCGAGCGGGCCGGCGAGGTGAAGAAGGTGTTCGGCATCGACAGCGCCGCGCAGGTCGGCAGCCAGCGACTGCTGCGCTACGCCGCCGAGGGCGACGTCCACGACAAGCGGCTGTGGACCGCCATCGCCAAGGCCACCGGCGCCGCGGGCAACTCCACCGCCCTGGTCGGCAGCTACGAGCAGGTCGCCGAGTCCCTCGTCGACTACGTGGGCGTCGGCGTCTCGACCCTGCTCATCCGCGGTTTCGACCCGGTCTCGGACGCCCGGGACTACGGCACGCTCATCCGCCTCGTCCGCGAGCAGACCGCCGAGCGCGAACCCGCCTCCGTCTGATCCACCCCGCACGTCCCGGCACCGCACGTCCGGCACATCCAGCACATCCAGTAGGTCCCGCACGTCCAGTACCAGGAAGGTTGCGCGCATGTCCCTCGAGATCCTCGGCATGGTGGGTACCAAGGAAGCGTCGGAGACCCGTGGCTCCTACCTCGGCGGGCCCGCCGTCGACACCGCCTACCTGACCCGGTTCGCGCAGGCCCACGACACGTCCGGTTTCGACCGGGTGCTGATCGGCTACAGCGCCGTCTCCCCGGACGGGTTCGCCGTCGCCGGGCACGTCCTGGCGAACACGTCGCGACTTGGCGTGCTGATCGCGCACCGGCCCGGGTTCACCCAGCCGACACTCGTCGCCCGCAAGCTCGCCACCCTGGACCACCTCACCGGCGGCGGACGGGTCGCCATCCACCACATCTCCGGTGGCAACGACGCCGACCAGCGTCGCGACGGCGACTTCGCCGACCATGACACCCGCTACGACCGCACCGCCGAGTTCATGGACGTGCTGCGCCGCACCCTCACCTCCGGCGAGCCGTTCGACCACGAGGGCCGCTTCTACCGGTTCGAGGGCGCGTACAGCACGGTCAAGCCGGTCCGCCCCGGTGGCATCCCGCTGTTCTTCGGTGGCCAGTCGGACGCGGCAGTGCGGGTCGGCGCGCAGCACGCCGACACCTACATGCTCTTCGGCGAGCCGCTGGAGCAGACCGCCGAGCGCATCGCGACGCTGCGGGCCGAGGCCGCCAAGCACGGCCGGACCCTGCGGTTCAGCCTGTCCACCCGCCCGATCATCGCCGACACCGAGGACGCCGCCTGGGCTCGCGCCGAGGCCATCCTCACCGAGACCCGCCGCCGGGTCGAGGCCGCCGGAGCCGGTGGGGTCGCCGGTGCCGCCCTCGGCATCCGCAGCTTCGGCACCACCGAGTCGGAGTCGTCCGCCCGGATGCAGCGGGCCGCCCGCCAGCAGGTGCACGACGAGCGGCTGTGGTTCGGCGTGACCGCCCTGACCGGCCCGGGTGGTAACTCCTCCGGCCACGTGGGCACCCCTTCGCAGGTCGCGGACGCGCTGCTGCGCTACCACGAGATCGGCGTCGACACCTTCCTCATCCGCGGCTTCGACCCGTACGAGGACGTCGTCGAGTGGGGCAAGGAGCTCATCCCCGCGCTGCGCGCCGGCGCCGACCGTGTCCGCGAGCCCCAGCTCGCGTAATCCGCTCGGAACGAGACCAGACCACTGCCAGACCGCGGCCAAGATCACGTCATGCCGAGGGTTGTTCGGGATTTCAGCCTCGTCAGACCGAACAGTCCTCGGCATGTGGCCGCACAGTCCTCCGCATCCGGACGCGACACCGCGGGCCGGGCGCCGAGGACCCCCGGCCGCTGGGCGGCCCGGACGGGAAAGCGACCTGCCACCGAGGCCCGCTGCTCCCCCACACCCTCGGACGGCGACCGCGGGTGACCTGCCTGGACGCGGGAACCTCGCCCCCGTCCAGGCAGGTGGCGCACCGGCGCGGATCTTCGTCGCGGGCGGTGCGCGGACGCCGGGACGGTGCGGCCGAAAAAAATCCCTGGCGATGGTGCGACGTGGTGTCGATGTGCCGGTGTCCCGTTCGACCTGGAGGTGAGAGGGTCGGACGGCGGCCCGGAGCAGGGAGATCGACACATGCCGAAGTACATGCTGATCATGCGTAACAGCGACGAGTCGTTCCAGCACATGATCTCGACTCCGTTCGAGGAGATGCTCGAGAAGGTCGGCCGGTTCAACGAGGAACTGATCCACGCCGGCGTGCTGGTCGCGGCCGAGGGCCTGGACGACGCGGCCCAGGGCGTCGTCGTCGACTACTCCGGTGAGACCCCGGTGGTCACCGACGGTCCCTACGGGGAGACGAAGGAGCTGTTCGGCGGCTTCTACATCCTCGAGGTGGCCACGAAGGACGAGGCCGTCGAGTGGGCCCGCCGCATGCCCTCCATCCCCGGTTCCAAGTGCGAGATCCGTAGGGTCCCCGGCATCGACGAGTTCCCACAGGACAACGAGTGGGTCGTCAGGGAGCGTGCCTGGCGCGAGCGCACCGGCCAGCTCTGATGCCCGACAACGCCGCCGCTCCGGTCGGTGACAGCCTCCAGGGTGACGATCTCCCAGGTGACGGCGTCCAGGGTGACGGCCTCCCGAGTGACGGCCTCCCAGGTGACGGCGTCCAGGGTGAGGCGGGGGGCGGCGGCGTCCCGGGTGAGGCGGGGGCGGACGCGGGGGAATCGGCTCGGCGGGCGGTGGAGGCGGTGTGGAGGATCGACGCCGCCCGGATCGTCGGCGCGCTGGCCCGGTTCACCGGGGATTTCGCGCTGGCTGAGGACGTCGCCCAGGAGGCGGTCACGGAGGCGCTCGTCGCCTGGGCGGATTCCGGCGTGCCGCGTAGTCCGGCGGGGTGGCTGCTCACAACGGGACGGCGGCGGGCGATCGATGCGTTCCGCCGCCGTAGCACCCGAGACGAGCGTTACGCCGAGCTCGCGCACCAGCTCACCGAGGGTCAGACCAGTTCTGGTGCGCCGGTCGCGGCGAGGTCGACCGCCGCGGGCTGCCTGCCGGGCGGATCGTTCACGCTCACGTCACAGCAGGACAGCGATGATCTGCTGTGGGACCCCGACCGGGTCCACGACGACGTGCTGGCGTTGATGTTCACGGCATGCCATCCGGTGCTCGCGCCGCAGGCCCGGGTGGCGCTGACGCTGCGGGTGGTCGGTGGTCTGTCGAGTGAGGAGATCGCCCGGGCGTTCCTGGTGCCCACCCCGACGATCCAGGCCCGGATCACCCGGGCGAAGAAGACGATCGCCGCGGCCCGCGTGCCGTTCGCCCTGCCACCGGCGCACGAGCGCCGCGAACGGCTCGGTGCGGTACTCAGCGTGCTCTACGTCATTTTCACCGAAGGTTCGACAGCGACCTCCGGGGCGGATCTGCTGCGGCCGGATCTGGCGTTCGAGGCGATCCGGCTGACCCGGATGCTCGTCGCGCTGCTGCCGGACGAGGCGGAGGTCCACGGTCTGCTCGCCCTGTGCGAGCTCACCGCCGCGCGGTTCCCGGCACGCACCGGCCCGGACGGTGAGCCGGTCCTGCTCGCCGACCAGGATCGCGGCCGGTGGGACCGGGCGGCGATCCGGCGCGGGCTGGCCGCGTTCGAGCGGGCGTCCGCCGTCGGGCGCGGCCTTGGTCCCTACGGGCTACAGGCCGCGATCGCGGCCTGCCACGCGCGGGCGCCAGCGGTGGCGGCGACCGACTGGGAGCGGATCGTGCTGCTCTACGAGGCGCTCGGTCAGGTGACGCCGTCGCCGATCGTCGATCTCAACCGGGCGGTGGCGGTCGCGATGGCGCACGGCCCACTGCCAGCCCTGGAGATCGTCGATGCCCTCGCCGGTGGCGGCCTGCTCAACGGTTCGCATCTGCTGCCCACCGTGCGCGGGGAGCTGCTGACCCGCCTCGGTCGCACCACGCAGGCCCGCGCGGAACTCGAGCAGGCCGCCCGCCTGTGCGGCAACGCCCGTGAACGCGCCATCCTGCTGCGCAAGGTAGCCGCGTTGTCCGCGCCGCCCGCGCACTCGGACGAGACGGACTGAAAGGACAGGTTGGACGGTCACCCTGGTCGCCGGCCGCGACGGCAGCGGATTCGTCGGGGACGGCTTCCAACGCACCCTCGTCCGCCTCGGCTGAGCGCACAGCCGGAGGTATCGTCCTTCTCCGTGACCGCTGCGCAGTATGTGCCCGGATGGATTGATCTGGTCGGCGCCCACAACGTCCGAGATCTTGGTGGTCTGCCCGCGGCGGGAGGCACCGTGCGGCGGCGGGTGCTGCTGCGCGGCGACAATCTCGACGCGCTCACCGCCGAGGACATCGCCGTGCTGGGCGAGGACGTCGCGCTACGCGGCGTCGTCGATCTGCGCGCGCCGTTCGAGAGCCCGCGGGCCGCCGAGTGGTTCCCGCGGCTCGGCATCACCTGGCTGCACGAACCGCTGGCCGACCTGACCGCGCTGTCCAACGCCGACGCCCTGGCCGACCAGGTCCGCGGCGACTACTCGGCGATGTACGCCCTGATGCTCGACAACGCCGGGCCCGGGCTCGCCCGCATCCTCGCGTTCCTCGTGGACGGCGAACACACCCCGACCCTGCTGCACTGCGCCGCGGGGAAGGACCGCACCGGCATCACGGTGGCGGTGCTGCTGTCAGTGGCCGGCGTCGAACGGTCGGCGATCATCGCCGACTATCTGGCCACCGGCGAACGTCTCGACCGGGTCCGCGCGGCCCTGGCGCGGAATCCGGCCTACCAGCACCTGATGCAGCGCGCCGCCGCCAGCGGTACGGACAGCCCACCCCGCACCCCTTTCAAGATCGACCCTCGGGCGATCCACGGCGTCCTGGACGTCGTCGAGGCCGCCGAGGGCGGGGCGGCCGGATTCCTGCGCTCGCACGGTGCCACCGCCGAGCAGATCAGCGGGTGGCAGCGGATGATCATCGAACCGTACTGAGCGCGGCAGCCGGCTGGCAGCCCGGGCACCAGAACAGGTTGCGTCCGGCGAGTGTCCGCATGCGCACCTCGGTCGCGCAGACCAGGCAGGGCAGCCCCGCGCGGCGGTAGACGTACACCTCGCCGCCGTGGTCGTCGACTCGCGGTGCCCGTCCCATCGCCTCCGGGGTGTGCTCCGCCCGGACGGTGTCAATGCGTCCGGTGCGCACACCCTCGGCCATCAGGACCACCAGATCCGCCCAGATCGCCGACCACAGCGACGCCGAGACGTCCCGCCCGGGCAGCATCGGCGCGACCCCCGCCCGGAACAGCACCTCGGCCCGGTAGATGTTGCCCGGCCCCGCGATGACCGACTGGTCCATCAGCAGGGTGGCGATCGGGGTACGACTACGGACGATCCGCCGGTACGCCCGATCCGGGTCCGCGTCGCCCCGCAGCGGGTCCGGACCGAGCCGGTCGCGCAGCGCCCTGATCTCCCCCGGTTCGAGCAGCTCGCAGGCGTTGGGTCCGCGCAGGTCCGCGTACGCCACCACCCCCGCGGCACCGTCCCCGCCACCCGGGCCGTCTCCGTCGCCCCTGCCGCCCCCGCAGCCTCCGTCGCCCACGCCGCCGGCGGTGGACAGCCGCAGCCGGACCGCCCCGGTCGGCGCCGGCAGGGGCCCCGCACCCAGCGACCAGGTGCCATAGATCCCGAGATGCACATGTAGGACGAACGCCGATTCACCGATCCCACCGACCTCGGCTCGGTGCACGGCCCCGTTTTCAGCCTCGGGCTCCTGCTCGGCCGTGGACTCCTGCTCTGTCGTGGGCCCGGGGCCGGCGGCGTCGTAGAAGCCACCGAAGCCGAGCAGCAGGTGCTTTCCCAACGCCTCGGCACCGGTGAGGATCTGCCCATCCAGACGATGCGCGCCGGCGGCGAAACGACCCTGCGGACTCATCGCACGCACGGTGTGGCCCTGGAACATCCGCCGGTGCGCGGCGGCAAGCCGGTGCACAGTGTGACCTTCTGGCATGGTCGGACAACCATACCGGCCCCGCCCATCCCGCCCGAGCGGGCTCGCGAGCAGCACCCGACGTGATCAGACGGGCACCAGAGAAGCGGGGGGCGAATGGTCGGCGACGCCGACAGCGCCGCCAAGGGAACAATCCGCCCGAAATGCCCATAAGGATCGGCGACCGTGTCGCTCGACCGGTGACGTCAAAGTGGGACACCGGGGGATCCTTGACTGCGTCCGGCGCATGCCGCAATGTCTGGGACAGCAGTCCATCCCGTCGTCCGTTCACATCCCTTTCGGCCCACTTCACCCACGGGCGCGGCATGCCCAGGAGCGTCGCGCTCGACACCCGGGTCGTTGCGGCCCGAAACGGTGACCACAGGAGGAATCAGTGCCAGACACCCAGGAAGCTCGCAAGATGGTTTTCTTCAGCGCAGCTGACGCGCCATCCCTGGATGACGAAGGAATGATGAGCTCTGCGGCCCTCGATCCGGCTATCGCCGAGGAAGTCGATTTAGGACCATATTCGAACGCCAGCAAGCTCTCGGTTTTGTACCGGGGCGCCGGTCCCGAGGGGTTCAGCCTCGTGCACGTTTCCTTCAACCCTGGCTTCCGACTGCCGCGACACACCCACAATGTCGACTGCCTGTACTACGTCGTGTCGGGTGAGATAATCATGGGATCTCGCCGGCTGCACGCCGGTGAGGGGTTCTTCATTCGGGCCGGGGTGACCTACGCCTACGAGGCCGGCCCGCAGGGAGTGGAAGTTCTGGAGTTCCGCGCGGCCACCAGCTTCGACATCCAGATTCTCGACCAGACGGTCGACCGGTGGCGCGCCATCGTGAACTCGCTGCGCGTCGGCGGCACAGCTCAGGCGGTAGACGAGCCCGTCCCCAGCTCATAGCCCCCAACGCACGACTGCCCCGGCTGACGTCCCTCACGGGACGCGCAGACCGGGGCAGTCGCATTACATGTTCTCCGGAAGCCAGGCCCCTCCGCGGCAGCTTGCTCGCCGCGGAGCACGACCCGTCACGTCAGGCCGGGCCGGTTTCCGGATGAATCACTGAGCGCCGAACGGCCGGTTCTGCTGGCCGGCACCGATGCGGTCGTTGCCGAGGTTACGGCCGATGTTGACGCCGACACCCACACCAACGAGCTCACGCAGACGGTTCTCCACGTAACGCTCGCTGTGGTTGGCCTTGTCCGCAATCCGGGCAATCAGGTCATTGATGTCGGTCGCCGCGTCGAGGTCCGCGGTGCTGACCTGACCGAACTGGTCCAGGATGTTGTAGCGAACCTGCCGCCAGTTCTGCCGCAGCTGCTGCTCGACCTGCTGCCGCTGCTGCTCCTGCTCGGCCTGCGCCATTCCGATCTCCTTCTTTTCTTGGTCACTTTCTCGGTGGGGTGGTGCGGGAAAAACATAACCCAGAGAAGCCCACCCTGGAACAACACCAGGAAGGAATGCGCGAGGTGCTGCGCAAATGTCGAGGACACGACTGCGCGACAGCATTAACCCGCCGGTTCCGACACCACCCGGGATGACCGGTTCCCGGATCAGCGTTTTTCGGCCACCAGGTCCAGGTTGTCGAGCAACCGATCCTGCGCGCACCGATAACGGCCGTTCAGGAGCCCTATCCGTCGTCAGTGCGCATCGCGGTCGCCACTGGCCCGCGCCCGGCCCCTCGAAACCGAGGCGGAAGCCGGCGCGGAAGTCAGCGCCGGAGCTGCGACGGCGACCGGGGACGTGCGCAGTTCCGCCTCGATCTCCGAAAGGGAACGACCATGGCCTCCGGCACACGCAGCCACATAAAGACCACCGACACGATCGCGATCCCGGCGTACAGGAAGAACGTGGCGGAGCGTCCAATGGATGACAGCGGCGTCAGATAGCTGATCCCCACCACGAAGTTCGCCAGCCAGTTCGCGATACCAGCCGACCGTGACGGACAACTGGTCCAGCGAGACCGGTCCACCGCGGACGTCCGGCGGGGCGATCTCGCCGATGGGGAGCGGCACGACCACGGAGGCGGACCCCACGGCAGAGATCGCCGTTCGGGTCACGAACGGGTTCCGTCCTGGTCGACCTCCGTGCGTACGCGGGCGGCGTTGACAGGGGTGATGCACCTCACCTAGCCTCATATGTGAAGAATTTTTCGTCCTAGCGAAACTTTGACCGACATTCCCGTGTCGGCGAAGCCGCACCGGTCCGGCGCCACGAAGGCCGGCGCCAAGGAGGATGAAAGTGATCGATCTGGGCTTGACCGGAAAGCGCACCCTGGTCAGCGGAGCCGGCTACATCCCACAACGAGCAGGTCATGGCCGGTTCACCGCGCTCGCCCTCGCCGCGGCCGGCGCCAGCGTCGCCTGCGTTGACATCCATGAGGGACGAGCGACCGAAATCGCCACCGAGATCGAGAAGACCGGCGCGACGGCGATCCCCGTCATCGCGGACATGACGGTGCCGGCCGAGGTCGAGCGGGCCGTCGCCGAGACGGTGCGTGGGCTTGGCGGAATCGATGTCTGCGTCGACATCATCGGCCGTGCCAGCTGGGGCAACGTCGAGCAGTTGAGCCACGAGGTCTGGGACGAGACGATCCGGGAAAATCTCTCCCAGGTCTTTTACCTGTTCCAGGCTGTCAGCCGGCAGATGATCAGCCAGGGTTCCGGCGGCTCCCTCCTCGCGATCTCCTCGGTCGACGGGATCACCGCCTCCGCCTACCACGCGGCCTACGGCGCGGCCAAGGCCGGCGTGCTCTCCCTCGCCCGGACCTTCGCCGACGAGCTGGGCCGCTACGGCATCCGGGTCAACACCGTGGCCCCCGGCAACGTCGGTGGCGGCAACGAGGACCAGCCGCCCGGCGAGTACGCGGTGAACGGCATCAACCCGCTGGCCGCACCCCGCGCGCACGATGTCGCGAACGCCGCGCTGTTCCTGTCCAGCGGCCTCGCCGAACGGATCACCGGGCAGACCCTCGTCGTCGATGGCGGCGCGACCATCCAGTCGCTGTGGGGGCTACGGCCCGGCGACGCAGCCGAGTTCTCCGAGACGACCTACCTGGCCGCGACCGGTCAATCCACCTGATGCGCCCGGCGACCGACGTGTCGCCGCCGCCCGTCCCGGTTCCCACCGAGCTGATCGCGAGGGCAACCACATGAAACTGGACCTGCTGTACGAGTTCCAACCCAAGATCGGGCCATACGCGGAGCCCTTCCCGCACGGCCAGAAGAAAGCCGAACAACAGACCTACCAGGAGGCGTTGGCGGAGATCTCCTACGCCGACACCCTTGGTTTCCAGACAGCCTGGGTCGTCGAGCATCACTTCCGGCAGGGACGTTCGGCCTCGCCGTCGAACGAGGCTGTTCTGGCCGCGTTGTCGCAGCGAACCAGGAACATCAGGCTCGGCTTCGGCGTGGTGCTGCTGCCGGCCGGATTCCAGCATCCGGTTCGGGTCGCCGAGAAGGTCGCGACCGTCGACCTGCTCAGCGGCGGCCGGGTGGAGTGGGGCACCGGGCGTTCCACCCCGAACGAGCAGCTCGCCTTCGGCGTGCCGGCGGACGACCGGTCGCGTGAACTGTGGCAGGAGGCGTTCGAGTTCGTCATCGCCGCCTGGACGAACGAGAAGCTGTCCTGGAAGTCACCGAGCATCGACTTTCCGGAACGGTTCATCACTCCCCGGCCCTACCAGGACCCGCATCCGCCGGCCTGGCTCGCCGCGGCGAGTGAGACGTCCGCGTTCAACGCGGGCCGGCTCGGCCTTGGCCTGTTGTCCTTCGCCCTGATGCAGCCGGTGTCGAAAATGGCCGAGCACATCGCGACCTACCGGCGCGGACAGGCGGAATGCATCACCCCGCTGCCGGCCTTCGCGAACGACCGGGTCGGCGCCTACACGCTCGTGCACTGCACGGATGACCCCGAGGAGGCCGCCCGCTACGGCCTGTGGGACTCGGTCCGCTGGTGGTACCAGAACCTCGCCGAGTTCACCCTCGAATGGGAACTCGCACATCTGTCGGCCGAGGAAAAAGCGCAGGTCTTTCCACTGCTGGAGCCCACCATTCGCGGCGACATCGACATCCGGTCCTACACCGAGCAGGATATGGTCATCATCGGGACGCCAGAGGAGTGCCTGGAAAAAATTCTCCGGTACGAGCAGGCTGGTGTCGACCAGTTGCTGTGCTACACCCAGTTCGGCACGTTGCCGCATGAGAAGGTGCTGCGCAGCATCGAACTGCTCGGCACGAAGGTCATCCCGGAGCTGGAGAATCGGGGCCATCGTGTCGACTACGAAAAGCTCTTCGGAGGAGTGTGATCGATGGACATGATCTCGCAGCTGCGTGAGGAGGCCTACCGCCAGGCGGTGGAACAGGCCCGGGGGGAAGCTGAGGCGGGCTTCGAGGCGGCAGCCACCGCCAACGCCGAGAACCCGGACACCGCGGAGCCCGCGGACCCGACGACCACCACGGACGCCACGGACGCCACGGACGCCACGGACGCCACGGACGCCACGGACGCCACGGACGCCACGGACACAGCGAAGCCCGCGGAGCGCGGAGACGCGCGCTGACGCGGAGGTTCGGGCAGGCGGCGGGTCTGAGGCTGGTCGGGCAGCCGGAGACTCAGGTGGCGAGGCGTCCGCGGGTCTGCTTGGTGACAATGGTGGCGCAGGCACGCACGCGCGCACCGATGTCGAGGACCTCCCGTCCGGACAGACCCGGCGAGAAGCCCGACGCGGTGATGGCGACGAGCACCCGGTGATCGGCGTCGAACACCGGTGCCGAGGCCATACCGAGGTCGTACGTGCGGGTCGGGTCCACTGTGGGCAGGTCGTAGTTGTCGGTGAGAGACAGCGATCCTGGTCCGGCCGACGGGTCGAGGGCGAGGCCGAGGGCGAACCCCCGCTCGCGGACAGCGGCGAGCCCGAGTCGGACCCGATCCGGTTCGAGCCCCGCCGGGCCGCGAGCCAGCCACACGTCCACCTCGCGGGGATGTGCCCAGGCCATGAACACCAGGCCGAGCGGCGGATCCAACGGCACCCGTTCGCCCTCCCGGTAGCCGGGGCCGTACCGCGAGCCGGGCCCACCCACCGCCACGAAGACGATGTCCGTCGGCGTCGCGGCCGTGACCACCACGTCGGCGTCCAGTTCGGCGCCCAGCGTCGGAATCCGCTCGGCGGCGGCCCGGATCGCCGGATGCTGCTCCAGCGCTACCAGACCCGCACTGACCAGCGCCGGACCGAGCCCGTAGGTCCGGCGAACCGGATGGCGGCCGAGATACCCGCTCTGTTCGAGAACAGCGAGGATCGCGTGGGCGGAGCCCAGGCTGCTACCGGTGCGCCGGGCGATGTCGGAGATCGTGAACTGCTCACCGCGATGCGCGACCAGCAGATCGATGATCTTCAGCGTCTTCTCGGCGGCCGGTGCCGGTCGTGCCATCGCGCCCGCTCCCATCCCGACGCCTCGACGCGCCGATGCCGCGACGCCTCGTTGCCTCGTTGCCTCGGCGTCCGGCATCCGGCATCCGGCGTCCGGGCAGGTCGTCGCCATCGCGCTTGTCCAGCGGATGCTACGCACCATTTCACGTGGACGAAAAACTTTTCGCTCTGACCGCTGTACGGACGCCGCCCACATCGGATCCGGTCGACCGGCCTGACTGCCAGGAAAGGCTGCTCCCACCCAGATGACCACTTCCCATCCCGGTCGTGCCGGCCGGCCCGCCGGCGGCGGCGTTCCCGCTTCCCAAGCCGCCTCCCCCACCGCGGCGTTCTCTGATGCCGCCACTCCCGACGCGGCGTTCTCCCCGGCAGCCGGCCCATCCGCCCATGTCCCAGTCGGGTCCCGCGCAGCCCCACTCGACAGCTGGACGCTGCCGCCGTTACGCGCATCGACATGGCCGACACCACCCGTGCTCGCCGCCCGTCGTGCGACGATCGCCGCCCTCGAACCGCCGGCACCGACACCGGAGATCCGGGTGTTACAGGCCGACTGGTCGGGCGTTCGCTGCGTGGTGTGCACCCCGCCGGAGCCCCGCGACGTCCTGCTGTACCTGCACGGAGGCGGCTACAGGCTGGGCCGGGCAGCCGAGTTCACGCCGTTCGCCGCCCGGCTGGCCGCGGCCACCCGTGCCGAGGTCGTCGTCGTCGACTACCGTCTCGCGCCCGAGTATCCCTACCCGGCGGCCCTCCACGACACGGCGTCGGTCTACACCCGACTCGTGGCCGCCTCGAAGCGACCACCGATCCTCGTGGGTGATTCGGCGGGCGGGGGGCTCGCCGCGGCGCTGACGATCGCGACTGGCCGGGCCGGCACGGCCCCGCCACGCGGCCTGGTCCTGATCTCGGCATGGCTGGACCTGCACTGCACCGCGCCGAGCTACCGGTCCCGGGCCGCCCACGACCGAATGTTCTCCCTCGCGTCCGCCCGCGAAGCCGCCGACCAGTACCTTCAAGGTCATCATCCGGACGACCCGCTGGCCTCGCCCGTTCTGGGCGACGTCACCGGATTTCCCCCGACGCTGCTGTTCGCGAGCTCCGACGAGGTCCTGCTCGACGACACGATCCGCATGGCATCCGCGTTGGCGCAGGCTCGGGTACCGGTAGCAACCAGGATCATGCCCGGTCTGCCGCACACCTGGCCCAACGTTCTGCCCGACCATCCTGACACCACCGCCGCGCTGCGCACGATCGCCCACTTCGTCGACGGCTCGTCGCCACCGGACGCGAGGCCGCACGCCACACCGACGCCGCCCCTGAGCCCCTGAGCCCCTGAGCCCCTGAGCCCCTGAGCCCCTGAGCCCCTGAGCCTCCCATCGCCGCGCGCTCCCGATACGCCGATGTTCGACGGCCGCCACCAGCCCGTAACGGCATCGGCGGACAGTGGGCGAGCCAGCTTCACGCGGTCGTCCGCCAACGAGCCAGACGGCGGGAGATCCCATCGGCGAGGGAGCAGCAGCGGCGAGGGCAGGGGAGGTGCGCTGGGGATGAGCGGAGACCGCCACCTCGACGTACGCCGGCAGGTCCACCGGCGTGCCTGGGTCCGGGGGCGAATCGCGCACGGCGCCTGACACCGTTGACGCCCAGCCGATCGACATCCAACCGAGGACAGTCGACCGGGCCCCGCACCGTGGCGGCGCCGACCAGCGGCGTCGCCCGGGGCAGGATGGCTGTTCTTCGCCTGCGCGCCCAGGCACTCGCCCACGCCCCTCGAGGTATCGATGTCAGACATCCGCGCCGCGCTGGCGGCGCCCCCCAGCGACTGTTCCTTCGATCCGGACGACTGGGCGATCCTTGCCCGGCACTGGTACCCGGTCGCGCTGTCCCGGGAGGTCGGTGACCAGCCGGTCGCGGTACGCCTGCTCGACGAGCAGTTGGTCATCTACCGAGCCGGCAGTCAGGTGGTCGTCGCCCGCGACCTGTGCCCGCACCGCGGGGTGCCGCTGAGCATGGGCGTGGGTGACGGCCGTACCGTTGCCTGCGCCTACCACGGGCTGCGCTTCGGCGCCGACGGTGCCTGCGTGGCCATCCCCGCACATCCAGCCGCGAAGATCCCGGCGCGGATGGCCCTGGCGACCTGCCCGGCCGAGGAACGCTACGGGCTGATCTGGACCTGCCTGCGCCCCGACTCCGACCGGCCTCTCCCCGGTGACACCCACACCGGCGAAACCACCCCGGGGCGAGCCATCCCCGTCATCCCACGCATGCCACACTGGGACGATCCGGGATTCCAACGCGTGACATGTCCCAGTTTCGATCTGGCCGCTTTCGCCGGCCGCCAGGTCGAGGGCTTTCTCGACGTCGCGCACTTCGCGTTCGTGCACGCCGGCAGCTTCGCCGACCCGGACAACACCGAGGTACCCGAGTACACGTCGACCCCCACCGAGCACGGCTTCACCGCCGACTACTGGAGCACGGTCGCGAACTTCCCCCACGGCAGCGGACTGACCGCGCCGCCCGGGTTCCGCTGGCTGCGCCGCTTCGACGCCCATCTGCCGTTCACAGCCACCCTCGTCGTGCACTTCCCCGACGACGGCCGGCTTTCGATCATGAATGCCGCCTCTCCGGTCTCCGCCCGCCAGACCCGGATGTTCGCGCCGATCGCGAAGAACTTTGCCACCGACCAGCCCGCGCAGGACATCTACGACTTCAACGTGCGGATCTTCGCCGAGGACCGGACCATCGTCGAGGCGCAACGCCCCGAGAACCTTCCCCTGGACCCCCGGATCGAGGTGAACATTCCCGCGGACCGCAGTTCCGTCGCCTACCGGCGGGGCCTGCGCGCGCTTGGCCTGTCCCGTTTCTTCACCGCCTGAACCAGTTCCGCCCATCTCCCGACAACCTCGTCCCGTCCCCGTCGAGGCCATCGAGCCATCAGGGCGCCGCCCGGCTCCCACCAGACCGTCGAAGGGCTTCCCGCGTATGACGCACTCCCGTTCCGTCGAACCGTCGGCATCTGCCGGTGCGGGCCCGGTCGCCGCTCTCGACATCCCGTTGCCCAGCTGGGTCGACGACGAGGTCGATGCTGTCGGCGCCGCACTTCCCGACGTCGAGGACCGGATGCGCCTCGCCCTGCGGCTTGCGGCCCGTAACCACGTCGAGGGACACGGCGGACCGTTCGCGGCGGTGGTCGCCAACCCGGTCACCGGACAGATCCACGCGGCCGGGGTGAACCTCGTCCTGGCCACCGGACTGTCGACCATGCACGCCGAGGTCACAGCGCTCTCCTTCGCGCAGGCCCGGCTCGGCTCATGGGATCTCAGTGCCACGGGTGACCCGGTCGAGATCGTGGTCAACTGGCGGCCCTGTGTCATGTGCTACGGCGCGGTCATGTGGTCCGGCGTCCAGATGCTCACCATCGCCGGTGAAGGCGAGGAGGTCGAGACGCTCACCGGCTTCGACGAGGGCCCGATGCGCGACGACTGGGCCCAGCAGTTCGAGCGCCGCGGCATCACCGTACGTACCGACATTCTGCGGGACGAGGCGCTGGCCGTCTTCGCCGAGTACGGCAGTCGCAAGGATGCCGTCGTCTACAACGCCCGCCGTGGCGCCACGGTGGCCGCACCCTGACCCAGGCGATTCGCGGCTGCTCACACCGCCGTCTCCCACATCTCAGCGGGATACCGCGACCACCTGGTCGAGCCATGCGTGGAACACCCGCCGGGACCGGGCCGCAAGGTCCGGACCATGCCGCTGCGCGTCGGCGCGAAGCGTGTGCGGATCCAGCCGGTGCGCGGCGAGCTCATGGGCATGCCCGATCAACCATCGCTCGAGCTGGCTGTGGTCGGCCTCAAGATGGAACTGCAACCCCAGGACCGCGTTTCCCCATTCGAAGGCCTGGTACGGAAAACCGGGCGTCCGCGCAAGGTGCCTCGCACCGGCGGGAATCGTGAACTGATCGCCGTGCCAGTGCAGAACCGGAACATCCCCGAGCGCGCCAAGCACGGACTCCTCCCCCGCCCGGGTCAGGGTCAGCGGCGCGTATCCGATCTCCACCTGACCGGTCGACGCGACCTGGGCTCCCAACGCCCGGGCGACAAGCTGTGCGCCCAGACATACCCCGAGGGTGGGAAGTTCCAGCGCCAGTCGCCCGCCGAGCGCCTGGATCTCATCGGCGAGAAACGGGTACCGTGCGACATCGCCCACGCCGATGGGCCCGCCAAGAACGACAAGCAGGTCGGCGTCGACGACTTCTGGTTCTACTATCGGATCGATACCGGCATCGACATACCGGGTCTGGTAGCCGTGCTGTGTGAGGAGCGGGCCGAGTATTCCGAGGTCCTCGAAGGGGACGTGGCGGACTGCGACCGCGGTTCGGGGCATCGGCTCGTTCTCCCGGTTAAAAATCGGCGTACGTCTCCGGGTACACGTGATACACCTGCTCCTCGGGGGTCGTCCACACGAAATGCCCGGGCTCCGGCTGGCGGAGATCCCATCTCTTCCCCGCACCGGCAGGCATCCGATCCGCCTGATGCTTCAGACGGTGATGCGCCCGGCACTGCGGCCCCAGATTCCCCGGCTCGGTCCGGCCGCCCCGCGCCGACCCCCGCGTGTGATCCAGATCGCAGGATGTGGCGGGAAGGTCACACGTCGGGAAGACACACGTCGTGTTCCGAGCCCGGACATACCGGGCCAGCGGAGCCGACGGAAACCGGCGATCACCCACATCCAGGACCTGCCCCCGCTTCGGGGCCGTCAGCACCCGCCGCCACGTGCACCCCGCGTCGGCAGTCATCTCACGCACGATCTCCGCGGGAATCGGACCGTAACCCGGCACCTCGCCCGGATGCTGCGCCAGACCCATCAACGTCTCGAACGGAACGATCACCTGCATCTCGACGTTGACCCGGCCCCGGTCACGCCCCATCAGCAGGTCGAACAGCACATCCGCCCGACGCTGAGCGAGACTCCGCTTCTCCCGCCCTTCAGCATCCCCCCGACCGTCCGTCTGATCACCCCGCCGGCCATCCGTCCGGCCGTTCCCCTGGCCACCCGCCTGGGCGTTCCCCTGATCGTCGACTTGGTCGTCGGCCTGCTTCGCGAGCTCATCGATCCGTGTGAACGCCGCCAGCGCCTGCTCCGCCGGCAACAACGCCGACAGACGGCCCATCCCATCGGCCTCCGGATGCAACGCCACGCCCCGCTTCTTCTCCGCCTTACGCCGCCGCCGATCCGCCCCGTCCGGATCGACCTTCGCGACCCGCCGGCTCACCGCCGCACCGAACGCCCTGTGCGTACGACGGCCACCCCCGTTGCCCAGCACCGGCCCGAGGACCTCCCTGGCGTGACCATCCGCCAGATTCACCGTAAACCGATCCAATGCCGCCACCCGACCCACATCCAACACACCCTGCGCCAGGGCCACCACCGCCTCCGGCAACCGACGCACACACCGCTCCGCGAACGCCAGCTCCCGACACCCCTGCGTCGCCGCCACATTTGCCACCAACGACAGCTCATCACCCGCGAACGCCGCGAACATCCGCGGCGACCCATCCGCGCCCTCCCCCGCGCCACCCACCGGCCCACCCCGCCCCCGCGACGCCGACGAACCCGCGACCTCCACCGGCCGGCCCCGCGCGAACTGCGCCCGCACCAGCAACCGCACCGCCTCCCACCGCGCGATCACCCCCGCGATCTCACGATCCATCTCCAGACAACGACCAGGCCCCCACTCCCCGATACGGCTCCCATCGATCTCCGCCGACGCCAACAGATCAGCCGTACCATCCGACCCCTCACCCCCCACCCGCACCCGCGACGCCGCCACTTCCACGCACCTGAGAACACCAGCCACGACACACCTCCAGGCGACATTCACTGCCCGCCGGCAGAACACGTCCACCGACCGGCCGGGAAAAGAAACCGGCACGTCCACGATCATCATTTTATCGAACGCATGTTCTAATCTTACGATCGCCGGAAACGCCCGACAAGACCCGTCAGGAAAATCTGCGGAGCGGATGCGCCATCACCACTTCGCACAACCACAACACCAAGCCCGCCACCCCGAGCAGCCCCGCGAAGACCAGCCAGATCCTCAAGGAAACAGCCACGCCCGAAATCGACACTCGACAACACGACCACCAGCCACCAGCCGCTGCCGGCACTCACCAGAACCCGACAGGCTGCGTGATGGACCGAGAGCGCACTCGAAGCGAACATCAGGCAGTACATCACCGCACCCAGTCCAGCCAGTACACATTCGCGCATGCACACGACGGCGAAGAACCCGGTCGAGACAGGCCACACCAACCGCCACACGCACCAGGGCGCGACCAGTCCACACGGTTCACACCACAAAGCACCGCGCCAACGCGCGGGCTCCAGACGAAAGCGTCGGCTCGACCGCCACAGCCCGCACAGTCGAGCTGGACCCCGAGCAGGCAGCGACTTCGCCCATCGGTCCATCGGCCCAGCCGCCGAGCCGATGGACCGCCACCGCCACCGCCGGCACCGGCGATCGCGACCCACATCCGAAAGGTCCTGACAGCACCCCACGGAAGTTCTACTCTTCGTAGAAGAAGGGGGAGTCGATGATCAAGGATGTCCTGGTTGTTGGCTTCGGTCCGGTGGGAGCGGTGCTGACGGCCTTTCTCGGGCAGCGGGGCGTGTCGGTGCTCGCGGTGGACAGGGCGGCTACCACCTACCCACGTCCCCGCGCCGCCGGCCTGGACGAGGAGGTGCTGCGTCTGCTCGTCCGGCTCCCCGGGATGGCCGAGATGCTCACCGATACCCGCGCGTCGACCCGGGCGACCTTTCTCGGGCCGGACCGCCGCCTGCTGCTCGCCGCCGGGCAGGGGCAGGCCGAACTCGGCGTTCCGGTCGGTGTGTTCCTGCACCAGCCGTCCGTCGAGGCCGCGCTGCGGGCCGGGATCGCCACGCTGCCCTCGGTTGAGGTCCGGCTCGGCGTGGGCGTGCGCTCGATCGACGACGGGGCCGACGCGGTGACGGTCGGCCTGGAGGACGACACCGTCGTGCAGGCTCGCTGGGTGATCGGCTGCGACGGGGCGACGAGCACAGTGCGGGCGCTGATCGGCGTGGACTTCGTGGGCAGGACCTTCGCCCAGCCGTGGCTCGTCGTGGACGCGCGCTCGGCCGAGCCGCTGCCGGTACCCGACGACATCGCCTTCGTTCTCGATCCACGCAGGCCCGCGGTGACGATGCCGATGCCCGGTGGGCACCGCTGGGAGTGGATGATGTTCCCCGGCGAGAATCCCGAGCGGATGGCCGAGCCGGAGACCGTCACGAGCTTGCTCACACCCTGGATCGACCCGGGCACGGTCGCGGTGGAACGGGCGGCGGTCTACACGTTCCACGCCCGCATGGCGAACCGCTGGCGGGTCGGCAGGGTCCTGCTCGCCGGCGATGCGGCGCACACGATGCCGCCGTTCGCCGGCCAGGGGCTCGCCTCGGGCATCCGGGACGCGGCCGCGCTGGCCTGGCGGCTGACCGAGGTCCTCGCGGGACTACGGGATCCGGATTCACTCGACGACTACGAACGGGAGCGCCGTCCCCAGGTGGCCGCGATCACCACCCGGGCCATCCGGGCCGGTCGGATCGTGCAGACGACGAGCCCGGTCCGCGCGGCCGCGCTGCGGGCCGCGTTGCGCACAGCGGCCCACGCTCCGGGGCTCGGCCACGCCCTGCGCTCCGGCGCCGCACGACCACGGACCCGGCTCCCGAAGGCCGCGCGGCCGCGGCGGGCGCACGACGGGGGCCGCTGGGCCGGGCGGGTGCTGCCCAACCCGTGTATCCGGACCGAGGACGGCCGAGTCTGCCGGCTTGACGACATACTCGGGTCGTCCTGGGTGCTGCTCGGGCTCGGCGACGATGCTGGAGTCGCGCTGACGCCGCAGGTCCGGGCCTGGGTTGACCGCCGCGGCGGTACGACCCTGACCATCGGCCACGCCGTGTCGGCGGACCGGGACGATCAGCGTGCGCGGTCCGGTCCGGTCATCGTGGATCTCGACGGCACGGTGCTGCGGATGCGCGGGCGTTCCAGACAGCCCCAGGTGGCAGTGGTCCGGCCGGACCGTTACCTGCTCGGTGTCTTTCCGTCGTCACGCCTCGAGGACGTACTCACCTCGGCGTCAGGCGTTGGCGTGACCGGCTGAAGCAGGGCGCGGACCAGATATGTCTCGGCGAACACACGCTTGTCGGGCAGGCTGCGGCTGCTCCACGGCGGGGCCATCATGGCGCCGCCGGCGGCGATCAGCCACCGTACGGCCTCCCACAGGTCGAGGTCGGCGCTCAGCTGGCCGCTGTCCTGCCAGCGCAGCAGCAGCGGCTCGAGACGCTTGTAGACAGCCTCGACGATCGGCTCCGTGGCCAGTGGCAGGGAGTCGCCGCTGGCCCGACCACCGGCGGCGAACAGCGCCTCGGTCAGCGCATCCCCGTCGATGAGGCTGGTGCCCCGCACGAACACCTCGACCAGGGTGACGCGTGCGTCGTCCGGATGCGGCAGGGATTCCAGCGCCACGTCCATGGCGGTGTCGACCCGATCGAGCAGGACGGCGAGAAGCAGCTCATCGCGGCTGCGGAAGTACCGGTAGACGGTGGAGCGGGAGACACCGGCCTCCGTGGCGACCTCCTCGATCCGCATCCGGCTCGAGCCACGCCGGATCACGCAGCGCCCGGCCGCGGCCACCAGACGTCGGCGGGCCTCGGCGTCGTCGAGCAGCGCGCTCTCGCTGCCCCACCAGCCCTGACCGCGCCGCGGGCTCCGCGCACGGTGTCGGTCCTGCGCAGCGTGTCGGTCCTGCGCAGCGTGTCGGTCCTGCGCAGCGTGTCGGTCCTGCGCAGCAGCGTGCCGATCCAGCGCCTGGTGTCGGTCCCGCGCGGGATGCGGGCCCTGGGGGACCGGGTGGTTGTGGGCTCGCGAGGGCGGGTCGTCAGGCGGTTCCGCGTCCGCACCGGGTCGGGTCATGCTGACAGCATTGGCCGATGCCCCGGCCGCTCGGCAGGGCGGGGGTCGGTAACCGCGAGCGGCCCGCGACACGGTGGGCCCACCGCCGTTCGGTGCGCAGATCGCTCCCGTCGGCATGGCTGTCTCACGGCGACACACTATGGCATGGTTGTCTCGCCCTACTCAAGGTCGATCGTCCGGATGTGATCGCCTGCCGGACGTGCGAAAGGCGGCACCCCATGGTCAGCACACGAGCAGCTCTGCTGTTCGGCCCCGGTCAGGATTTCAAGATCGAGACGGTCGAGATCGACAATCCCCGCGCGGGCGAGGTCCTGATCGACGTCAGAGCCTGTGGTCTGTGCCATTCGGACGAGCATGCGCGCTCGGGCGCGATGCCGATGCCGCATTTCCCGATGATCTGCGGGCATGAGGGTGCCGGTGAAGTGCTCGAGGTCGGGCCGGACGTCACCTCTGTCAGCCCCGGTGACCATGTGGCCATGTCGTTCATCCCATCCTGTGGGCGGTGTACGTACTGCCTTTCGGGCCGGGCGTTCCTGTGCAACGACGGCGCCAAGCTGTTCAACGTCGGGATGATCACCGATGGGCGGATCGCGCACCGGTTGGGCGACGAGGCCGTGGCGCGCTACACCCAGATCGGCGCGTTCTCCGAACGTCAACTGCTCGCCGAATCGACCATCGTGAAGATCGACCCGGAGGTGCCGTGGACGGTCGCCGCGCTGGTCTCCTGCGGCGTCGCGACCGGATTCGGTTCCGCGGTCAACCGGGCGGAGGTCAAGCCCGGCGACGCGGTGGCCGTCCTTGGCCTCGGCGGGATCGGGGTCAGCGCCGTGCAGGGCGCACGGATCGCCGGCGCACGGCTGATCTTCGCCGTCGACCCGGTGGAGTTCAAGCGCGAGCAGGCGCTGCGTTTCGGGGCCACGCACGCGTTCGCGTCCATCGAGGAAGCCGCCAACGCGATCCGCGAACTGACCGCGGGCGCCATGTGCCACTCGGTGATCTGCGCGTTCTCCGTGATGACCTCGGACCTGCTCCAGCCCGCGCTCAGCCTGACCGGCAAGGACGGCACCTGCGTGATCACGTCGGTGGCACCGTTCGGTCAGAAGGTGGCCGATCTCGACCTGTTCACGTTCGCGATGACGAACAAGCAGATCCGCGGCTGTCTGTACGGCTCGCAGAGCCCGCGCACGGCGATCCCTCGGCTGCTCGACCTCTACAAGGCCGGCACCCTGAAGATCGACGAACTGATCACCAGGACGTACACCCTCGATCAGGTCAACGACGGTTACGCGGACCTCGAGGCCGGTCGGATCCTGCGTGGGGCGATCACCTTCGAGGACGCACCTCGGTAGTTCCACGCGTCGGGCACCACGACGGACGCCCCGTCCACCAGCGGGTTCACGGCTGGCGGACGGGGCGTCCGTGGAAACTCACCGGTCAGGCAGCGGCGGAGGCCGGCGCCTTCTCCTCGCGGCCAGCGCCGAAGTAGGCGGCCTCGACCCGCTCGGGTTCGGCAGCGAGTTCCGCCGCCGGCGCCTGCAGGACCAGCGCACCACGGCTGAGCACCGCCGCGTCGTCGGCCATCCGCAACGCGAGGTTGACGTGCTGCTCGACGAGCACGACCGCGCAGCCCTGATCGTCGGCGACCTGTCGCACCGTCCGGAACAGCGCCTGGACGATCAGGGGCGCGAGGCCCATGCTCAGCTCGTCGACGAGCAGCACCTTCGGCTGCTGGATCAGGGCCCGGGCAAGCACCAGCATCTGCTGCTCGCCACCGGAAAGCGCACCGGAGGGAACGGTCCAGCGCTTCTCCAGGTCCGGGAACAGTTCGAGCATCGCCCGTGGCTTCGGGCCCTGCCGACGGGCCGCCGCGCGCAGGTTGTCCTCGACGCTGAGCTGCGTGAACAACGCCCGGTTGTCCGGCACAAGAACCACACCGGCCCGGTTGGCCGCCCCCGGCTTGCCGCTGGGCAGCCGGGTCCCACCCACCGAGATCTTGCCGCTGCGGGACGGGAGCAGGCCCGCGAGGGTGAGCAGCAGCGTGGTCTTGCCGGCCCCGTTCGGCCCGAGCAGGGCCAGCACCTTCCCCGGGGCGACGCTGAGGTCCAGGCCGCGGAAGACCTCGGACGAGCCCCGCCCGCCCGTCAGTGCTTCGCAGGTCAGAGCGGATGTCATGACGTCACCACCGTCGCGTCGGAGTCGACCGTACCGTCGGCGGCGTCCTCGCCACCAACGCTGCTGCTCGAGCCGGCCCCGTCCTCGTGGGGCCTGCTGTTGGGTGCCTTGCCGTCGAGCGTGCTGGTAGCGGGAGCCTTCCCACCAGCGACGACGTCCTTGGCCACCGTGGTCTCACTGCCGGCGACGCCCTCGGCCGCCGGCGCCACAGCATCCGCGGTAGCGACCGGAGCAGCGGTAGCCGAAGGAACGGCAACTGGAGCAACGGTGGCCGAAGCAGCGGTAGCCGAAGCAGCGGTAGCCGAAGCAGCGGTAGCCGAAGGAGCGGTAGCCGAAGGAGCGGTGGCCGAAGCAGCGGTAGCCGGAGCAGCGGGGGCGGGGGCGGGCGTCTCGGTGCCCGGGCCCGTGGCGCCGCCACCCTCGGCGGGCTCGCTCTCGGTTACCTCGCCATCGTGGACGTTGCCGAGGTAGGCGTCCGCGACCGCCCGGTTGGCCCGGATCTCGTCGGGACTGCCGGACGCGATCACCTTGCCGAAGTCGAGCACGTAGATGTGGTCACAGACGTCCAGGACAAGGGCGACGTCGTGGTCGACCAGCAGGATGCCGACACCGCTGCGGCTGATCGAGCGGATCTTCTCACCGAGCCAGGCGGACTCGGTGGTGTCCAGACCCGCGGCCGGCTCGTCAAGCAGCAGGACCCGCGGTCCGGTGGCGATGGCACGGGCGATCGAGACCAGCTGCCGTTCGCCCTGGCTGAGCTCGCCGGCCGCCCGGTCGGCCCGGTCCGCGATGCCGACCAGGTCGAGGGCCGCCGCCAGGGTGCGATGGCGATGGTCGGCCTGCACCCCGGACAGCGCGGCGCTGACGTTCTCCGACACGGTCAGGTCGTCGTAGAGCTCGATCGACTGGAAGGTACGGGCGAGGCCCCGCTTGACCCGGACGTGGGTCGCGAGGGTGTCCAGACGCTCCTCGCCAAGGCGGACGGTGCCACTGGCCCGAGCGAATCCGGTGATCGCGTCGATGGCGCTGGTCTTGCCGGCGCCGTTCGGTCCGATCAGACCGACGATCTGCCCGGGGGCGATGCGCAGCGACACGTCCGACACGGCGACGACGCCGCCGTAGCGAACCGTCACGCCCTCGACATCGAGAGGCACCCGGTCGGCGCCGCTGAGCAGCGCGGCGTTCTGCTCGGCCGCCACCGGTGCCGGTGCGGCGGCGTCGGTGGCGGACGTCTGCGCCGTCGCGGTCCCCGCCGCGGCGGAGGCAGCGACGGTGGCGGGAACGGCACTGTCGGCGGTGCTCGCGCTGGCGCCCTCGGTGGTCGCCGTGGCGGCCTTGCGTGCCCCGAGCCGCTTACGGATCTGGGCGACCAGGTCATGCCCACCGCTGGCGATACCTTCGGGCTGGGTCAGCAGCACGAGGATGACACCGAAGCCGGAGATCACCGAGAACCAGTCGCCGAAGTCGATCCACCGGTCCATGGCGATGTAGACGATGCCGGTGCCGGCCATGATGCCGGCGGTGATGCCGCCGTACACCGACGTGACGCCGGCGAGGTAGGCGGTGGAGAGCAGGGTCAGACCACCGATCGCGGTGAACGAGTCGAAGGTGACGACGCTGCTGCGGTAGGCCAGTAGCGCACCGCCGAGACCGGCGATGAACGAGGCCAGCGCGAAGGCGATCAGCTTGACCCGCACGACGTTGACGCCGATACCGGCGGCCGACCGCTCGTTGGCGCGCACGGCGAGCATCGCCGAGCCCAGCGAGCTCATCCGCAGCTTGGCGACACCCCAGGCGACCGCGACCAGGACCAGCAGACACAGGATGCCGAACGGAAGACGCGGGAACGCCTCGCCGCTGCCGATACCGATGTTCCACCCGAACAGCGACGGGTCGGAGACCTTGGCGCCGGAGCTACCGACGAGGTCGGAGTTGCGGAACCAGACCGCCTCGATCGCGTAGGCGAGAGCGAGGGTGACGATGCCCAACGTCAGTCCGCGTAGCCGCAGTGCGGGTAGACCGATGACGACACCGAGGACGGTGGCCACCAGTGCGGCGAGCAGCGGTGCGAACGGGAACGGGATGTGCCAGCTGTGGGTGAGTCCGGACAGGCTGAACGCCGAGGCTCCGGCGAGCGCGAGCTGGGCGAGGGAGACCTGGCCGGCGAAGCCGGTGACGACCACCAGTGACAGGCCGAGGATCGCGGCGATGAACGTGCCGATCACCGCCGCCCGCCAGGTGCCGGAGGTGAGCAGCAGGGCGATCACGCCGATCGCGGCACCGGAGACCGTCGGCAGTGTCAGCGAGCGGGGACGCGGTGCGCGGCCCAGCGGCTGGCGCACCAGGCCGCTACGAACCGGGATGCCCCGTCCGGTGACCAGCAGCGCGATCAGGATGACCAGCAGTGGCACCAGGGCCGAGGCACCCGAGCCGGGCAGCCAGGAGTGGTCGGCGGAGAGGGTGAGTGCCTCCGACTGCACCATGCCGATGGCCAGACCGGCGAGCACCGTGGACACGAGGCCCTGGAAGCCACCGACGACCGCGGCGGCCAGCGCCGGCACCACGAACAGGGTGTAGGTGGAGGGCGACAGCGGGCTCAGCGGGGCGATCAGGATGCCGGCCGCACCCGCGACCGTCCCGGAGATCATCCAGTTGTACAGCGAGACCCGGTCGGGCGAGATGCCGCTGACGTAGGCGCCGGTCTGGGACTCGGCGGCGGCCCGGGTGAACAGGCCGAAGCGGGTGAAGCGGAACAGCGCCGCCAGCACGATGGTCAGCACGACGACCGTGACCGCCAGGTAGAAGCGGTCGGCGAGCACTGTCAGCGAACCGCTCTGCCAGCGGTCGGTCGGGAAGATCGCCTCGACGCTCACCGGCGAGGTTCCGACCCGGATCGCCATCACCGACTGGATGACGACCAGAACGCCGAGTGAGGCCACCGCACGAGCGAGTGGCGGTGCCTCCCGTAGTGGCCGGAACACCACCAGGTACAGGAGAGCGCCCAACAACGCCCCGATGACCAACGCCACCAGCAGCGCCGGGACGAATCCCAGCTCGGTTCCGAGATCCACCGAGGTTGGCAGGCCTGGGATCAGGACCAGCAGTTCTCCGTTACGCAGGAACGCGTAGGAGTAGGCGACGTACATCGCGACCGCGCCGGTCGCGAAGTTGATGACTCCGGAACTTCGGTAGGTCAGTACGAGCGCGAGCGCGAGGGCGGCGTACACGCCCCCGTTTCCAAGCCCGAGCAGCAACGAGCCGACATGGTGCATCACGTACTCCCGAATGGTGTGCTGGTCGGATCGGTCCTTGGTCGGGCCGCGCCTGGTACACGCTGTCCCGTTCCGGCGGGTCTCGCCGGTCCATTTCCGGCGATCGACGCAGCGGCCGCCGCCTGAATGCAGGCCGAGTGGCGAATCTCGACTGGCAGATCGTCAACTGTGAGCAGTCGGTGGTCAGGGGGTATCCCGGGCCGGACCAGCCCCGGGATGGTCCTACTCAGCAGTGAACCACTCACGCGAGTCTCGAGCTGTGGTCGACGACCTGGAAAGCGGCCGACCGGTCAGGACGACGGCCGAAACCGAGAAGTTCGGGAAGTACGGCGAGTGAGGATTGCCGCACACAGAGCATTGAACCTGCGAACCATGCGCCGATACCGGCGTCACCGCTGACGGCACACCCGCGGGTAAAGCAGATAATGCCTCCACGACCACACCTGCGCGCGGTTCCAACCGCCCAGGTCGCGCCGACCTCGAGGCACCGCAGCAACTGAACGTGCCGACCTGCTTCCCAACTGTGCGCATATGATCCCTAGTCTGCTTGTCCGTCACTCCGCACTGCCCTACGGGACTGCCCTCCGCGGTACCTCCAGGCCGCACCGACCATCGCGGCAGAACCGCGCGCCCGGTTGGGCCGGATGACACCCCGTCTGGGCAGTGAATAGTGACACGGCATACATCCGGGGGCAACTTCTACCAACGAGCCGGCTCGGGCTCGTCGCGCCCGGTACGCTATTGCGCCGCCCCGGAGACCGGGTTCCGCTGCGGGAGTAACGGAACCCGGCCTCACCGCACTGGTGAATGCGGTGAGCAGCGGCATCGCTACCCGACTGGGCTCCGCTCCACCGAATCCGCGTGGAGCGGAGCCCATCGGCTTCCCCGGGCCGGGCCGGTCGACCAGAACCGACCCGGCCCGATGCCTCGCTCGCCGCCCGAGCCGCACGTGCTGTGTGCGCTGCCGATGCGACCGTGTGTCACCCGTACCGCGCGTGCTACTCGTGTCGCGCGTCGCGGGATTCGGTCAGGAGGGGATCGGGGTGTAGCCGACGACCTGGTAGGAGGCCGGGTTGCCCTTGCTGTCGAGCTGCGCGGTCAGACCGCCACGGACGCAGACCGCCGGCGTGGCCGGGTACGCCTTGCCGTTGCAACGGAACTTCAGCCCACCCGCGCCGGGAATCTCCTTCTCCGGCATCGACTTGAACGCCGCGGTCACCGTGGCCGGCGTGATGTCACCCCTGATGTCGGCGAGTGCGGTCTGGAACGCGTTGAACTGCGCGAACATGTTAAGCCCAGACGAGTCATCCGTCTTGATCTCGCTACCGTAGGCATCCACGACGGCCTCGTAGAGGCGGGTCGACGGGTTGTCATTGTTCACCGGCGAGACGGCGACCACGGTGATCCGCTTGAGGACATCCCCCGGAACCGCCTTGCGGGTCGCGTCCGAGATGCACTGCGAGACCGCGAAGATCGGACCGGTGAAACCGGCCGTGCGCAGAGCGTTGAACGCGCTGATGCAGAACGCGTCATTCCCGACGACCTCCACCACACCCGGCGCGGAACCCGACAGGCCCTGCAGCTGCGGGGTCATGTCCGCGGTGCCCAAAGGAATCGGGATGAGCTTCAAGGTCATCCCGGCCTTGCGCAGTACCTCGGCGCTTTCGCCCTGGAACGAGGTCAGCGCCGGTGGAACATCGATGATGATCCCGGTCAGGGTCCTGGTCCCGGCCTTCTGGGCCAACGGAAGGATTCCACTGCTGATGAAACCGACCGGGTCGCCCAGGGAGAAGGTCGACTGGGAGTCCTTGAGCTGCTCCGCATCGGTCGTCGAGAAGTACAGCACGGGGATCTTCGCCGCGTGCAGCGGTGTCCACACCGCGTTGGAGACCGACGAGGCACCGACCAGCACGGCCACGACCTTCTGCTCGATCGCCTGGTTCGCGCAGTCGGTGCCCTTACTGGCCTCGTTCGCGGTCACACATGTCCACAGCTGGATCGGCCGGCCCGCGATACCGGACTTGTGTTCGTTGAAGTACTTGACCGACGCGCTGGCCACCCGCAGTTCGACCGACGTGTCGCTGGCGGCGCCCTTGCCGTCCGAGATCACGCCGATCTTCACCGGAGCCCCCGAGGCCTTCGCCACCGACCCCAGCAGGGACGCACCGCTCGAGGCGCTCGCCGAGGTCGAGGCGGCGGCGCCACCACCATCGCTGCCGCCGCTCCCGCAACCGGCCGCCACCGCTAACAGCACGCCGACGGATAACGCCGCCACGACCGCGCTCTGACGGGGCCCTGAGCCCCCGGGGTGGACCCGCCGTGGGGCACTACCACGACCGAACGTACCGAGCCGACTTCCGAATGTCCGCATCTGATCCCCAGTCCGCTTGTCCGTCGCTTCGCAATCGCCGACGCACGAAGGCCCGCATAGGCACCAGGGGGTCCGGGCTCCGGACAGACCGCGCACGCCCCACCGGCCCAGGTGGCACCCGCCGGGGAAGTCAAGTGTGACATGCCATACATTCGGAGGCAAATTTCACCCAGACGATAAACATGATGATCGGAAATCGATAATAACGTTTGCCCATTTACATGGCTTATGTCCGGATTTAAGACGCCGGGGGGCCCCGCCGACCCGGCATTTGCCCGCCCGGCCCCCGGAAACGTGTGGCGGGGGGGGGGGCCCAACCCCC
>NZ_JALKFT010000014.1:132423-144779 GCF_023242945.1 Frankia umida
ATAATAACGTTGGCCAATTACCATGGCTTATGTCGGTATTTAAGCCCCCGGGGGCCGCGCTATCACGTCATGTGACCGCGCGGCCCCCGGAATCGTGTGCCGCGTGCGCTGGCACATCCGACCAAGCCGGCAGCCGCGTTCAGGTAGGGCGACGGTTCCGGCCCGGACTCAGCTCAGCGCCCAGGGCCGGCCGTCGCCGCAGCGCCACTCGCGGGCCATCACACACAGGATGCCGCCCGGCAGGTACCCGCTCAGGAGGGGATCGGGGTGTAGCCGACGACCCGGTAGGAGGCCGGGTTGCCCTTGCCGTCGAGCTGGGCGGTCAGACTGCCACGGACGCAGAGCGCGGGCGTGGCCGGGTATGCCTTGCCGTTGCAGCGCAGTTTCAGACCACCGGCACCGGGAATCTCCTTCTCCGGCATCGACTTGAACGTCGAGATCACGGTGGCCGGTGTGATGTCACCCTTGATGTCGGCCAGCGCGACCTGGAAGGCGCTCAGTTCCGAGAACATGTTCAGTCCGGATGAATCGTCGGCCTTGATGTTCTTGCCGTAGGCATCCACGACGGCCTGGTAAAGCCGCGTCGACGGGTTGTCGTTGTTCACCGGTGCGGCCGCCCCGACGGTGATCCGCTCCAGCACATCGGAGGGAACCGCCTTGCGGGTCGCGTCCGAGATGCACTGCGGGATCGCGAAGAACGGGCCCGTGAAACCGGCCGTGCGCAGCGCGTTGAACGCACTGATGCAGAACGAGTCGTTTCCGACGACCTCCACCACACCCGGCGCGGAACCCGACAGACTCTGCAGCTGCGGGGTCATGTCCGCGGTGCCCAGCGGAATCGGAATGAGCTTGAGCTTGATGCCGGCCTTCTTCAACGCCTCGGCGTTCGCGCCCTCGAACTGGGCCAGCGCCGGCGGAACGTCGATGACGACAGCGGTCAGGTTCCTGGTGTTCGCCTTCGCGGCCAAGGGCAGGATGGCGTCCGCGACCAGGGTGTTCGGGTCACCCAGAGTGAAGGTCGACTGGGCGTCCTTCAGCTGCTCCGGGTCGTTCGTCGAGTAGAACAGCACCGGGATCTTCGCCGCGTGCAGCGGCGTCCACACCGCCTGGGCCACCGCGGAGGCACCCACGACCACAGCCGCGACCTTCTGCTCGATCGCCTGGTTCGCGCAGTCGGTGCCCTTGCTGGCCTCGTTCGCGGTCGAGCACGTGACCAGCTCGATCGGCCGGCCACCAATGCCGGCCTTGTGCGCGTTGAAGTACTTGACCGTCGCTTCCGCGACCCGCAGTTCGACCGATGTGTCGCTGGACGCGGCCTTGCCGTCCGAGATCAGGCCGATCTTCACCGGCGCGCCCGAGGCCGGCGCCGCCGGACCGAGCAGGGCCGCACTGGACGAGGCGTCGGCCGTGCTCGCGCCGCCGCTCCCGCCGTCGCTACCACTGCTGCCGCAGCCGGCCGCGACGGCCAGCAGCACGCCCGCGGACACCGCCGCCACAGCCGCACCGGCGCGAGGACCCGACCGAGCGGGCCGAGCCTGCCCCGAAGCGCCGCGACGACCAAGCGTGCCCAACCGATTCCAAGCTGTCCGCATATGATTCCCAACCTCTGAGTCCGTCGCTCCGTGCCGTCGATAACGTGCTACGGGAGTCGAATCAAGCCCGCACGACCGCCCGCACATGACAGTCCGCACACGGAGCACCACACGCAGCACCGCGCACACCATCGGATCATGCGTGTCCCGGCCCACCCGGCTCCCACCTTGGTCAGGCAGTGGAATGCTGGCACGACACAAAGCGGCAAGCAACTTCTACCAACCTGATATAGCCCGTTTCCCAACTGCGATTAATCTGATCTACAGGATGGCTCGGGCAGCCGCGGCGGTGCCCGGTCGGGGCGACCAGGTCCGACCGCCACGCAAGGGCTGTGGCCGACTCGCTGCACCCGCCGGAACCGACCTTGGTCAGGGCTGACAGCCGCACGTCATCCGATCGCCGGTACTGTCGACGGATGTCCTGGGCAGAACGCGCTGCGGATCGGTCGCCGAGGGTGCAGCGGTCACGGTCACGGAGCTTGGAGCAGATCAAGGCGATCGTCGCCGCCGCGCGTACTCTGACCGAGCATGGCGATGGCTCCTTCACGATGCAGGAACTCGTGAAGGAGTCCGGCATCGGGATGCAGACCTTCTACCGCTACTTCGAGAGCAAGGACCATGTCCTGCTCGCCGTCTACGAGCAGCTGGTGGTCGAGCAGGCGACCTGGCACGAGCGTGCCACCGCCGAGATCAGCGACCCGGTCGACCGGCTGCACCATCACATCGTCGCCACGCTGGCCCTACTCGACTCACCCGGCGCGGCGACCGCCGGTGGGCGGTTCCTCAGCGGCGAACGCTGGCGGCTCCACCAGCACTATCCCACCGAGTCGGTGCAGGCCCGGTGGGCGTTCGCCGACCTGGTCTCCCGCGAGATCAAGGCCGCGGAGGCCACGGGCCAGCTCCCGGTCGGCAGCGCGCAGCGCAGCGCAGATCTCATCACCAGGCTGGTCGAATCGGTCTACCACCACTGCTCCTACGCCCCCCGGGCCGAATCCGGCCGGCAGATCGGTGAGCAGGTCTGGGCCTTCTGCCTGAGCGCCCTGCACGGCGCTGCCCCCGCGCGGCCCACCGACGCCCAGGGCGGCGAAACCCCCGCGGGTGACCCGCGTGGTGGCGAGTAGCCGGCTCCCTCGGCCGCCCGGCTGGTCGGCTGGCCGTGGCGCCGACAGCCGGCCGCTCACCTGCCTGGCGCACCACCGGGTTGGACGGCGCACGCGGCCGTCGCGCCGGGTAGACGATGGCGGTTGTCCGCCACCACCCGGTACACCCCGGCAGCCACCCAGGAGACCGGCGGGACCGCGAGAGCACGTCCGGCGATCCGCCACGCCGCTCCCCGTGCCCCCACCCGGCCGGACCGACCGAGCACGAGGGCGATGGCCGCCGCACCGGATGCTCGCTGCCCGTGTGCTCCTATCCACCAGACGGCGCGGCCGGCCTGCCCGGCGCTGACACCCAACGTCGCCAGTGGCATGCGCTGCCAGGGCTCGATGTCGACGGTGGGTCGCACCGCCGACCGGATGAACTGGGCCGAGCGGGTGCAGAACCCACAGTCCCCGTCGTAGAGGAACAGTGGCCGTTGCCGGCCAGCCGGCCAGCCCTCGCCGTCCGATCGAGTCGTCATCGCCACGCTCCCCTGGCCACCACCTCATCACCGTAGCTTCGGCCAGGACCACTTTCGAGCAAAATCGCACGCTGGAGAGGAGCGCGGGTGCCCGGACAGTCTCTGGGACGGCGGTTTCGGTGGTTGTGGGCGTCCTACGCGGTCAGTGCCTACGGGACGGCCCTGGGTTTCGGTGCCTTCGCGCTGATCGCCGTGGTGGTGCTGCACGCGGGCGCGGCGCGGGTGTCGGCGTTGGCCGCGGTCGGGCCGGCGGTGGGAGCACTGCTCGCGGTGCCGCTCGGCCCGTGGGTGGAGGCCCGTCGCAGCGCGGCGGTGATGATCGGGATGGACCTGGTCCGGTTCGCGGCGATGATCTCGGTTCCGCTGGCCTACGCGCTCGGCTGGCTCGGCTTCGCGCACCTGCTGATCGTCTCGATCGTGGCCGCCGCGGCGAAGATCGCGTTCAACGCGGCCAGCGGTGCCCGCCTCAAGGAGCTGGTTCGGTCCGCCGACCTGGTGGTGGCGAACGCGCGGTTCGAATCGACGAACTGGAGCTCGCTCGCGCTCGGGCCGCCGCTTGGCGGGGCGGCGATCGGCCTGTTCGGTCCGGTCACCACCGTGCTGGCCGACGCCGTCAGCTACCTGCTCTCCGCCGGCGGCGTCGCCGCGAGCCGCGACCGGGCGGCCGAACGCGACCCGTCCGCGGCCCGGGACCGCACCGACCACGTGACCGGGAACAGCCCGCGGGCCGGCGGCACTGCCGGCCCGGATCACCATGACATGCCCGCGACCGGCCGCCGCCCCCGGCGGGCGGACCAGCCGGGCGGGGTGTTCGAGGGCTGGCGGCACCTGTGGGCGCACCCCGAACTGCGGGCGCTGTTCGTCAACCAGATGCTGGTCAACGGGCTGATCATGGCGACCGAGCCGCTGCTGGCGGTGCTGCTGCTCGGTGAGTTCGGCATGCCGGCGTGGCAGTACGGGCTCGCGTTCGCCGCACCCTGCCTCGGCGGGCTGATCGGCTCGCGGCTGGCCCGGCGGGTCGTGGCCCGCCGCGGTCAGCGCTGGGTGTTCCGGGTCATCGGTACGACCCGCGCACTGTGGCTGGTCGGGCTGGCCTTCGTCCAACCCGGCATCGGCGGGCTGATCACCGTGATGGTCGTCGAACTCGCGATCATCATCAGCATGAGTCTGTACTCCCCGGTACTCGCCGCCTACCGGCTCGAGCGGACACCGCGCGACCGGGTCGCCCGCACACTGACCGCCTGGTCGATCAGCACCAGCGCCGCCATCGCCACACTCACCGCCCTGGGCGGGCTGCTCGCCGACGCGACCAGCCCGCGCACCGCGATTGCCGTGGCCGGACTGCTCATCCTCGCCACTCCCCTGCTGCTTGTCGGCGGGACATCGACCGCCTAGCATTTCGCGCCGTGGTAGATCCGGTATTTTCTTTCGCCGCCACCGACGGTTCGATGCCGCCCCGCGGCGCTTTTCTTCCCTCATCCCATGAGTGTGCGGGGAAAGAAGTGGAGCCGACGGCGCGCAGCACCGGGGACAGCCCGTCGGCGGCGACCCACGGCGGCGGACGGCCAGGGTGGCGCCAACTGGAACACTATCCGAACGCCCGGTATCGCCGTCGCTGCCTGACTATCGCGGTCATTAGTACCATCTATCTTTACTACGCGCTCTACACCCAGGGCACGGTCGCGACCCAGATCATCCGGAACTACGACTTCTCGTTCACGACCTTCGTGGTGATGGCCATCGTCGCGAATGTCGCCGGCGCGTTCGCAGCCCTGTTCGCCGGGCTCGTCGACCGGTTCGGCCGGGCGAACCTGGTCGTCGGTGGGCTGCTGACCGTCGCCCTGCTGGTGTTGTTCGGGCTGCCGAACGCCCCGAGCCGGCTCTGGTTCGCCGTGCTCGCGTCCGCGCTCGCCTTCGTCGAGGGCATGGCGCTGGTCGCCACTCCGGCCCTGGTCCGTGACTTCTCCCCGCAGCTCGGCCGGGGGCTCGCCATGGGCTTCTGGACGTTGGGGCCGGTGCTGGGCAGCCTGACCTGCACCGTGATCGCCAGTAACACCCTCGATCAGCACCCGAACTGGCGCTTCCAGTTCCACGTCTGCGGGGCTGTCGGGCTGGTCGTTCTCGGCGCCGCCGCGTGCGGTCTGCGCGAGCTCACGCCAGGCCTTCGCGATCAGCTGATGGTGAGCCCGCGGGACCAGAGCCTCGTCGAGGCCCGGGCGAGCGGGCTCGATCCGACCGTGGCCGCCCAGGGGTCGTGGCGGCGGGTGGCCCGTCCACACGTGTTCGCGGCGGCGCTCGCCATCGCGGTCTTCCTTCTGCTCTATTACACCCTGGTCGGCTTCGTCGTCGTGTACTTCACGACGACCTACGGCTATTCGGAATCGCGGTCCAACGCCCTGGCGAACTGGTTCTGGATCTCGAACGCGATCGCTCTGGTGGTCGGCGGTCTGCTGACCGACCGGCTACGGGTCCGCAAACCTTTCATGGTCGTCGGCACGGCGTTGAGCGTGGCGGGAAACATCCTGTTCGCACTTTCGGCGACACACGCCGACACCAGCTATTACACGATAGCTGGCTACTTCGTCGTCATGTCCGTCGGCGGCGGCCTGACCTATGTCGCCTGGATGGCGGCGTTCACCGAGACGGTCGAGAGAATCAGCCCGGCCGCCACCGCGCGGGGGCTCGCGCTCTGGGGATGGATACTGCGCCTGGTCGTGGCGCTGGGCCTGGTCGGCCTCCTCGCGACGCTGCCCTCGACGTCCACACTGGTCGACCATGGGCAGCGGGTGCGGACGATCGCCGCCGCCCATCCCCGCCAGGTCGCCGTTCTCTCGGCGCTCGACGCACGGACGTCCGCTGTCCTCGCCCGCGACCCGAACGACATCGGCGCGCTGGCGAACGCACTGCGCGAGGTGGCCACCCAGCAGGGGGCGAGCCCCGCGCGAGCCGCGGCCGCCGCCACGGCGGTCCGGACACGTGCTCGGCAGGTCACCGCGGCCCGGGCGATCAGGCCCGCCACCCTGCGCACACTCGAGGCCGACCCGGCCGATCTGGCCGCGGTGGGCGCCGCCCTCGGCGACCTCGTCCGGGTGCTCCACGTGGATCAGGCCGCCGCGATCAGCCTGCTCACCAGCCTGAACGACCCGGCGGTGCGCGCCGATCTGGTTCTCGTCCAGCGCTACGGGGACATCCTGGCCGCCGCGCGGGCCGCGATCGCCCCGGCGGACCTCGCCTACCTGAGCGCGCACGGCACCAGCGTCGCCAGGGCCCAGCGGGACGGCCCGCGCCAGTGGCAGCGCTGGTGGTGGATCTGCATCGGCGGCCAGCTGCTGTTCCTGCCGTCCGTCGCCCTGTTGAGTGGCCGGTGGAGCCCCCGCCGGGCTCGCGCGGACGAGCGTGCGCACGCCGAACGGGTCGCCCGGGAGCTCGCCGCCCTGCGCACCGCGAGCGATCCGACTCCCGTTCCAGCCCCGCTCCAGGGCTGACCCGCTCCAGGCCAGGTTCGGCTGGGCTCAGCCCGGGATCTCGAGGACGGCCTTACCGGCGACCCGGCGGGACAGCAACGCCTCGACGGCCTCCGGCGCCCGCTGCCAGGAACCGCGCCAGCCGATCTGCGGGTCCAGCTCACCACGTTCGAGCAGCCGGACGAGATAGGCGAGATCGTCGCCGACGCCACCCCCCATGATGAACGGTTCGATGCGCTTACCGGCGGAGCCGAGGCGTTCCTGCTCGAAGTCGATGGTGGTCGACTCCCCGGACGCCCTGCCGATGGCTATCGCTATCCCGGCCGGTTCGAGGCGGGCGAACGCGTCCGCGAGCTGCTGCCCGCCGACGTTGTCCAGCACGCCGTACACCGTGCCAGCCAGACTCGTCGGGCCCACGATGATCTCGGTGGCACCGAGATCCGTCAGGCCCTCGCCGCGGGCGGGGCTGCCGACCGAGGCGACGACGTCCGCGCCGGCCCGGGCGGCCAACTGCACGGCGAAACGCCCCACCCCACCGGAGGCACCGAGGATCAGCACCCGCCGGCCAAGCACCGCGCCGAGGCGACGGACCGCCCGCAGCGCGCTCACCCCGGCGACGGGAGTCGCGGCAGCCACCGCGAGGTCAAGCCCGGCCGGCAGCACGGCCAGTTCCGCGGTCGCCACGGCCCGCAGACTCGCCCAGGCCCCACGCCAGCCGAAGGTCGCCACCGGCGTGCCGACCGGCGGGCCGGAACCGTCCGCGGCCGCGGCGACGACGATCCCGGCCGCATCCCACCCGTGCACCTCGCCGGGCTTCGCGTGCAGCCCACGATAGGCCACCTCGCCGTAGTTCAACGAGGCCGCCCGCACCTCGACCAGCGCCTCGTCAGGGCTGGGGACGGGGTCCGCCGTCTCCGCCAGGCGCAGGCCAGCCGGCTGGTGCGGATCGTGGACAAGTGCCTGCACGGATTCTCCTCGGGTCGGAACGCCCCATCGGAACGACCAGGGCCGCGATCTCACCGTTACGCCAGGATGCTGCTAACGCGGTGCGGCGGCCGGTTCCTGGGCGAGGTGGAACACGGCGGCGTCGCGGATGGCATCCGGGGTCGGGGACGGGTGCCAGCCGAGCTCACGGGTCGCCTTCGCATGGTCCAACGGCGGCATGAAGTACATCAGACGGGTGGTGACGCTGTTCATCGGAAGATCCTTGCGCAGCACCCGGGCGGCGACGTCCGAGACACGGCCGATCACCTTGAGCATCGGGAGCGGCACGCCGAACCGCGGTGGTTTCGCGCCGCCCGCCGTGGCCGCGGTGACCAGCACGTCCCGCCAGGACATGTACCGCTCACTGATGATGTAGCGCTCGCCGACGCGACCCTTCTCCGCGGCGAGCAGAAAGGCCCGGGCCGCGTCTCGGATGTCGACGACCTCCATCGACGCGTCCCCGAAATGGATCGGCATGCGCCCGCGCGCCGCATCGGCCACCATCTGGCCGTGCGCAGTGCCGTAGTCCTGCGGTCCGTAGGTTGTCGACACACACATGACGAGGGCCGGCAGATCCCGCTCACGGCAGTAACGCAGGACGAGCTCCTCGGCGGCGATCCGGGACCGGATGTACGGGCCGCCCAGCTCCGCCCAGGTATGCGGATGATCCTCGTTGGCCGGACCACCCTGGGGGGCATGACCGATCGTGCCGACGGTGCTGCAGAAGACGAACCGCCGCACCTTCTCCTCGACGGCGGCGTCCAGGGCGTGTCGCAGGCCCTCGACGTTCGTGGCGAACAGCGGCGCCGGGTCCCGCAGCGACGCCCGGACGTCCACGATGCAGTAGTACACCGTGTCGACACCGCGCATCGCCTCGCGCAGCGCCGCGTCATCGGTGAGATCGCCGTGGTGACGCCGCACGGGCAGGTCGTCGAAGGCCTTCGACGAGCTGGACCGCCGGACCCACACCCGCACATCATCGCCACGCTCGGTTAACTGCCGGGTCACATGTGAACCGAGAAACCCGCTTGCGCCCATGACCAACTGAGCACCGCTCACGCGCCGACCACCCTTTTCGATCTTGGATCGATACCGAATATCCCCGACATCCAGATCGTGACACAGCTGTGATCCGATCCGCACTGACCGAGTATCCGCGACGCGGACCCGACGAACCAGCCACCCACCCGTACCGGACGCGGGGCCTCCGGCTGCGGTGGTGGTGGTGGTGACCGCATCGAACAGGTCAGCCAGTTGCAACCCTGTCGCATCTGCAGGATAGTCGCGAAGGCCGCATCAGCCGGACACGAGCGGCTTCGGCGATCACTCGACCCCGGCGAGCAAGGAGGCACCGCATGGCCCGCTCCGCGCCCGGCGCCGCCCGGCCGGCCTCGTTCCGACAAAGCCTCACCGCCGCCGACCGGCGTTCGCTGGCCGGCATGGGCACCTTTGTCGTCCTGCTGCACGCCGTGGGCTTTGTCGCCCTGTTCACCCTGGTCACCCCGCACAGCTACGCACTCGGCGGCGACCACCGGGTCTTCACCGCCGGCGTCGGCGTTCTCGCCTACACCTTCGGCCTGCGCCATGCCTTCGACGCCGACCACATCGCCGCCGTCGACAACACCACCCGCAAACTCCTCGCCGACAGCATCGCGAGTGAGGACGCCGGGCATCCCCGGGCCCGCCGTCCACTTTCGGTTGGTTTCTGGTTCTCCCTCGGGCATTCCAGTGTCGTCTTCGCGCTCACCTTCCTGCTCTCGGTCGGTGTCCGCTCCCTGCTCGGACCGGTGACGGACGACTCCTCCCGGCTGCACACCATCACCGGTGTCATCGGACCATCGGTGTCGGGCGTTTTCCTGTGGATTCTTGGCATCCTCAACCTGGCCGCGCTGCTCGGCATTCTGCGGGTGTTCCGCGACCTGCGCGCCGGGCACTACGACGAGGCGGAACTCGAACGGCAGCTGGACTCCCGCGGTCTGATGAACCGTTTCCTCGGCCGGCTGACCCGAACCGTCACCAGACCGTGGCACATCTACCCGATCGGTGTTCTGTTCGGTCTGGGTTTCGACACCGCCACCGAGGTCGGCCTGCTCGTCCTCGCCGGTGGCGCCGCCGCGTTCAGCCTGCCCTTCTACACGATCCTCGTGCTGCCGGTCCTGTTCGCCGCCGGCATGTGCCTGATGGACACCGTAGACGGCGTCCTCATGAACGCCGCCTACGGCTGGGCCTTCGCCCGCCCCGTCCGCAAGATCTTCTACAACCTGACGATCACCACGATCTCCGTCGTCGTCGCGCTCGTCATCGGCACCATCGAACTCGTCGGCGTTCTCGCGGACCGCCTCGACATCTCCACCGGCCCGCTGGCCTGGATCGCCGGTATCAACCTCGACTACGCCGGCTACACCATCGTCGGCGTCTTCTTCGTCAGCTGGGTTGTCGCACTCGCTGTCTGGCGCTTCGCACACATCGAGGACCGCTGGAGCCGCCACGCCCCATCGGGCTGCGCCACCCCCGGCACCGCCGCCCCGACATCGGCGTCCCCCTCCGCCTGACGACCGCCCACACCCGCTCGGACCCCACCCGCTCTTCTTGTCGTCCCTGTCATCACACTTACCCTTTTTTGCGATTTTCCGGCGACCGGGCAGAGCCGTCGATGGGCGGATCAGCGACTCCTGCCGAGGGCTGTTCAGTGCCATGCCGAGGGTTGTTCAAGGAACAGGGCACCCGCACTCCCAACAAGCCTCGGCATACGCGGGAGGCGGCTTTCTCGCGGCCACGCCCGTAGCCAGGTCGGGGACAGCCGCCCGGCCGAGAACGGACGTCCTGCGCCGGCGAGATCAGGATGTACCGGACGTTCGGATGCCACCCGAGGAGACGCGATCACCTCGTGGCGAGATTCGGTGCGGGCCAGCCAGAACGAGGGGCGTAGGGGGGCGGTGGGCCCGATGGGCCCCCGTACCTGGAACGAACGGGAGGCCCCACCCGACCGGCCGTGGCCGACCGGGAGAACGGAGCGGCGGAGCGGATCCCGCCTGGCGCGAGCGGGCCGGACCACTCCTGCCGGACGGTCTGGTGCCGGGGGTCGGTCCGGTTCCGGGGCCGATCCGGCGCCGGTAGACGGTCCGGTGCCAGGGGACCGCTTGGCGCCGGCGGACGGAGCTCGGTGGATGGCGGGCACGCTGTCGATCGCACCACCTCGCGCGTCCGCCCCCACCCCGCACGCCCGCCCCGCCCGCGACCCTCCTATCGCCCCATAACATGACAAACCATCCCCCGACGGTCGCCGGCGGGGCGTCCGCCGGCGGGACCGGACCTCCCCGTGGCCGGCACGAACCTGCCGTTACCACCGGGGTGTCCGCCCGGCCACGGACAACCTGGACCGCGTGCGCCGGGACATTCGGCACCCGGGGCGGGTAGGGTGGTGTCGTTGTCTGTTCTCCGCTGTATGAACGTCATGCATCGTCGAACGGAACGGCCGGATGAGGAATAAATCCGCAGCCGGTGCGAGACCGGGAGACGAGAGACGTCTACCGGGACAGCTGCAAGGAGATCGATCGTGGCGCAGGGTACCGTCAAGTGGTTCAACGCGGAGAAGGGCTTCGGGTTCATCTCTGTGGACGGCGGCGGTCCGGACGTGTTCGTCCACTTCTCCGCGATCATCGCGGATGGCTACAAGTCCCTTGACGAGGGCCAGAACGTGCAGTTCGAGATCGTGCAGGGCCAGAAGGGCCCGCAGGCCGACAACGTTCAGCTCGCCTGACGTCGCATCGGCTGCACAAACAGGGCAGCACGCGGTTCTGCCGCGTGCTGCCCTGTTTCATGTCCGGTCGGCCACGCCGGCGGACCGGTCCAATTCGGGGTGACGTCACGTGATGACTGATCCACACACCGCGAGCGGGCGACCGTCCAACCCGTTCGACGGCAGGCCGGCCGAGCGGGTGGTCAGCTGTGACCTCACATTCGAGGTCAGCGAGCCCGCGGAGATCGCCGTCCAGATCGCCGCCGCGGGCGGCCGAGTGATCCGGGCCGAACACCTGATGATCACCGCGGGCCGCGAGGTGCGTCCGGCTCCCACCGAGTGGGCCGCCCCGCACCACGGTCGCGTCCATGTCCTGCGGGCGGAGCCCGGCCTGGTGTCGGTCTCCTACCGGGCCGAACTCGGCGCGGTGCTCGTCCCACCGGCACCACCCGTCCCACCGGCACCACCCGTTCCACCGGTGCCGGCCGCGTTGCCGGGGCTGGAACAGCTGACCTACCTGCGGGCGAGCCGCTACTGCCCGTCAGACCAACTGGTCGGATTCGCGGTCGCCGAGTTCGGGGAACTGCCACCCGGACGCCCCCGGGTCGAAGCGATCACCGACTGGATTCACCGGCGGGTGGGGTATGTGCCGGGTGCCAGCAACGTGCACAGCGGCGCCACCGAGGCGCTGCTCACCGGGCAGGGTGTGTGCCGCGACTTCGCGCATCTGGGCGCGGCCCTGTGCCGGGCCCTTCAGATTCCGGCTCGCTTCGTCGCCGTGTACGCCCCTGGGCTGACCCCGATGGACTTCCACGCCGTCTTCGAGGCCTGGTTCGACGGCGCATGGTGGACGTACGACGCGACCCGCCACGCTCCCCGCCACAGTCTGGTCCGCGGGGCGGCCGGGGGCGCCGCCCCCCCCCCCCCCCGCCGGCCCCGCCAGCCGGGGCGTGTGG
>NZ_JALKFT010000149.1:0-234 GCF_023242945.1 Frankia umida
GTACTCCCGCCAGCCGAACCCCTTGGGCTCACCGGCACGACCCCGATGCTGGCGCAGCCGGTAGAACCAGCGCGGCACCTGCCCCGGCCGGTAACAGGCCAGCCCCGCGATCGACACCCGCCCCGACCCGGCCCCACGTACCCGCACCACCGGCGACCGTCCCCGCAGACTCCAACTGGTCACCCGAGGCGGCCGCAACGTCTGCCCCGCCTCATCCTCGAACACCACCCAGCC
>NZ_JALKFT010000150.1:0-233 GCF_023242945.1 Frankia umida
TGTACAACCTGTTCATCAACAGCGTCGACCTGCACGAGCTGTTCGTCGGCGCGCACACCGACTACCCGCTCGTGCGCAACACGTTCGGCGGCTCGGACCTGATCATTTTCTATCGCGACCTGATCCGCAAGGCCGCAGCCGATCTCGAGGAGGTCGGCCTCGCGGTGCTCGAAAACCGCGCGCCGCATTCGCACATCAGCGTGAAGGCCGAGCTGCGCGCGATCGAGTACGAG
>NZ_JALKFT010000151.1:0-232 GCF_023242945.1 Frankia umida
GTATGCGGTACTCAACAGCCTGATCGGCACCGACGGTGTGATCGTCGCCGACCGCCTCACGTATTACGGGCTCAAGGCGCTCGCGCCGGTGTTCCAGTTCGAGATCGTCAGCGCGCCAGCCGACGACGACGGCCTGCTGCCCGACGAGATCGAACGGATCTGCCAGCGCATGCCGGTCAAGGCGATCTTCGTCGTGCCTAATCTGCAAAACCCGACCGTGACGACGATGAGC
>NZ_JALKFT010000152.1:0-230 GCF_023242945.1 Frankia umida
GTGGAGATCGTGTTCAGCGTGGTGAAGCCGTCGATGGCCTGGTAGTCGGCGTACCGGCGCGGCATGCCCTCGTTGCCCAGCCAGTGCTGCACCAGGAACGTGGTGTGGAAGCCGATCATGGTCAGCCAGAAGTGGATCTTGCCCAGGCGCTCGTCGAGCATCCGGCCGAACATCTTCGGGAACCAGAAGTAGATGCCGGCGAAGACGGCGAACACGCCGGCATCTACTTC
>NZ_JALKFT010000153.1:0-224 GCF_023242945.1 Frankia umida
ACAACCTCGCCTACGCCTACCAGACCGCGGGACGCCTCACCGACGCCACCGACCTGTACGAACAGACCCTCACCGACAGCACCCGCATCCTCGGCCCCGACCACCCCAACACCCTGACCTCCCGCAACAACCTCGCCTACGCCTACGAGACCGCGGGACGCCTCACCGACGCCACCGACCTGTACGAACAGACCCTCACCGACCGCGTCCGCATCCTCGGCCCC
>NZ_JALKFT010000154.1:0-223 GCF_023242945.1 Frankia umida
GAGCTGAACCCGGTGGAAGGCGTGTGGTCGCTGCTGAAACGCGGGGAGATCGCCAACCGGGTCCTGGTCGACGTCGACCATCTCACCGGTCTGGTCCGCCGGGGCATGCGCCGGGTCGGGCGCTGTCCTGATCTGCTCGAGGGATGCCTGGCGGGCACCGGGTTGACCTTGACACCATCCCATGATCAACCAGTCGACCTCGCGCATTAAAGGTCAGTAGTTG
>NZ_JALKFT010000155.1:0-223 GCF_023242945.1 Frankia umida
GAAACCGATCTGATGCTTACCGGGTGGAAACGGGGCCCGGACACTCTGTGGTTGGCCGAGCCGTCGAAAGGCCCGCTGCAGGCCGCGCTGCGGAATCTCCAAACCGCCTACGTGAACTTTTGGGGGAAACGGGCCGGCCATCCGACGTTCAAGCGGAAGGGGAAGACGAACGATGCGGCGACCTATTTCCGGAACTGTTTCACGTTCCGGGACGGGCGGCTGA
>NZ_JALKFT010000156.1:0-209 GCF_023242945.1 Frankia umida
GACCCATCCCTGCCACCACTGACGATCTGCCGACCATCCGGAGTAACCGCCACCGCGTTGACCGGGCCGGTGTGGCCGGTGAGCACCACCTGCTCCACCCCACTCGCACGGTCCCAGACCCGCACCGACCTGTCCTCGCCACCACTGACGATCTGCCGACCATCCGGCGACACCACCACCGCCCAGACCGGGCCGGTGTGGCCGGTGAA
>NZ_JALKFT010000157.1:0-202 GCF_023242945.1 Frankia umida
CGCCTTCCTGGACCCCACCTGACGCATCACGTGCGCCTTTTCCCTCATCGCTCACCACGACGGTCTTCAGCCAACGCGGCAGAGGGCGGTTTGAAGCCTCCCCCCGAAGGGCGGCTCCGGAGGGCCTGCAATCCTCCATCTTTCGTACAGCACCGCTGTCGATCACTCAGCTAGCAAGCAACCTTCAGCGTTCGTGGCACAC